>CALXRS010000014.1 GCA_944390915.1 uncultured Alphaproteobacteria bacterium
AGCCATAGTCCTTTGATATTTTGCAAAATATACATGGCAAAAAGGCGATGCGCTTAAACGATCGTTTTTTTGCAACAGCTTTCAAGGCTTCCCCTTGGTTTTCCGGAAATTTTATAACATTTTGATAAATGTCAAAATAATCTTGAAATCAAACTTTGGTTGGGTTATTATTTGAGTGTTGCAAAAAAACGATCCTTTTCCCGCGACGGTTTTTGTTTATACAAACCCAAAATTTCCTTCTTACAACACTTCGCGCTTGCCGGTATGGTCGGGAGCGGAAACAATACCCTCTTCTTCCATCCGTTCAATCAGCACCGCCGCCCGGTTGTAACCTACTCGCAGCCGCCGCTGAACATAGCTGATGGAGGCTTTTTTATCGTTGCGCACAATTTCCACCGCCTGATTATAAAGATCGTCGTCACCGTTGCCGCCGCCCATAGACGTCTTATCAAACACCGCGCCGCCGTCTTTGACGTTAAGTTCGCCTTCGGTTACGCCCTCCACATATTCCGGCTCTTTTTGCGCCTTTAAGAATTCGACAATTTTTTCCACTTCCTGATCTTTTACAAAAGCGCCGTGAACACGAACCGGACGTTGTCCGGAAGGCATATATAACATATCGCCCATGCCGAGCAGTTTTTCCGCCCCCTGCTCGCCCAAAATGGTGCGGCTGTCCACCTTGGACGTAACCTGAAAGCTGATGCGCGTCGGAAAGTTGGCCTTGATAACGCCGGTGATGACATCGACCGACGGCCTTTGCGTCGATAAAATAAGATGAATGCCGGCCGCCCGCGCCATCTGCGCCAAACGCTGAATTGCCGCTTCCACTTCTTTGCCGGCCACCAGCATCAAATCCGCCATTTCGTCAACCACAATCACAATATACGGCAACGGCGTCAAATCGAGTTCCTGATCTTCAAAAAGCGGCGCCCCCGTATCCGGATCAAAACCCGTTTGCACGGTGCGTACAAAACGTTCGCCTTTTTCGCGCATTTCTTCCAGTTTCTTGTTGTAGCCGGAAATGTTGCGTACATTGAGCTGCGCCATTGCCCGATAACGGTCTTCCATTTCCTTTACCGCCCATTTCAGCCCCAACACGGCTTTCGCCGGATCGGTAATCACCGGCGTCAACAAATGCGGAATGCCGTTATAAACGGAAAATTCGAGCATTTTCGGATCAATCATGATCAACTTGCATTCTTCCGGCCGCAGACGATACAAAAGCGACAAAATCATGGCGTTCATCCCCACCGATTTGCCCGAACCGGTCGTGCCCGCCACCAGCAAATGCGGCATTTTGGCCAGATCGGCATAAACGCTTTCGCCGCCGATATCTTTGCCCAAAACGACGTTAAGCGCGTTTTTGGTATTGCGAAATCCCTCTCCCTCAAACAACTCCCGCAACCAGACTATTTCGCGCATAATATTGGGCAGCTCTATACCGATGGTGTTGGATCCCGAAACCACCGCAATACGTACCGAAACGGCCGACATCGAACGCGCAATATCGTCTGCCAAACCTATTACCCGGGCGGTTTTCGTGCCCGGAGCCGGCTCCAGTTCATAGAGCGTTACCACCGGCCCCGGACGAATCTTTACTATTTTTCCGTTAACCCCGAATTCCTGCAAAACATTTTCCAGTTTTGCGGCCACGGCCTGCAGCTCTTTTTCTCCCATGGCAACCGCACCGGGTTTGTTTTTGGGAGCCGCCAGCAAAGAAATATCCGGATAGCGATAACCGTCTTTGTCTTTGCTTTTGCCGACCGGTTTGCCGGCGACAAGTTTTGGTTCCGTCTTCTTTTCAACGGGAGTTTGAGATTTTTCCTCTTTTTTATCCTTCTTTTCTTTATTCTCCTTTTCGGAGCGACAACCGCTTGTTTCCGACAAAAGTTTTTTGGCTAATGTCGGCAACGCCAACAAACCGCGGCATAAGGCGCAAATTCCCCGCCACAGAAAAAGCACCGTTTTTTTAACGGTTCCGTACCACTGTCCGGCCGTAATGTTCAGGGAATAACTCAGCGCAATCAGCACAAACAAAAATTCCGCCGCCGCAACGCTCTGTCGGCGAAAAGAAAATTCCGGCAACAGACTAAACAAACGAATATTGAGCATCTCACCGATAACGCCGCCGACCGGCGCCGCACCGGGTATAAAGTCAAAAGCCGCCGTGGCAACAACCAACCCCGCCAACCAAACCGCAAAGCGCAAAAAGAAAAAACTTGTCTTTTCAAGCAAACAAAAACGATATCCCCACGCCATTACCGGCAAAACAAACACCGGCAGCACCAATCCCGAAAAGGTAAGAATAACCGCCGACGCGCTCGCTCCCGTATAGCCGAAAAAATTATCGGTGCCTTCTGCCGCCAAATTAAAAGAACTGTCGGCCGGCGAATAAAAACAGACGGCGGCAAGCAGCAGCCAACCGAAAGCAATCATCGTCAAACCGTATATTCTCCGACTGATTTTATAATACAGCGTTATTTTTTCTTTCTTTTTGCTTTTAGCCATAATATCTTTTTTTCTTTCCCGTTAAATTAATGCTGACAAAAACGGCCGTCCGTCATTTTAATCATAACGGCTCGTTTGATGTTGCTTATCATTTCTTTCTTTTTCTCGGGCGCATATTGTTCCTTATGCCCTTCCCATACGGTTGCAGGCCAATCCGGATCTTCTTCAAAACGAGCCAAAACATGCACACATAGCTGCGCCGGTTTGTTGCCGATTACGGCAACATTGGTTTGCGCAGGCTTATACAGTTCGCTTATCACTTCCTCGCATAAAGCCGTTTCGCGCATCAGCTGCAACCGATCGGCCATGGTCAGAAAGGTCATGTTTTTCACTTTTTCGCGGCGCGGAACAAGAAGCAGCCACGGGTAAAACCTGTTGTCTTCAAATAATACGCGACACAGCTTCATGTCAACCACAAAATCTTTTGCAGCCAACTCCGATGCCAGTTCAAACATAGTCTTTTCTCCAGTTTTTCATTTCAAGTCCGACAATTTAATATAATCGGGCAAATCTTTCTCTTAGGTTAACAAAACTTGTTTTAAACTTGACTTTTTTTGCTATATACGCTTAAAAAAGCTCTAAAAGACAACAACCAGGAGAAAGGCTTTTTTGATGAAAAATGCTTTTGTTTTTCCCGGCCAGGGTTCTCAATTTGTCGGCATGGGCAAAGATCTTGCCGAAAATTTTGCCGCGGCGCGGGAAGTTTTCAACGAAGTTGACGACACCTTAAACCAAAAACTTTTTGACCTGATGGCAAACGGTCCCGAACAGGAACTTACCCTGACCGCCAACACCCAACCGGCTCTGATGGCCGTTTCCATGGCGGTTGTGCGGGTTTTGGAAAAAGAATTCGGCATTAACCTGAAAGACAAGGCTGCCTATGTTGCCGGACATTCTCTCGGCGAATATTCCGCCGCCTGCGCGGCCGGCGTTTTTTCGCTGGCAGACACGGCGCGCCTGCTCCGTGCCCGCGGCGACGCCATGCAAAAGGCCGTTCCTTTCGGTGTGGGCGGCATGGCTGCCGTCATCGGCGTTTCTTTCAAAGACATCAACGCCCTGGTCGAAGCCTGCCGCGACGAAAAATCCGTCTGCGTGGCCGCCAACGACAACTCCGACGGACAGGTTGTGCTTTCCGGACATATGGCCGCCATTGACAAAGCGGTGGAAATTGCCCCGGAATTCGGCGCCAAACGCTGCATCAAACTGCCCGTTTCCGCGCCGTTTCACAGCCCGCTGATGCAGCCCGCGGCGGAAACCATGGCCCGCGTGCTGATGGAAGTGGAAGCGCGACCTGCCGAAATTCCGCTCATTTCAAACGTGCTTGCCGCTCCGGTAACCGACGAAAAAGAAATTATCAAAAGGCTCGTCGAACAGGTTACCGGCAGCGTGCGCTGGCGCGAAACCATGAATTTCCTGAACGAAGAGGGCGTAACCGACATTTACGAACTCGGCGCCGGCAAAGTTCTTTCCGGTCTGGTAAAAAGAAGCTTTAAGGAAATTCATGCGGCCTCCGTCTGCTCGCCGGCAGATATTGAAGAACTGGCCAAAAACCTCTAAAACAAACCACTCTTAACAAAAGGAAAAACAATATGTTTGAAATCAAAGATAAAGTTGCTCTCATCACCGGAGCCAGCGGCGGCCTCGGCGATAAAATCGCCCGCACGCTTCATGCCCAGGGCGCAACCCTTGCCTTAACCGACCGCAGCCCGGAAAGAATGGAAAAACTCAAGGAAGAACTCGGCGCAAACGTAGAATGTTTTGTGGCCGATCTCGGCAATTCCGAAGCCATCAGCCAGCTGGTAAAAGACGTAGAAGCAAAATTCGGCCGTATCGACATTTTGGTCAACAACGCCGGCCTGACCCGCGACAATCTTTTCATCCGCATGAGCGACGAAGATTGGCAGCTGGTTTTGGACGTTAACCTGACCGCCGGTTTCAAACTGGCAAAAGCGGCCGTTCGCGGTATGATGAAACGCCGTTTCGGCCGTATTATCGGCATTGCTTCCGTTGTCGGCGTTACCGGCAACGCCGGACAGGCCAACTATTCCGCCTCCAAAGCCGGCATGATTGCCATGAACAAATGTTTGGCTCAGGAAGTCGGTTCCCGCGGCATTACCGTCAATTCCATCGCCCCGGGCTTTATCAGAACCCCAATGACCGATGTTTTGCCCGACGACGTCAAAGCCGCTCTCCTGGCCAAAATCCCCGAAGCCAAACTCGGCGAAGCCCAGGATATTGCCAACGTGGTCGCTTTCCTTGCCAGCGACGAAGCGCAATATATCACCGGCCAAACCATCAACATCAACGGCGGTATGGCGATGATTTAATCTTTTGTTTTGCAAAAGAACAGCAAAGCCCTGATTTTTCAGGGCTTTTTTATTTATGATAATTTTTTGAAAAAACACCGTTCATTTTTTAACGCTGCTTTCGGATCAACCCCTTTTATCCGCCGAACGGCAATATTTTGCTACCGGGCAGACGGCACAATCCGGTTTCTGCGCTTTGCAGATATAGCGGCCGAACAGCACCAGCCAGTGATTGGCATACATCAGGTATTTTTCCGGTAACGCTTTAAGCAGGTCTTTTTCAACGGCATCAACGGTTTTTCCCTGACTGAAATCCAACCGGTGGGCAATACGGAAAACATGCGTATCCACCGCCATGGTCGGTTGCTTAAACCATACGTTAAGCAACACGTTGGCCGTTTTATGCCCCACCCCGGGCAGACTTTCCAGCTTTTGCCGGTCGGCGGGAACTTCGCCGTTGCAGTCACGGACAAGAATTTCGCTGAGTGCGATGATGTTTTTGGCCTTGTTGTTATAAAGACCGATGGTTTTGATATACTCTTTAAGCCTTTCCACCCCCAAAGCCAACATCTTTTGCGGCGTGTCGGCAACCTCAAACAGCGCGGCGGTCGCTTTGTTCACGCCTTTGTCGGTGCTTTGCGCGGAAAGCACGATGGCAACCAACAGGGTAAAAGCATTGCGATAATGCAATTCGCTTGCCGGAGCCGGATCTTTGGCGGCAAAAATATCAAAAATTTCCAAAATTTCCTTTTCGGGTCTCATGCTTTTACACCTCCCGCTCCGGCGGCTTTCGGCGCGTTTTCGTCAAGCGGCCAGCGCGGCCGCGGCTTAAAGTCGAGCCCGTCGGTCAGTCCTTCGGCAAAGCGTTCCAACCCCGCCCAGGCAATCATTACCCCGTTGTCGGTGCACCAGCGCACCGGCGGCGCCGCAAATATCAATCCCTTATCTTCCGCCAAAGTCATAAGTTTTTGCCGCAAATAGCCGTTTGCCGCCACACCGCCGGCAACCACCAGATGTTTTCCCTCCGGATAGCGGCGCCTGAAATAGTCGGCCGCCCGCGCCGTTTTTTCCGTCAGACATTCAGCCGCCGTTTTCTGAAAACAGGCGCAAATATCGGCCACGTCTTTTTGCGGCAATATGACATGTTCAATATTATCGTCGTTACCGTAAGACTCAATAATTTTGCGCACCGCCGTTTTTAAGCCGGAAAAAGACATGTTGCAGTCATCGGAACCGCGCAGCGGATGAGGCAGAACAAAACGGTTTTCGTTGCCGGCGGCGGCCGATTTTTCAATCATCGGTCCGCCCGGATAACCGAGCCCAAGCATTTTTGCCACTTTGTCGAAAGCCTCGCCGGCAGCATCGTCGATGGTGGTGCCGAGGCGTTCATACCGCCCTACCCCCTTAACGACCAAAATCTGGCAGTGCCCGCCGGAAACAAGCAAAAGGAGATAAGGATATTCCACGCCGTTTGTCAGTCTGGCAACCAGGGCATGACCTTCCAAATGGTTCACCGCCACAAACGGCTTGTTGAGCGCAAAAGCCAAAGCCTTGGCCGCCATAACGCCGACCACCACCCCACCGATAAGACCGGGGCCGGAGGTGGCCGCTACGGCATCAAGATCTTTTGGCTCCAATCCCGCCTTGCGAAACGTATGCTCAATAATATCCTCTATATGATTAAGATGCGCGCGGGCGGCAATTTCCGGCACCACGCCGCCGTAAAGTTTGTGTTCTTCCTGCGACAGCACGGTTTCCGCCAGAATCTCTTTTTTTTCATTGACCAGCGCGGCCGCCGTTTCGTCGCAGCTGCTTTCTATTCCCAAAACTATCATTGTTTCTTCTTTGATAAAATTTTAACCTTTGGCGGCTACTATAAACCATTATGTAAAATTTTACAAAGGAAAACAGGCCATGAAAAAAGATAAATCCGCCGCCCCCGAAAACAACGGCGATAAAACGCCGGCAACAGAGCAGAAAACGGCGGTTGCCGCCGCAAAAGAACCCCGTTCTGCCGGCGGCAGGGGCTTTTTTGTCTTCAGCTTGTTTCTGTTTTTGCTTGCGCTGGCTCTGTTTGCCGCCGCCGCGCTGCTGTATCTGGAAAAACTGCCGCCTGTTTCCGCGGCGGACAACAACGCCGGCGACAATACCGAACCCTTAACTCAACCCGTTGACAATCCGCAAAACGTTGCTGCGCCGATAAGCCGACCGGCGGAAACGATAACCGAAGTCAAATACATTATCCCCGAAAGCATAAGCAATGCTCTTAACCGTCTGGAAGACAAGGTCGGCAAAATGGAAAACCTGACCGCCCAATACATGAACATCAAAGCCGATTCTTCGGCCGTCATCAGCATGGGCGAAAGGCTGGACGCTCTGGAAAAAAGAACTTTCAGACTGGCGCAGGTCTCCAACGACGGCGCGCTGATGCTGAGCGCCGCGCTGATGCTGCGCGAAAATGCCGCCGGCGGCCAGCCCGTTCGTTTTGAAGCGGAAATATTAAGACAACTGTCCGTCTCGCAGCCGGAGATAAAAAACGCGGTTGATTATGTATATAACAATTCTTCCCGCCAATATCCTTCAGACAGAAATCTTGCCGCCGACTATCGGCAAATCTGCCGGCAGCTGGCCGCAAAACTGGACAATCAGGGCAGCTGGCAAGACCGCCTGCTGCGCAAAATAAACAAATATATCCACATTTCCGGCAGCATGGACAACGATCCCGTCGTCCGCGACATTGCCGCCCTGCAAAAAGCGGAAAGCTACGTTGACGACGGACAATTCGCACTGGCCTTAAAACTGCTTGACGAACCGGTCAATCAGCCTCTGCTCACCGACGAAAAATTAAAACAATGGTATATCCTAACCGCTTCCAAACTCAAATTTAATCGGGCTTTGTCCGAAATTTGCACCTATGCCTTCGCGCTGATGAAAACGGAAGGGCTGCAAAATGTCGTTCTCCCCTGACGAACAGGGCGCCTGCTGGCGCGAAAAATATAAAATCGTTCCGCATGTTCTCAAAGAGCTGAAAAACATCGGCACTCTGGCGGCGGCTTTCAATGTCAACGTCGATTCCGTCGTTAAAATATCCGGTCGGGAACTTGCCGACTACATAAAAAAACTGGAAATCACCCCTGCCGAACTTGAAGACGATTCAAAACGCGCCATCGACAATCCCAAAGACATTTTTCGCGGCGTATTCCGCTGCTTTACGGCCGGCATTGCCGAAGAATGGATTGCCGCGGACGCCGAACTCCGTCGCTGGATGGAAGACAATCTCGGTTTAAAAAAGCTGCAAATGGGCGCGCAAGCCGGCATTATCGCCAACACCCTCTCGCTTACGGATATCCAAAAAATCGTCGTCCACACCGCCTGCCTGCCGAAAACTCAGGCAGACTGCTTTTACCGCAGAAACAATCTTCTTTCTTTTGACGAAAACGGAAAATTGCGGCCGGCTTTCGCCATCGACCGCCCGAACGAAAAAGCGCCCGTTCACTGGATTATTGAATTTTCCAAAGACGACCGCCTCGATATCGGCGGCAAAACATACGTTTGCCCGAAGTCCAACCGCTTTATCGCCACCTACGACCCGGCTCTGTTCAATCTGCAAATCAACCCAAACTTTGCCGACTACACGGAGCGCGAACCGGTTGATATTGTCATTTTATCCGGATATCAGGCATTAAGCGAGAAAAACAACGGTCTTTATCATCTTGAAAAAACCCTGCCGCTCATCGAAAAATGGCGGCAAAAGAAGCCGCGGCCACTGATTCATCTGGAAATCGCCTCCACTCAGGATTTGGCCGTGCGTGAACAAATTGCCCGCAAGATCATGCCTTTGGTCGATTCCTGCGGAGCAAACGAAAGAGAAGCGGCGGACATACTGGAAGTTTTGGGTTTTGGCAAAGCGGCCGAAAGCTGTCGCCGGCAGCCGAACGCCGAAAACCTGTTGCTTGCGGCAGACATAATTGCCCGGCAAACCTCCTGCCCGCGGATACAACTGCATACATACGGTTTTTATCTTACTTTGCAAAACACAAATTTTCCGTTGCCGCCGGCAAATAATCTGAACGGCATGCTGCTTGCTGCCGTTGCCGCCGCCTCCAAAGCGCGGGAAGGCAGGCTTGCCGCTCCCGTTGACATAACGGCCGCCGCCGGTTTGCCGCCCTCAGCCGTCGGCCTGCAGACCGTCAAGGAGCTTGCCGCGCTTATAAACGACGGTTCTTTTGCCTCAACCGGCATCGGCAGCTACAAAGACCGGAATATTATCGCCGTTCCCGCCATCATCATCGACCGGCCGCAAACGCTGGTCGGCATGGGCGACACCATATCCGCCTTTTCGCTTGTCGGAGCGGCGGCAATCAGGCCTTAGCCTCCGCGGCAGTTTCCTCGCCGGCAAGCCACAAGGCGTTTTTAAGCTTGTTTTGCAAAAATTCCAGATGTTCGGCTTCTTCTTCCGCGCTGACGGGGAAAAACCTTTGCGGACGCATTTTGCGTTCGGCGGCAAAAACAATTTCGCCGGCGCCCGTTTTTTCCCTGTTTTCGCCTTCGGCCTGCAACATGCTCGGTTCGGCGCCGCCCAAAAGCTCCAGATAAACTTCGGCCAGCAGTTCGGCATCGAGCAAAGCGCCGTGTTTGGTGCGGCGACTGTTGTCTACATTAAACCTTTTGCACAAAGCATCGAGGTTGTTTTTGGCGCCGGGAAATTTTTTGCGGGCAATTTCCAACGTATCGACCACCCGCTCCCAGTCATATTCCGGCAGGCCTGTTTTTTTAAGCTCATAATTGATAAACTTGATATCAAAAGAGGCATTGTGCGCCACCAAAATACCATCATCGCCGACAAACTCCGTAAACGCGGCGGCTACCTCGGCAAAAACCGGATAATCTTTTAAGAATTCTTCCGTCAGACCGTGTACCGCAACCACCTCTTCGGGCACGCTGCGTTCGGGGTTGATATACTGATGATAGGTTCGCCCGGTCGGAATATGGTTGATAAGTTCCACCGCGCCGATTTCCACCAGTCTGTCGCCCCCTTCCGGCGACAAACCGGTTGTTTCCGTATCAAAAACGATTTCCCTTAAATTGTTTTTCATCTTTCCTGTTCCAATTCCGCCAGCAGGTTAATCACCTCAAGTTTGAGCAGATTAAGCGGCTTATCGGTATCAATCACCGCGTCGGCAAGTTTTTTCTTCAGTTCGTTTTTCATCTGCACGTTGTTTATCTTGTCAAAATCTTCTCCGTTGACGCGGTCGCGTTCCATGACCCGTTTTTTCTGTATTTCATAAGCCACGTCGGCCACAATCACCCGATCGCAGTAAATTTGCCAGTTCATTTCAAACAACAGAGCCACGTCGATGAAAAACAGTTTATTGCTGCCGCTGTTGCGGCGGATAACATCTTTCAGATAGCGGCGCAAAAAAGGATGCGTCATCGATTCGAGTTTTTTCAACTGATCATAATCGTTAAAAACGATGTTGCGCAGTTTTCTTTTATCGACCGTCCAGCCGTCCACCGTTTCCGGATACACTTCGCGGATACGGTTGATAAAATCTTTTCTGTAATAGAGCCGGCGCACCCAACCGTCCACGTCAAAAACCACATAGCCTTCTTCCCTTATCATCCGGGAGATGGTTGTTTTTCCGCAGCCGATGGAGCCGGTAATGGCAATCAGTTTCATCTTCTTGACCTAAAACTTATTCACAGCCCTGTGCAAAACCGGGGGCTTTTTGTCTGTTATACTCGCAAATGCACATAATTCAAATTCAATAAAGCAAAATACTCACAGGTGAATAAGTTTTATCCACCCGCCGGATAAAAGAAGATAACAGATTTTATTAACAAATGGTAAATTTTTTTGTTTACAAAGCTGACTCGTTGTCCGAACTTGCCCGTCTCGTATTGTTTAATATTTTATTAACAGTTTTGCCGACAGGAACGCAATATGTGGATAAGCATGTGAATAAAAAGTTATCCACTTTTTGACCGTCTATCTACAAAACACAACAATAACTTTATATTTTTTATGTATGGCGGGGCGGGCTGTTGAAAACTTTTTCAAACGAACAAACATTTGACAAACGGCAGGCAATGATTTATAAAGCAGACAAAGTTGCTCTGCTGGCAACAGATCTTTTTTATTTTCCATAACACACTCCCCTTCAACAATCAATCGAAACGGACAACCTATGCACTTAAACGAATTGAAACAGAAATCTCCTCAGGAACTGCTGACGGAAGCGGAAGCCCTGGGAATAGAAGATGCCTCCTCCATGCGCAAGCAGGATTTGATGTTTGCCATCTTGAAAAAAGTAGCCTCCGATGACAATGTCATCAACGGCGAAGGAACAATCGAAGTTTTACAGGACGGATTCGGCTTTTTGCGTTCAGCCCAGTCCAATTATCTGGCCGGTCCCGACGACATATATGTTTCCCCCGCCCAGGTCAAAAAATACGGTTTGCGCACCGGTGATACCATTGAAGGAGAAATCCGCGCTCCGAAAGATAACGAGCGTTATTTTGCCTTAACCAAAATCAACCGCATCAATTTTGACGATCCGGAAAAATCCAAACTCCGCATCAATTTTGACAACCTCACGCCGCTTTACCCGACGGAAAAGCTCGACTTTGACATTATTTGCGGCGACAAGGACTATACCACCCGCATCATCGATCTGGTCGCTCCTCAGGGCAAAGGCCAGCGCGGGCTGATTGTGGCGCCGCCGCGCACCGGCAAAACCGTTATGCTGCAAAACATCGCGCATGCCATCTCCACCAACCATCCGGAAATTTATCTGATGGTGTTGTTGATTGACGAACGCCCCGAAGAAGTGACCGACATGACCCGTTCGGTTAAAGGCGAAGTGATTTCTTCCACCTTTGACGAACCGGCCTCCCGCCATGTTCAGGTTGCGGAAATGGTTATTGAAAAAGCCAAAAGACTGGTAGAAAACAAAAAAGACGTGGTTATTCTGCTCGATTCCATTACCCGCCTCGGTCGGGCTTACAATACGGTTGTCCCCTCTTCCGGCAAGGTTTTGACCGGCGGTGTTGACGCCAACGCTCTCCAGCGGCCGAAACGCATTTTGGGCGCCGCCCGCAATGTTGAAGAAGGCGGTTCTTTAACCATTATTGCCACCGCCTTGATAGATACCGGTTCGCGCATGGACGAAGTGATTTTTGAAGAATTCAAAGGTACCGGCAATTCGGAAATCATTCTCGACCGCAAACTGACCGATAAACGCCTGTTTCCGACCATCGACATCACCCGTTCCGGCACCCGTAAGGAAGAATTGCTGGTGGACAAAGCCACTCTTACCAAGATGTGGGTTTTGCGTCGCGTGCTGATGCAGATGGGTATGACCGACGGTATGGAGTTTTTGCTCGACAAACTCAAACAAAGCAAAAACAACGAAGACTTTTTCAACAATATGAATTCTTAAAATAAGCAAACTTGAAAAAACCCCGCTTTCTTTCGGAAAGCGGGGTTTGTTTTTTTCTTTGTCGGTTATTTCAACTCCAGCAGATAGGGTTGCTCGATACTTCCCGAAACCCAGTCGTCAACGACATATCTTATTTTGTTGTCGCTTGATGCCGAACGGATTTCCGGAAATTTGCGAGCGTCGACACCAATAACGTTTCCGTCCTCGGTTGTAACGACGTAATAGGTGTTGTCATTATATATTTCCACCGCTATGGATTGGATATCGACAAACTCGGCTTGTTCAAATTCAGCCCCAAGCCTGCTATAATCTTCCTCCATTTTGTCGATCAGATACCATCCGCCGACAGTTACGATGAAGAATATACACCAGAAAACGCAGCCGTTTGTTTCCTTATCATATATATACTGCAAATCCATCCATATCGTAAGATATTGAATGAAAGCGTATATCAAAAGGCAGACAACGACTCCCATAACGATAATCCATATGTTTTGGGTCATCATCGCCGCCATGAATATGACAGCCATAATCAGCGACCATCCTATTCTTACCCACGGCTTATAATTCACGTCACTGAACGTCAGTTTACAAAATGTTATGATACCGACGCCCAATCCCATAATTATGCCGGTGCCATTGCAAAAAGCAAGGCTTAAAAGAACCAGGATAACAAAAACAACTGCCGGAATTCCGACAAATAATAAATTTTTAAATTTCATCTCTAATAATTTTTGGTTACGACAATAGACTAACATATTTTTGTCTATTTTTCAAGAATAAATTTTCCAATCTCTTCCATGTCATAAAAGATATGCTTTATACCCAGCTCTTTTACCTTTTGCAGATTGTGCGGCGACTGATTCATCTCAAACCCGAGAAAAGCGGCTGTTGTCATGCCGGCAGCCAACCCCGCCCGCAGCCCGGCGAGAGAATCTTCTATCACAAAGCAGTCTTTTGCCTCATATCCCATGGTTTTGGCTGCCAACAGAAACAAATCCGGTTCGGGCTTGCCGTGCTCCACCATATCGGCGGTAAAAATTTTTTCCGGCGGAAAATATTTGCCGATGCCGACGGCTTCGATTTTGACCGCCGTCTTGTCTTTGGTGCCGCCGGTCGCAATGCATTGGTCAAAATTCCGGTTGGCAAAAATCTTTTCGATGCCTTCAGTGAGTTCAATTCCCTGTTTCATGGTTTCATAATCGGCCGCCAACGCTTCCTGCCAAAAATCGTCGTCGGTGATAATACCTCTTCGGGCGAGGTCTTCTTTTTTGGTTTTGTCGCTTTTGCCGCCGATACAGTCGTTGGCGGTGGCAAAGTCCCAGTTGAGCCCGAATTTTTGATTAAGCAGGCGGCGGCGGTTTTCCACCCACAGTTTTTCGGTGTCGGAAATTACGCCGTCAAAATCCCAGATTATCAGTTTGCGATGTTTGGCCATTGTCAATTCCTTAAAAAAATCGAGTCCGTCAGAAGGCTGCTGAGTGCCTTTGAGCTAAAAATATGATACAAGTGTTAACATAAAATAAAAAACCTCTCAGAAGCCGAAAAAACGGCCTTATTAAATGCTTGCCAAAAACCCGCCCGCCGTTATATACCTGAAAATAAAAAACGGGGGAAAATATGAGTAATGATACGATTTATGCCTTATCGACGGTTGCCGGAAAATCCGGTGTGGCCGTTTTTCGCGTTTCCGGCGACGCGTCTTTTGCCGCCGTTTCGCAACTGACAAAACTGGCGGTGGAAAAAATTGTTCCCCGTCGGGCGTATTATGCCGCCGTTTACGATTCTGCAGGCCTGCATCTGGACAACGCTCTTATTTTGTGTTTTAAGGCGCCGTCTTCTTTTACCGGAGAAGATACGGTGGAATTTCATACTCACGGTTCCAGGGCGGTTATCGAATCCATGTTGGACAGCCTTGGGAAAATTTCCGGTTTTCGTCTGGCCGAACCGGGGGAATTTTCCCGCCGGGCGTTTTACAACGGCAAAATGGATTTAACCGAGGCGGAAGGTTTAGCCGACCTGATAGACGCGGAAACGCGCGAGCAGCAGAAATATGCCCTGCGCCAGATAGGCGGCGAGCTTAAAAATCTTTACGACGGCTGGCGGGAAAAACTGGTTAATATTTTGGCCTATCTTGAAGCTTATATCGATTTTCCCGATGAAGATCTGCCCGCCGGCCTGACGGCGGAACTTGAGGCCAAAGCGGCGGATGTGCTTGCCGAAATTGAAAAGCATCTTAAACAGAGCGAATACGGCGAGCATTTGCACGAAGGTTTTCGGGCGGTGATTGTCGGCGAACCCAATGCCGGCAAATCGAGCCTGCTCAACACGCTGGCGCGGCGCGAAGCGGTGATTGTTTCCGACATTGCCGGCACAACCCGCGATGCCATAGACATTTATATGGATCTGAACGGCTATCCGGTTATTTTTACGGACACGGCCGGTTTGCGCACAACCGACGAGCAAATAGAGAAAAAAGGCATTGAAATAGCTTATGACAAAGCGGAAAAAGCCGATCTGATAATTGCTTTGGTTGATGGTGAAAATGTTGATTTTTCACCTTTTGAAAATCTTGTAACTAAATGTAAAAACAAAATAATTTTTGTTATAAATAAAAAAGACAAACTTTCTGCCGAACGGTGTTCACAACTTGCCGGAGACGGTTATATCGTCATCTCTGCAAAATATCGCGAAGGAATGGAAGACTTATTTGCCGAAATCAACCGTCGTCTGGCGGAAGGTTTTACCGACGCTTCCGGCGCGCTCATCACCCGTCGCCGTTATCGGGAGGTTTTGCAAAACGTTTGCTTTTCTCTGGAAAGTTTTTCGCTTGCCAAGCCGATAGAACTGGCGGCGGAAGATATCCGCCTGGCCGCACGGGAAATCGGCAAAATCACCGGTCGGGTGGAAGTCAACGAGATTTTGGATAAGATATTCGGCAGTTTTTGTATCGGCAAATAAGTTCAGTAGCGGTAAACATAAACGTCTTTGAACTTATATACGCCGTCCGTTTCTATTTTTTCGGCCGGTTCTTCGTCCGGAATATAGAAACTGTTGGAAAAAACGATTGTTCCCGGTTTGCAGTCCTGTTTCAGTTTTTCCCCAAACCTTGCCATCAGCGGCTGCATTAAAAAACAGATAATAATGTTAAAGTTGGAAAATGATTGATTGAACATATCGTCTTGTATAATCTCGATATTTTTAATTTTTCTTGTGCGCAGGCGGGCTATTGCAGCCGTCGTTTTGCGCCATTCTATGCCGACAAAACGGTGTTCAGGGAACTTTTTTGCCAGCTTTATCAACAGAGTTCCCGTGCCGCAGCCCGGGTCAAGAACCTGCATTTGTTTGCTGCTGTCCGCAAGCAAAGCGGACGTTCTCTCTATGATGATGTCTTTTTGTCTGCCGAAACTCGGAACATACGGCGGACATTGGCGAAATTCCGCATTCGTAAACAAACGGAAAATATCATATATAAAGTAAACCAAAGCCAGAATAAGCAGCAGATTAAGAAAAATTCCCACCCATATAATCATTGCGACCCCGTTTGAGATATTCATTATAATGATTAATCATTTTATATGATTTTTTATAATATACAAATAAATTAAAACAGGTTATAACTCTTGCAGAAAATATCAAACGACATAAACGGTCAAACCAAACAACGAATAAATATGATAACGAAAAACAAATATGATGTAATTGTCGTCGGCGGCGGTCACGCCGGCTGCGAAGCCTGTGCGGCGGCGGCGAGGATGGGTGCGGATACGCTTCTGGTCACGCACAATATCGCCACCATCGGCGAAATGTCCTGCAATCCGGCCATCGGCGGTTTGGGCAAAGGTCATCTGGTGCGCGAAATTGATGCTCTGGACGGCCTGATGGGTCGGGTTATCGACAAAGCCGGCATTCAATTCCGCCTGCTCAATATGTCAAAAGGTCCCGCCGTGCGCGGTCCGCGCGCGCAGGCCGATCGGGAGCTTTATCGAAAATTCATGCAGGAAGAACTGCAGGCGCAGCCGGGATTGCAAATTTTGCAGGCTGCCGTCGAAGGTTTGCTGTTTTCCGGCTCGCGTTGCACCGGCGTTGTTTTGGCAAACGGCGAACAACTGTCGGCGGGCGCGGTTGTTTTGACCACGGGCACGTTTTTGAACGGTGTTATGTTTGTCGGTCACAAGGCAACGACGGGCGGAAGAATCGGCGATGTTTCCTGTACCGGTCTCACGCCGTTTCTGGCGGAACGCTGCTTAAAACTCGGACGCCTGAAAACGGGCACGCCCGCGCGTCTTGACGGTAAAACGATTGACTGGAATATTCTGGAAGTACAAAAAGGCGATGATAATCCGGAGCCTTTTTCGTACCTGACGGATAAAATAGAAAATCCGCAGATAGACTGCCATATAACCCACACCAACGAACAAACGCATAAAATCATCCGCGACAATTTTTCCAAATGCGCTTTATTTTCCGGTTTGATAAAGGGTGTCGGTCCGCGTTATTGTCCGAGCATAGAAGACAAGCTTGTCAAATTTGCCGATCGTGACAGTCATCAGATTTTTCTTGAACCCGAAGGCTTAAATACGGATGTCGTCTATCCGAACGGCATTTCCACGTCTTTGCCGGCCGATGTACAGGAAGCTTTCATTCACACGATTAAAGGTTTGGAAAACGTTAAAATTCTCCGTTATGCCTATGCCATAGAATATGATTATGTCGACCCCGGAGAACTCGACCATTGTCTGCAATTAAAGAAAGTTCCCGGCCTGTTTTTGGCCGGTCAGATAAACGGGACTACCGGCTATGAAGAAGCCGCCGCTCAGGGGCTTTTGGCGGGGGTAAATGCGGCTCTGGCGGTTGCCGGCGGCGGCAGGGAATTTTATATTGACCGCGCGGAAGCCTATCTCGGCGTGATGGTCGACGACCTGATAACCAAAGGCGTGGACGAACCGTACAGGATGTTTACTTCCCGTTCAGAATATCGTTTGTATTTAAGAGCGGACAACGCCGACCAGCGCTTGACGGAAAAAGGTTATGACATCGGTTGCGTCGGCAGCAGGCGTTATGAAATGTTTTGCCGCAAAAGAGAACAGATAGCGGATTTGCGCGCGCTGGCGGAAAAGCTTGTTGCCAAACCTGCCATGCTTGACGCCTTGGCCATAAAAAACAAAAAGGACGGCGTCCGGCGGACGGCTTTCAACCTGATGTCATACGACGATGTTTCACGTGAAACAATCTTTACCCTCTGGCCGGAGCTGAAAGATTTTCCGCCTGCCGTTTATGAAGAGGTAGAAACGGATGCCAAATACGCCGGTTATATCAAACGCCAGATGGCTGATATTGCCGTTTTCAAAAAAGACGAAAAACTGCGGATTCGCGATGATATCGACTATTCCAAAATAGGCGGGCTGTCAAATGAGATGGTGGCAAAACTAAGCCGCGTGCGCCCTAAAACCATCGGCGAAGCCTCGCGCATCTCAGGCGTGACACCGGCAGCGGTTA
Organism: uncultured Alphaproteobacteria bacterium; assembly: GCA_944390915.1. Taxonomy (GTDB): domain Bacteria; phylum Pseudomonadota; class Alphaproteobacteria; order RF32; family CAG-239; genus JAFUYI01. The sequence goes on from CALXRS010000014.1 coordinate 17,756, forward strand.
TGGCGGTTCTCGGGTACATAAAAAAATAGGTTTGTTCATGAACGGTTTTCCCGACAAAACAGAGGCTGAAAAAATCTGGCTGGAAGGTATTATGTACCGCCGCGCCCGTCCTTATCCTTTTTCTTTGGAAGACGAATACAGATTCCATACGACCGGTGTTGCCGCCGCGGCGGAAAAACTGGCCGCCCGCATTGACGGTCTGAATCCGGAAAAAGCGTATGTTCTCGGTCTGTTGCATGATTACGGAAAAAGAATTAGCGAACGCAGGGAAAACGTCTTTCACGCACGCGAGGGATATGAACAGATGATGCTTGCCGGTTGGCCGGATGTTGCGCGTGTCTGCCTCACTCATTCTTTCGCCGACAAAAATTTTGATCCGCGTTTTTATTCTTATCCGGCCGAATGGCTGGTCTGGGCTAAGGAAAAACTGGCGGACATGGAATATGACGATTACGATTATCTGATATGCTATTGCGACAAGTTTTTTGAAAAATTATCCATGGTAACGCCCGAACAAAGAGCCGAAGGCATAGCAGTCCGCTATAAAATGAATACTGAGCAAAAAGAATATCTGTTGCGCGAATGCACTTTTTTGAAAAAATATTTTGATGAAAAAACGGGCGAAGATACCTGTAAAATTTTGGGGCTTAAATAAATGCAAAACTTCACATATCATGCGCATACGAACGGTCAGGGCATTTTTGACGGACGCAATACCGCGGAGGAAATGATATGCCGTGCGGAAAAATTGGGCTTTGAGGAGTTGGGAATATCAAACCATCTCATTTTTCATCCGAACTTAAAAACGGTTGATAAAATGTTTTTTAACGATTTTGACGTCGTTTCATCCGTTATGCAAAAAAACGCCGAAGAAATCCGCCGTGCGGCCGACAGGGCAAAAATAAAAGTGCTGGTTGGTTTCGAGGTTGATTTTTTCCCCTCTTCCGCTTGGCGGCTGGCTTTTGAAAAACTGCAGAAAACACTCCGCGCGGACTATTATATCGGTTCCTGCCACTTTTTGCGCAATAAGGAAGAAACAAAGCTTGTCAATATGTACCTCTATCGCGAGGGCGACGCCGATTTTTTGCCTTCCGAATTGGGAACGGGGTTGGAAATTTATTGGCAAAACGTTGCGCTTGCCGCCGAAAGCGGTTATTTTAATTTTTTAGCGCATCTGGATGTTTATAAAATTTTTCCCTATCTGCAAAATCTGCCCGAGCCGGAAAGCCAAAGTCTGGCCATAGATACCGTTTGTCGCTTAAAACACCCTTACGAATTGAACACAAGCGGTTGGCGCAAATGCGGCGAACAGCACCCTGCCCTTTCCTTTTTGCAAAAATTTGCGCTTGCCGGCGTGCCGGTTGTCATCAGTGACGACGCGCATTGTACGGAGCATTTGGCAGCCGGATTTGAAGAAGCGGAAAATTTGCTGGCGTCAATCGATTACAACAAGCGCTGGAGACTTATAAAATAATGCAAATGTTCAGCTTTCATATGCATACGGATTTTTCCGACGGACACAACAGCGTCGAAGAAATGCTTAACCGCGCCAAAGAACTCGGATGGGAAAAAATAGGAATCAGCGATCATCTCATTGTGCACAAAAACATCCGTCAAAGCATATCCTGGCCGCTATGGCGCCAAAGTCCGAATCTCAAAGTTTATCGTCAGGATTTTTCTTCGGCTGCTGAAGATTTTTCCCGCCATGCAGAACATGTCAGACAGGCGGCAAAAAATTGCGGCATAAAAGCTTTTGTCGGCGCGGAAGTGGACTTTTTCACCTACTCCGGCTGGGAAGAGGAATTTGCTGAATTTCGCCGGCGGACAGGGCTGGATTATTATATATCCGGCAATCATTTTCTGGAACCGGAAGGCGAATCCGTTGTCGACATAAAAGACCTTTCCCGCTTTGACGAAAAGAATCGTGAATTGCTGATAAAAAAACACATAAACACGATTTGCCGGTCGGCCGAAAGCGGAATTTTTTCTTTCATTGCCCATCTTGATTATGTTCGCAAGTCTCCTTTTTGTCCCGATAGCGCCTTTACGGAAGAAAAGAAAGCGCTTATTCGTTGCCTTGCAAAGCATAATCAGGCAACGGAAATCAGCACCAAGGGATTACGCAAGCGCGGAGATTTTTATCCTGCAGAATGGATGCTAAAAGAAATAATCCGCAACAATATAAAACTTGTTATCAGTGACGACGCGCATCGCACGGATGAATTGGGTTTTTCCTTTGGCGAAGCTGAACGGTGTTTGGAATCTTTTAACTGCTTGAATCGATGGGATATTGATTGTATATCCAAAGACATTGAACAGATATGCGGATAAAACTGTAAAAGTTACCGTAGAAATTTATTTTGATTTTTTATCTGATTGAAAAATAACGGTTTTGTTATTTTGTGTTTATAACTGACAATTTGTTGTTAAAAAAATAACGGAGGTTGGGTATAAATAAACACATGGAAAACTTTATGACAACATATAATGTTTCACGTGAAACATATGACCGCCTGCAGCTTTGTTTGCGCGAACTCTTCGAATGGCAAAAAAAGTTTAATCTGGTTGGCAAAAATTCGCTGCCGGATGCCTGGACACGCCATTTTGAAGATTCCGCGCAGCTTTTTTCGCTGCTTCCGGAAAATGCCAAGACGCTTGCGGATTTGGGAAGCGGCGCGGGTTTTCCCGGGATTGTGCTGGCGGTTATGGCATTGGAAAAAAGACCGGATTTGAAGATAACCTTGATTGAAAGCATCGGCAAAAAAACACTGTTCTTAAAACATCTGTGTCAGGTTGCCGGCTGCAATAATACCGCGGTTCTTAATTGTCGCGCGGAAAAAATGGTCGACAGGCGTTTTGACGTTGTCACCGCCCGCGCCGTTACCTCGCTTTCCGGTTTGTTGACCTATGCTCTGCCGTTGTTGAAAAAAAACGGGGTTTGTCTTTTTCCGAAAGGAAAAAATCATCAAGAGGAAATAAACGCCGCCAAAGCTGACGGATGGTTCTTTGACTGTCGCGAAGTTCAAAGCGCGACCGACGCCGAAGGCGTAATTTTGGTTATAAGCAATTTATCAAAAAAACAGGAGGAAATGATATGCCGCGAATAATAGCCGTTGCCAATCGCAAAGGCGGGGTCGGAAAAACGACCACCACGGTAAACGTCGCCACGGCGATGGCCGCCGCCGGTAAAAAGGTTTTGGTTATAGATCTCGATCCGCAGTCCAACGCTTCAACCTCGCTCGGAGTGGACAAGCACGGCGGACTGAGTTCTTCCTACGAGCTCATTATCGGCAGCTGCGAATTGAAAGAAGCGGTTATGCTGACGGAAATTCCCGATTTTTCGCTGGTTCCCGCCTCGCCGGATTTGGCCGGTGCGGAAATAGAACTGATAGATCGCCCGCGTCGCGAATACGCCTTAAAAGACGCCTTAAAAAACATCACTGCGGACGGCTACGATTATATCCTGATCGACTGTCCCCCGTCTCTGAGCCTGGTTACCATCAATGCGCTGGTTGCGGCCGATGCCGTTATCGTTCCCCTGCAATGCGAATATCTGGCTTTGGAAGGAATAACGGATCTGATAAGCAATATTAACCAGATTAAACGCCGCTTTAATCCAAAACTGGAGCTGCAGGGGGTTGTGTTGACCATGTATGACGGGCGCAACAATTTGACGCAGATGGTGGAAGAAGACGTTCGCAGCTTTTTCGGTGACAAGGTCTATCAAACCGTTATTCCGCGGAACGTGCGCGTGTCTGAAGCTCCGTCTCACGGCAAACCGGTTTTGCTTTACGATTTCAAATGTTCCGGTTCGCAGGCGTATATCAGCCTTGCCGGCGAAGTTCTGAAAAGAGAAAAGGAGCTTATAAGATGCTAGAAAACAACCATAAACGGAAAAGTCTCGGTCGCGGGCTGGGCGCCCTGCTCGGTGACGAAGCCGACTTTCTCAATCCTGTGAACGGTGTTCATGAAGGTGACGAAGTGACGGTGGAAATAAGCTGTCTCGTTCCCGGACGTTATCAGCCGCGCCGCGATTTTGACGAAGAGGCGTTGAACGCTCTTGCGGATTCGGTCAGCGAAAAAGGTATCCTGCAGCCTTTGCTGGTGCGTTCCGTCGATAACGGAAAATACGAGATTATCGCGGGTGAACGCCGTTTTCGAGCTGCCGAAAAAGCCGGTTTGTCGAGTGTTCCCGTCATCATCAAGAACATGGACGACCGCGAAGTTTTGGAAGTTGCGCTGATTGAAAATCTGTTGCGCGAAAATTTGTCCGCCATCGAAGAAGCCGAAGGTCTTAAACGTTTGATGGACGAGTTTGCGCATACGCAGGACGCTTTGGCCAAAGTTGTCGGCAAATCGCGCAGCCACATTGCCAACACGCTGCGTCTGCTGACCCTGCCGCCGGAAGTGCGCCGGATGATTGAAGACAAGGTTCTAACCGCCGGTCAGGCGCGCCCGTTGGTCGGGCTTGACAACGCCTTGGAGCTGGCCGAAGAAATCGTTGCCCGCGGCTTAAACGCCCGTCAGGCGGAAGCTTTGGCCGCCCGTTCGCGCGAGCCCGCAAAAAAATCCGCTCCGCGCGAAAAAAGCGGAAAAGACGAGGATCTGGAAGAAATATCATCTTTCATAACCCAAAGCCTGGGCATGAAGGTGAAAATTTCCGCCTCCCGCGACGGCGGCGGCAAGGTTGTTTTGCAATATTCCTCGGCGGCCGATTTGGACAAGATTATTGACATTTTGCGCCAACGGTCTACACTACCGACAGATATTCCGGCCTGAAAAAAATCGTTTTGCGCCGCCAAAAAAACGCGGGACAAAAGTAACGATATATTTACTGCCTGCCGCTATATTGAATAAAGTTTATGATATTTTGAGGAACAGCCCATGTTTTTTATAAAGAAATTGCTTCTCGGTCTGGCGGCAGTCGTTTTGATTTATATAGGCGGTAGCGGTACGCAGAGTTCCAATCTGCTGTTTCAGGGCGGCGGTTTTATCGGTATTATCGTCGGTTTTGTCGTCTTATATCTGTTCGGCAAAATGGTCTGGCGGGCAATGGGCTGTATCCCCGTGTTGTTGGTTATTTGCCTGATAGTCGGTTTTGTTCTTTATGCCATCGGCGCTTTCAACGGCGGCGTCGGTAATGTGGTTCCGAATGTCATGAATTTCCTGGGCATCAGCCATAGCAGCGTTGCCGGCGGCAGCACCGTGCCGGCCGCTTCCGCGACGGTTGAGGAAAAAACGACGCCTCCCGCGGCGGAAACGCCAGCCGCGGGCACGCCCTCTCCCGCCGCCCCTCTTTTAAGTGAAAATTTTGACGATATCGGTTCGGCGGCGGAGGAACTCGCTTCTCCGACGGCCGCTCCGGCAACGGCGGAAGCGCCCGCCGTTCGTCAACCGCAACCGATTGCGGAAGAAAGCGGGTTGAGCAAACTGCTCAGCAGTTTAACCGGCGGCGGTTCGGCAGCGCCGGCCGCGGCGGAACCTTTCAATCCCAACAACTATCCGGCCGTTTACGGCGTAACCAGGGTTATCAACGGCGATACGTTGGAAATGCGCGGTCGATACATCAAAATATACGGCATTGACGCGCCGGAATCCAACCAAACCTGTTCGGACAGTCGCGGCCGCGCCTACCGCTGCGGTCAGGAAGCCGCGCGTTGGCTGAAGAGCTGGATTTCCGGTCACGAGCTGGAATGTCACGTCATTAAACAGGATTCCAAAGGCAATATGGTAGCGACCTGCGCGCTTGGGCAATACGACATCGGCGCGGCATTGGTCAACGCCGGCTGGGCGGTTGCCGATCCTTCGCAAAACGATATTTACATGCCCTATGAGCAACAGGCGCGCGACAACGGCCGCGGTCTGTGGCAGGGACAATTTTACAAACCCTGGGATTGGCGGGAGATTCAGTCTAAAAAGCCAAAGATAAAAATTATATCGCCCAAAAAAGAACGTAAGAGTATTTTGGATTTTTAAGGATATATATGGTTATTTCTAAAAGCTGGCTTTGTAAAACGGAACAAGATACGGAAGCGCTCGGCCGAAAAGCTGCCGCGGCGGCCGTTAAGGGAGACTGTTTTGCTCTGTACGGCACTCTCGGGTCGGGAAAAAGTGTTTTTTGCCGGGCTTTTGTCAGACATTTGACGGATGCGAGGGAGGTTCCCAGCCCGACTTTTACGTTGGTGCAGAGTTATCCGGCAAAAGACTTTGACATATACCATTTTGATCTTTATCGGTTGAAATCGGCCGAAGAAATTTTTGAACTGGGAATGGAAGAAGCGCTTTATGACGGCGTATGTCTGATTGAATGGCCGGAGAAAATGGCCGGTTATTTGCCTGAAAAAGCGATAAAAATAGAAATAAGAACGGAAAATAACGGTCGCCGGATAACAATTTCGGGACCTGAAAGGCTGGTAAATTTTGAATAAGATAAATATCCATGCAACCTGCATCAGTTATCAGGATAACGGTATATTGTTGATCGGTCCGAGCGGCAGCGGCAAGTCGGACGTTGCATTGCAAATGATTATGAACAAACACGCTCTGCTGGTGGCCGACGACCGCACCGACATAGAAGAAAAAGACGGCCGTTTGATAGCTTCCTGTCCCGAGGCCATTTCGGGAATGATGGAAGTTCGCGGTCTCGGCCTATGCCATTTTGATACCCTTCCTTCGGTTGCGCTTACTTTGGTTGTTCATCTTGTTTCCGAAAAAGCGGCCATTGCCCGCTTTCCTAAGGCGGAAAACATAGAAATTCTGGGAGTAAAAATTCCCAAAATCCGTGTTCGCGGTTTTGAAACGTCGGCGATAGACAAGATTATCCTTGCCTGTTACCAGAATAAATAGGCCTTGCTTTCTTCGGCGCCGTATTTTAATATGAAGGCCGGTAACGGATTATGGGAAAAAAACGATGCAACATCATAAATATCTGGAAAATTTTTTGCGCGCACTCGGCAAACCGCTGGTTGTTTTTGTTTCGCGGATAGGCGAGTTGTCCGAATTTATTGCCAAGTCTTTGTATCATTGCGTTACGCCGCCTTTTTATCCGAAGCTTCTGCTGCGGCAGATTATCGACATCGGTTTTTATTCTTTGCCGGTGGTGGCGCTGACAACCATTTTTGCAGGCATGGTGATTGCCTTGCAGACCAACGCCGGTTTTTCCAGCTACGGAGCGGAAAGTGCCATTGCCGAAGTGGTTTTGATATCCGTTACCCGCGAGCTTGCTCCGGCCTTTGCGGGGTTGATGGTGGCCGGTCGCATCGGCGCCGCCATGGCGGCGGAAATAGGCACCATGCGCGTAACCGAGCAAATCGACGCGCTTTCCACCCTGTCGACAAATCCTTTCAAGTATTTGGTTGCTCCTCGTTTGTGGGCGGGGGTTATCGTTTTGCCTGTTTTGGTGATGATAGGTGATGTCATCGGCATTTTCGGCGGTTATCTGGTTGCCGTTTATCAGTTGGACTTTAACCCGGCCAATTATATCAAAACAACGGTCAACGAACTGCAATGGATAGATCTGTATACCGGCATAGTCAAAGCGGCGGTTTTTGGCTTTGTTATTGCGTTGATGGGCTGTTATAACGGATATCGCTCAAAAGGCGGCGCCCAGGGTGTCGGCGAGGCGACGACCAATGCGGTGGTAGCTTCTTCCATCATTATCCTCATCTTCAATTATGTCATTACCGGGCTTATTTTTACCAAATAGCCGGCGGGAGCAACAAGATATGGAAAAAACGGTCAATAAAATAGAGGTTAGGGACTTACACAAGGCTTTTGGCCGCAAACGGGTCTTAAACGGCGTAAACCTTACGGTCGGAAAAAAAGAATCCGTGGTGGTTATCGGCGGTTCCGGCACCGGTAAATCGGTTTTGATAAAATGCATTCAGGGACTGATAACGCCCGATTCCGGATCCATAAAGGTTGACGGCATCGAAACGGTCGGCGCCCCGCGCAAAGAAAGCGAAAAGCTCTACGCCACCATGGGAATGTTGTTTCAGGGCGGCGCTTTGTTTGACAGTTTGAGCGTGTGGGAAAACGTGGCTTTCGGACTGATGGAAAATCAAAAAATGCCGCGTCGTCAGGCGCGGGAAAAAGCCGTTGAAGTATTGCGACAGGTCGGTCTGGGGGCAGATGTTGCGGATTTGTCGCCGGCCGAGCTTTCCGGCGGCATGCAAAAGCGGGTAGGGCTTGCGCGCGCCGTTGCCACCCGACCGGACATCATCTTTTTTGACGAACCGACGACCGGTCTTGACCCGATAATGGCCGATGTTATCAACGATCTGATTATCGATTCGGTGAAAAAACTGGGCGCCAGCGCGCTGACCATTACCCATGACATGGCTTCCGCCCGCAAAATTGCCGATCGCATAGCCATGCTTTATCAGGGAAAAATAATCTGGGACGGAACCGTTGCCGAGTTGGACAGGACGGACAATCCTTATGTGCGCCAGTTTGTCAACGGCAGTGCCTCGGGTCCCATAAAAGTGGAGATATAACCGATGGGTAAAAAAAGCGGGAGCGAATATGTCTGTCAAAACTGCGGCGCCGTCTATCCGCGCTGGCAGGGCAAGTGCGATTCCTGCGGAGAATGGAACACCATCGTGGAAGAGAAAATAGGCGGCGAGGGTTTTTCCAACCTCAATCCGCAAAAAAAAGGAAATCTGCTCGATTTTGTTTCTTTAAGCGGTTCTCCGGAGGTTTTGCGGCGGCTGCACACCAATATCCGCGAGCTTGACCGCGTTTGCGGCGGCGGTTTGGTGCCCGGATCCGTCATTTTGGTCGGCGGCGATCCCGGCATCGGCAAATCGACGCTTTTGCTGCAGGTTTGCGCGAGCATTGCCAACCTGCCCGAACATCCGGAATGCTACTACATATCCGGCGAAGAAGCCGCCGATCAGGTCAAAATCCGCGCCCGCCGGCTGGAATTGGAAAGCGCGCCCGTTAACCTTGCTTCGGCAACCAATGTTCGCGATATTGTCACCACTTTGGAAAAAACCGATGCCGCGGTGGTGGTTATCGATTCCATCCAGACCATGTATCTGGAAGAGGCGGAATCTACCCCCGGCAGCGTGGCGCAGGTTCGCGCATCGGCCTATGAACTGATAAAAACGGCCAAAAAGAAAGGTTTTGTGCTGTTTCTTGTGGGGCATGTTACCAAGCAGGGGGCAATAGCCGGTCCCCGCGTGCTGGAGCACATGGTTGATACGGTGCTCTATTTTGAGGGAGAGCGGGGGCACCATTTCCGCATTTTGCGGGCGGTGAAAAACCGCTACGGCGCAACCGATGAAATCGGCGTGTTTGAAATGCAGGACAAAGGTCTGGCGGAAGTGGAAAATCCCTCGGCGTTGTTTCTGGCCGAAAGACAGGGCAATGTTTCAGGTTCCTGCGTGTTTGCGGGGATAGAAGGCTCTCGGCCGCTGTTGGTGGAAATTCAGGCGCTTGTCAGCCAGACCGGCTACTCCACGCCCAAAAGAGCGGTTGTCGGCTGGGATGCCGGCCGTCTTTCTATGGTTTTGGCCGTTCTGGAGGCGCGCGCCGGGCTCAATCTTGCGTCGCAGGATGTTTATCTTAACATTGCCGGCGGCTTGAAAATAACCGAACCGGCGGCCGATTTGGCGGTGGCCATGGCGATAGTTTCCTCTCTGACCAACCACCCGTTGCCTGCGGATATGGTTGTTTTCGGCGAAATCGGTCTGTCGGGGGAAATACGCTCCGTTAGCCAGCCGAATTTGCGGTTGAAAGAAGCGCACAAACTCGGGTTTAAAAGCGCTATCGTTCCGTCGCAGTACGGCAAAGAAAAAAAGAAAAACGGCGTAGAAATCAACATTCACGAAATCGGCAACGTGCAAAAGCTGATTAACTGGTTTAATTAGGATAAAAAAATGAACGGTTTGGATATAGCCATAATTGTCATCGTATTAATTTCCGCCCTGATAGCCCTTAACCGCGGACTGATAAAAGAAGTTCTATCCATTATCGGCTGGTTTTTGGCGGTGGCGGCGGTTGTTTTTCTTCTGCCGGCGGTTCAGCCTTTTGCCGAAGAATATATCGACAGCGAGCTTATGGCCATAGTTTCTTCGGCTTTTGCCATCCTGATAATATTTTTTATTCTTTGGATATATCTGTCTTCGGTCATCATCGGCAAAATCAGAGCCAGCAAACTCAGCGGCATGGACAGGCTGCTGGGACTTTTCTTCGGCATTTTGAGAGCCTTTTTGCTGATAATTTTGTTAAACATTTTGGCCGGTTGGGTTATTCCGCCGGAAAACCAGCCGGAAATGATGAAAGAATCAAAATATTTTCAGCTGGCGGGCTCCTTTGCCAAGCCGATTGAAGAACTTATTCCCGAAGCCACCCGCGACAAGCTCCATCAGCAGATGACCCCCGATGAGGAAGTGGCTCCCGGCGTAGTGTTAGACAGCGATTTGGATGATTTGTTCGAAAAACTGACGCAGCCGCAGATAGAGAAAAAAGAAGCAAAAGAAAAGGAAGAAGAACCGGCCGGTTACGACAGTTCGGAGCAGAAAAGTCTGGACAGATTGATAGAAATGACCGCCGACGAATAAATCTTTCGTTACGGATACAAAGAAAATAAAATGGATACGGGCAGATAAAGAAGGTTATAGGCGTTGCCGTTTTCCATGCTGGTGTTCAACTCGCGTTCGATGATCCGCATTTGTCTGTCGCCGATATAGCCCCCGGAAGACATTGCCGTGTCTGCCGCCGTTCGTCCGGCGGGCGGTGTGTATTGGTTGCGCGTAACGGGGTTTGCCTTATTGGCGGCAGCAACAAATTTTTTGTATTTGCTCGGGGCTATTCTGTCAAGGCAGGGCGGGTTTGGCCGGGCGCCGGCCTGAATAAAAGAATTGTAGGCCACATAGTCTTTGTTGCGGACGGCAACACAAATGCTGGTATTGCCGGCGCGGTCGGTCGAATCTATTTTTAAGCCGCGGTACATGGCACTGCGCAGGCTTGCCACGTCGCCGCGCGCGGCCGCGGCATACATGGCGTCAAAAGATTTTTGCGAAAGGGCTGCCGTCGAAAAAGGAAACATGCACAGACACAGCCCGCAGACGATGATTTTGCTTTTTGCCGACAACATAAAATTTTTCCTCTTGCTGAAGCTGTGGCCGTCTGTTCACATTTCCTTACGCGAATTGATGGCCAGCTGAATGGTTCCTTCGTCCATATAATCCAGCTCGGCGCCGACGGGGATGCCCTGCGCCAGCGTGGTTATTTTAACGCCGGTGTCTTTTAGCCTGCTGACCAGATAATGTACGGTTATCTGTCCGTCAACCGTTGCCGGCAGGGCGAGGATAACCTCCGTAATTTCCCCTTCTGCCAGCCGGGAAAGCAGTTTTTCAATATTCAGATCTTCCGGCGAAACGCCGTCCAAAGCGGAAAGCACTCCGCCCAGCACATGATACTGCCCGCGATAAAATCCGACCCTTTCCATGGCCCACAAATCGGTCACGTCCTGCACGACGCAGACAGTGGAACGATCTCTTTTTTCCGACGAGCAGACGGAGCAGGGCGACAAAGTGTCAAAATTGCCGCAAACTTCGCAGGTTTTTATGTTTTCGGCAACGCCGGTCAGCGCTTCTATCAAAGGCAGCAGCACGCCTTCCTTTTTTTTCAGCAGATAAAGCACGATCCGCCGGGCGGAACGTGTGCCGAGCGCCGGCAGTTTGGCGATGATTTTTATCAGTTTTTCTATTTCTTGTCCCGACAATTCGGCAACTCCCTTAAAAAGGCAGCTTCAGGCCGCCGAGATTTAAGCCGCCGGTAATATCTTTCATGCCGTCGCTCATCATTTTGTCTGCTTTTGTTTTGGCATCGTTAAAAGCCGCCAGAATAAGGTCTTCCAGAATATCTTTTTCGTCGGCGACGACAAGGCTTTGGTCTATTTCCACCTTTTTGGCGTCAAATTTGCCGTTTAAGGTGATTTTTACCATTCCGCCGCCGCTTTCACCGGTAACTTCGCTTGCCGCCAGCTTTTGCTGTGCTTCTTCCATTTTTTTCTGCATCAGTTGGGCTTGTTTCATAATGCCTTGCATGTTCATCATATTGATTAATCCTCGTTGTTAAAATCATATTCGTGGTTAATGTCAAAAGCTTCTTCGGCGGTTTCGTCCGTATCCGTTTTTTCTTCCGCCGGCGTTGTTTTGCGGGTGACGGTTTCTATTTTTGCGCCGCGAAATTCGTTGAGTATGGCTTTTACCAGCGGTGTCTGGGCAACGTCTTTTTTATCTTTTTCCTTTTGCGCCGTTTCCTGTTCGGCGATGGTGTGTTCCACTTTTCCGGCCGCAACGTCAAAAGCCCATTTGCCGCCGGTCAGGTTTTCAAGCGTTCGGTTCAGTTCGGCCAGCGTTTCGCTTGTCAGCCTGTCGTCCGCCTTGAAAGTTATTTTACCGTTGGCAAAGTTGCAGATTTCCATATCGTGTTTGAGCATATAAACAAACCGCGGCTGCTTTTTTTCTTCCAAAAATTTCAGCAGTTCGTTTATATCGGCAAAAGAAACGGCGGGTGCGGCTTCTTTGGTTGCCGGAGCAATTTCCGCCGCCGGGGAAGGAAAAACGTCAGCGCCGGCCGCGGGAGATGTTTTTATGCCGGATTCAGATTTTTTTTTTATGCTTTCCAGCACTTCTGCGGGAGAGGGTAGGTTGGCGGAATAGGCTATTCTGATTAAAATCATTTCCAGGGCGTCTATCGGCACCGGCGCCGTCTGCATTTCGTTTAGACCCTTAATCAGCATTTGCCAGATTTTGGATAAAGCGGCGACGCTGATTTTGGCCGATGTTTCTTTCAGGAAAATTTTTTCGCTTTCTGAAAGGGAAGGGTCGTTAACAAAAGCCGGCAGCAGCAGGGTTTGGGTCAAATTGTGTGTCAGTTTGAGCAGGTCGTTGAGCACGCTTACCGGATTGGCGCCGTTTTGGTACATTTCTTTCAGTTTTGTCAGCAGAGTTTGCATCTCTCCCGCCGCCATCAGCGTAAAAATTTCAAAAGTCCGGTTGCGGTCGGCCATGCCGAGCATATCCCGTACAATATCCGCGCGCACTTTGCCGCCGCCGAGGGAAATCGCCTGGTCAAGCAGCGACAGGCCGTCGCGAGCCGAACCGTCCGCCGCCGCGGCGATGGTGTGCAAAGCTTCGTCGTCGGCTTTCAGGTCTTCCGCCGCGACGATTTTGTTGAAAAGAGACATCAGATTGTCTATCGACAACCGCTGCAAATCAAAACGTTGGCAACGGGAAAGCACGGTAACCGGAACCTTGCGGATTTCGGTTGTCGCAAAAATAAACTTAACATGCGCGGGCGGCTCTTCCAACGTTTTTAACAGAGCGTTGAAAGCGTTTTTGGACAACATGTGCACTTCGTCGATGATGTATATTTTGTAGCGGCAGTTGGTCGGTTTATAGCGCACCCCATCCAGAATATCGCGGATATCGTCCACACCCGTGCGGCTGGCGGCGTCCAGTTCCAGCACGTCGATATTACGGCCGGCGGCAATGGATTTGCAGTTTTCGCAAATGCCGCAGGGATGCGTTGTCGGTCCGCCTTTGCCGTCGGCGCCGGTGCAGTTCAGAGCTTTGGCTATCAGCCTGGCGGTCGTGGTTTTGCCCACGCCGCGGATACCGGTCAGAATATAGGCATGATGCAGACGGTTGTTGTTGATGGCGTTGGTTAAAGTTTGCACCAAAGCGTCCTGCCCGAGCAGATCTTCAAAGTTCTGCGGGCGGTATTTGCGGGCGAGCACAACATATTGGTCTTGTTTGTCTTGTTCAGCCATCAGGGTCTAAAAAGCTTTCTTTCTTAAAAAAAGGCGGAGAGTAACCAACCTCAGGCGGTTTCGTTACGGTTGCTTCCTTCCGGACCTGGCCGGGTTGGCGAATGCCTGATCCGGCACCCTCCGTAGTCTTTCCCATACTATGCCGATTTAGGGCAAAGATGCAAGCAAAAAATTTGCGCCGTTCACAGGGCTAAAAAGAAAAAACGGCTCCGTTTTCTTCCGTTTGCAAAGGATAATATGCGGTGCCCGCCAGCTCTCTGCCGAAAATGAGTTCTTCGGCTGTTGCCTGCTCTTTCCCGAAAACAAGCGGCGGAAAGGCGTCATAATAGGCGGCTGCGCTTTCCATCGGGTTTTCGGGGATAAAGGCGGTAAATTTCTTCGGAGCCGGATCAATGACGGTGTCGCCGTTCGGGGTTACTTCGATAATATCCAGACTGTGTTCGTTTTTGCCATCCGGCAAAATGCGGAACATGCCGCTGATGCCGACAAAACCGTCTTCTGTGGTGATGGCCGCGTCGAGATTTTGCGGCCGGTTGCGCGCCAGAGCCGCGGCCAAAGCCACGGCGTCATAAGCAAAAGCGTACAGGCTTTGCGGATATTCGCCGAACAAAGAGTGATATTTTTTGTTAAAATAAACATTGTGAGCATGCGACATGGCCGGGTACCAACTGCCGGCAAGCGTGGATTCTCTGTTTAAGCGGGTGTTTTCCCAAACTGAAGTGCCGAGAAATTTTACATCGGGCGCAAAAACGTCATAATAGCCGAACATGGCGGCGGCCGATTTCAGTTTGGCGCCGGATTCGGGAATGAGCACCGCGTCAAAATCGACGCCTTTGTCGGTATCTTTGAGATTCAGGCGGCGGAGTTCCCTTTCGGCGGTCTTGTCACCGTTTTCGGCCAGTCGGCGGAGTTTGTTTTTCTTTTGGTTCAGTTCGCGCGAACGGTTTTCATAATCGGTCAGCTGACGGATTATCTCTGAAAAATCGTTGGTATTCGGGGCGTAAAAGGCAACCCGCACAATTTTTGCCTGTCCGCCGGCGGTTGCTTTTGCCGCGGCTTTGGCCACGGCCAGCCCCGTGCTGTTGTCCGGTACCAGCAAGGCAAAATTGCGTCGTCCGCGGGCGACGGCGTAGTTTATGATGCGCGAAACCTGCTCTTCCACCAGCAGCCCGAGCGTATAAACTCCGTTTTGCAACACGTCGGAATTGGTGGAAAAAGCCACCGTCGGAACGGCAGCCGAAGTCGTTATTCCCGATACGGCCTGAACATTTTCGGCAATGAGCGGGCCGATAATCATCTGCGCTTTTTGATTGATGGCCGTTTCCGCGGCGGCGGCAGCGCCTTCGGGAGAACTCTCCGTGTCGTAAAACTGCAGGATGAGGTTGGGGTTGTTCATATCCTCAAGCGCCATCATGGCTGCTTTTTTCAAACCGTTGCCATAGCGGGCGGCGTCGCCGCTCAGGGGCAGCAGCACGCCGACGCGGAAGCTTTCGGGAGTTTCAAAAGCCTCTTCCTCAATTTCGGAAATACTGTCGTAAACCCCTCCGTTTGTTGAAATCAGAGCGGAACGGCAACCTATCAGCAGACCGGTCAAAGCCAGCGCACAAAACTTTTTAAACACTTGCATTTTACCTTAAAATAGAAAACAATTGTGACAGATAATCTAAAGGAAAAAAGGTTTGTTGTAAAGGGAAAGAAAAACCGTGCCGCTCAAAAAAGGTTTATATGTCGTGTCAACGCCGATAGGCAATCTCGGCGACATTTCCGCCCGCGCGCTGGAAACGCTGAAAGCCGCGGAATACATTGCCTGCGAGGATACGCGGGTGACCAAAAAGCTGTTTTCGCTGCTCGGTATCGGGCTTGATAAGAAATTTATGACTTACGAAGATCACCGCGAGGAAGAACGTTCAAAAATCATTGCGGACATCATCGATGACAGGGACACGGCGGTGGCATTGGTCAGCGACGCCGGTTCGCCGCTTATCTCCGATCCCGGTTATAAGCTGGTGCGCAAATGCCGCGAAAGACAAATTCCGGTTTTTGTATTGCCCGGTTGCTGCGCTGTTGTTTCCGCGTTGCAGCTTTCGGGACTGCCGACCAATCGGTTTATGTTTGCCGGCTTTGTTCCCAACCGGGAAAAAGCGCGGCGCGATCTTTTTATTGAGCTGGCGGGCATCAACAGCACGCTTGTTTTTTATGAAACGGCGTTGCGCCTTTCCAAAACTCTGGCGGCCGCGGCGGACGTGTTTGCTGACAGGGAAATGGCCGTTGTCCGCGAAATAACCAAGGTTCACGAGGAATGCCGCACCGGCACGGCGGCGGAGTTGCTGGCCTTTTTTTCGGCGGAACCGCCGAAAGGAGAACTGGTTTTGGTGGTGGCTCCCCCCGTTGCGGAAAACAATGAAAACAATAATCTGAACGGTGTTCTGAAAGAGCTGTTGGCAACCATGCCTCTGAAAACGGCGGTTGCCGAAGCCGTCAAATTGTGCGGCTCAAACAAAAACGAAACTTATCGACTGGCGCTGGAAATTAAAAATGAAAGCAAAAAATAAAGGCCGTCTGGCTGAGTTTTTGGCGCGACAACTCTTTCGTCTGAAAGGATATCGGATTGTTGTCGCCAATTATGTTACCGGTCGGGGCAGCGGCGCGGGAGAAGTGGATTTTATCGCCCGGCGCAAAAATGTTTTGGTTTTTGTTGAAGTAAAACAGCGTTCAAGTATTGAAAAAGCAGGTTTTTCCATATTTCCGGAACAACAGAGGAGGATAATCCGCGCGGCGGAAAGTTTTGTGCAGAAGCATCCGTTTTATGCGGCCTGCGATGTGCGTTTTGACGCCGTGTTGGTCTGTTTGCCGTTCAAGATCGTCCATTTGCCGGACGCTTTCCGCCCGTAAAATTATTTTTTTAGGGAAACGTCCGGTGCCCGCAGATAAAGAGGTTTCGGGTAATCCGTTTTTTTCAGGCGGAATTTTTCGTCTCCGCAGGCGGCCAGAGCTTCAACGGAAAGATTGTCTTCCATCCGGATGACGTGCAGGCTGAGCCCCGAAGGCCTGCTCAAAAAACGTTCGACGCCGTCGCCGATTAAAGTAACTTTTTTATGCCGCAGTCGGTCGATGATGTCATCATAATTCAAAGCCTCCGGTTCGGAGATTTTGTGACGGCCGGCATCAAAGCACTGAAAGTAAAAATCGTCTCTCTTGGTTTCGATAATCACGGCATTGTAAAAAGCCAACTCCTCGTCTGCCAGATCGCGGACATAGGCTTCGAAAGCGGAAACGCCGGTCAGTCCGGCGCGGGGCAGGGCAAAGCCCAGCGTGCGGGCGGCCGCCAGAGAGGAACGGACGCCGGTAAACGATCCCGGGCCGGTGCAGACGGTGATGAGATCAATGTTCGCCGGTTGCAGGTTGTGGGCGTCAAAAATATCTTTAATTGTCGGAAACAGAGCTTCCGCCTGTCCGAAATCCATTTTCTGCACGTTTTTGGCCAGAGTTTTTTCGTCTTTCGTTAAAATGACGGCGCAACTGCCGGCCGTTGTATCAAAAGCCAAATTTAACATTTTTTGTTTACCGTTTGTTTTTAAGATTTTACATGTTTTTGTCTTTATAGTATAAAACAAACCAACAGACAACGAATTTTAGCGGGAATAAATTAAAAAATGGACAGCGGTCTGATTTCCGACATGTTTTTTGCCGCTCCCGAATTGTGGTACGCGGTGTTGGCGGCTTTTGTCTTTTTGATAGGTATGCTTTTTGCCGCCTATGTCCGTTTGCTCAAATTGAGGCGAAAAAATTATTTTATCCGCCGTGATTGCGACCGCTATGCGGAAACGCTGTATGCCGGCAAAGACGGATATTTTGCCTTTATTTATCCCGATGATCGCGTAAACGACGTTGCCGAAGCGGGTGAACACTGTTCACGAAGATTGGCCGTTTTGCTGAATCTGCCCTCCGGCACGGCAACGTCATTTGCGGAAGTCTTAAAAAGTTTTTACAAAGACGACGCCGACAAAATTTTGAAATATACGGCTTTGCTGCGGGAAGACGGTGTTTCTTTCGAAGACAGATTCGACTTGAAAAGCGGCCGCAAACTTATATTGAACGGTGTTCGTATCAATGGTGCGGACGGCAGCCTCTACAGCGATGTTATCTGGTTTCGCGATATCAGCATTTTTGCCCGCCGAATAGATATTTTGCAAAACGAAAAGCAAACGGCGGAGAAAAAAGAAGAAGAATTAAAGCGTCTGCTTGACAATCTGCCATGTCCGGTGTGGATGCGTTCTCCTTCGCTGGAAATAATAACCGCCAATCGGAAATATTATGAATATGCCGGCGCAAACGGTGAAATAGGCGGAGAAAACATATCTGATTTGGCCGAACAGGCGCGCGATGCCAACAAACCCCGTCATAAACATATCTACCTGAACAAAGATGGAGAAAGGCGCTGTTTCGAAGTAACGGAAACGCCCTTTCTTTATGCCGGAGATTTGGAAAAAATCGCCACTGTCGGCCTGATGACGGACATCAGCAATCTGGACAACCTTCGCCGCAACCTGAAACAAAATCAGAATGCACATCTGGAAATTTTGGCGGCTTTAGGCACGGCAATCGCCGTTTTTGATGCCGATTGCCGGCTGGCTTTTTATAATCAGGCTTTTGTTCGCCTGTGGCAGCTGGACGAAAATTGGCTGGAAGAGCATCCGGTTTACGGTATGTTTTTGGATTATTTAAGAGAGCGGCGCCTGTTGCCGGAAGTTCCCGATTATCCTCACTTTCGCGGCGAAGAACAAAAAGTTTTTTCCACCCTTACCGCCCCCGCCGAAGATTTGCTCCATTTGCCGGACGGTCGCAGTTTGCGACGGATTCGCGCGCCTCATTTGAAAGGGGGACTGATTTTTGCCTTTGAGGATATAACCGACCGCCTGACGGCCAAAAGAGAATATAATTCTCTGGCCAGCGTGCAGCGAGAAATTTTGAACAATATTGAAGAAGCCGTGCTCATTTTTGCCTCCAACGGACGTCTGCAATTTTACAATCAGGCATACGTCAACCTGTGGGATGCCGACGAAATAATGCTGCAAAAAGAGCCTTCCTTTGCCGAAATATTGGAAACGCAAAGAAAGTTTTTTAACCGTGTCAGCAATTGGGAAGAATTGAAAAAAGACATTATCAATCACCTGTTCAGCAGCGCGACGGAAGCTTTCAGCCTAAACCGCGGCGACGGTGCTGTCGTAACCTGTTTTTCCTCTCTTCTTTCAAACGAATCAATCATGGTTTTGATGCATAAGACGTCCCCCATAATATTTGACAAAATTGCAAAAAACATTTAGACTAAAAACATCTTTGTTGAAAAGAGGTGGCTGATGGATGATATTTTTTCAGATTTTCGTGACGATTCCGCACAAGAAAAAGATGCCAATATTGAATGGAAAAAGAACGGAACGGACAAACACGAACGTCTGACGCTGAAAATCAACGTCCGCGAGGCCAATTTGTATCAGGCCGCCAAGGCAAATGATCTGAAAAGCAAAACCAAGCCGAAAAATCCGCTTGAAGTTCCCCGCGGTTTCAAAAAAGTCAGCAAAAAAATTCGCGACGCGCTGGACGAAGAAGAAGACGAGGACGATTATATTATTGTTCCCGTGTTTGAAGACATGTATGAAAGTTCTCTTCTGCAGGCCTTGAACGAAGACGAAAAGAAAATTTTGAGACAAAACGAAAACATCAACACCGTTCGCCTGCAGGAAAATGCCGGTCGCGAAGCCGCGGTGGAACATGCCGAAAAAGTGATTATGCAGGCCGGCTTCAAACGACCGGACGGCAAAGTCTTAAACGAAGCGCGCCAACGGCCGGGCATTGCCGCCGCCGATGAAATCGTCAGCCGTGCCGTCAAGAAAAAAACGCCGGAAAGAAAATCTTTTGCGGAAGGAAAGAAACAAAAAAATACCGAAGATTCCGCCAAACGTAAAGCGGAAAAAAGTCGGCTTGCCCGCACGGAAAAAGAAAACGCCGAAGCAAGGGAAAAAATAAAAGAATCCGCAAACGCAAAGAAAGGACAAACCGATATCGGGCGGCCGACGCAGGAAAAAACAATCGAAACCCTGTTGGCGGAAACGGAAACGACGCCGCAATATGTCAAAGCGGAAGAGCCGGCAAAAGAAGAACCGGTCTCCGTAAAAGCGGAAGAAAAAGCGCCCGTGGAATATAAAGAAGCGGAAATTTCTTCCGTAAAGACGGAAGACAAAACGCCGGAAAAAAACGACAAAGGAGAAGCTGAAAAAATAAAACAGGCCGAAAATGAGGCCGTTTTTGAGGAAAAAGAGCTTTTGCGGGAAAATTCGCGGACAAATGAAAAAGCCGAGCAAAGCAAGATGCAAAGCGAAGAAGGCGTCAAACGGGCTGTCAAAGAAATCGTCGCCGAAGAAAAACAGTCTTTAGCGGCGGCGTTGCCGGACGAAAAAGAAAACAAAAAAGACGTAAAAGACGTGATTATGGAAAAAAGCGGCCGCACGTATAACGAGCGAAACGTTGTCAAACAGGCGGAGAAGCTCCCGGCGCCGGAAAAAGAAATTCGTCCGGAAGTGGAAGAACAGCTCAAAAAATACCGTGAGAACGAACGCTGATTAAATATAACCGGTTTGGCAAAAATTTTTGTTTGCGAGCAAATTGTCGACAATTTTTTCGATGTTTTCAAATTGTCTGGTTTCTATCAGGTTGACTATTTTTACTTCCTGTTCGCTCAGCGGACGGTTGATGCCGATGTTTTCGTAAAAGGCGGCGGCGCTTTTAAGCATGGAAGCGGCAATGTCGCGGCTGCCGATTTCGCTGTAATAGGCCGCCATCATTTTGTTGGCGTTGGCTATCTGTTGGGTATAGATGCCCTCGTCGGCAATGTTGAGCACGTTGCTGAAAGCCCAGACGGCTTTTTCCTGCATGTCTTCGCGGAAATACATGTCTCCCAATCTTCCCCAGGCGGTAACGTTGCGGGGGTTCATTTCGATGGCCAGTTCGAAGGCTTTTGCAGCCAGCCGGTTGTCGGAAAGGGCTGCGAGCGAGCCGAAGATGGTGGCGCAGTTGGAGACCTCGCACCACATTTTATTCTGCTCCCTTCCTTCGGGAGTAAGTTTTATTTTGGCCAATTTTCGGTCAATCAATTCTTCCGTCAGCACCAGAGCCAGCGAGCAGTCGCCGTTGGCCAGATGAAACAGGGCGGCGTCTTCCCGCGGCAAAGTTTTGTGGGGATTTACGTTCTGAAATCGGCCGCTGACGCACAAATAAACAAAAAACTTAACGGCGGTAATGGTCTGGATAACGTCGTCTTCGCTGTTCAGGTGTTGATTTTTATACATGATGGTTTGGGCTATTTTCGGCTCGTCGACGTTTCTTTCCAACATGTCCATAATCAAAGCGATTAAGGTTGTCAGCTTTTGCGGCTTAAATTGATATTGAAAGGCGTCGGGCGGAGATATTTTCTGTTTGCCGTTTGCGCCGTCGCCGTCTTTTTTCCAGTCCAAATCGAGAGGCAGAGCTTTTTTATCGGGTTTTGTTCTTCGGTTTTCCTTTTTGTCGGCCGGAACTTTGCCGTTTTCTTCGTTATGGCCGATTTCGATGTCTTCGTCGTCTGCCGCCAGTTTTTTATCCAGCCGGTTGTCTATTTTTGCGCGATATTCTCTCTCAAGTAATTTTTCGCGTTGAACGGAAGCGATGATCGACTTGACGTACCACACCAGCACGAGACACAAAATCAGCACCAGAGTTGTTAAAAACAAAACAACGGCAGCCGCTTTTATGCCGCTCAGGCCGGACAGATAGTTGCCGGCGGTCACCGTCATGTTTTCCGCTTTTTGGGCAAGAAGGGAAAATGTATGCGAAAAATCAAAAATATTATCCATTATCTTTTTTTTGAGCAACCGTTTACAAAAAGCAGTTTTAAGTATACATTAAAACTTCATATGGTATTATAAGCATACGGTCTAAAAAAACAACAAAAAAGAAAAGTCGATGGCAATGGGGTATCTGGCACAAAGAAAAAAACATGCTCGAACGGAGTTTATTTTACGGAGCCTTTTGATTCTGCTTTCTTTTTTTTCTGCCGTTTCTTTTATGGACAGCGGGGCGGGGCGTTTTTTCAACGAGTGGCGTTTTCAATTTTATCTGTTGTCTTTGGTTTTGTTTGTTTATGCCTTGTGCAGCCGTTTTTTCCTTTATTCTTTTTTTGCCGTTTTGCTGTTGTTGCTGAACTTTTTCGTGGTTTCTTCCGCCGCGCCGATTTTGTTGTCGGACGGCGGCGGCAAAAAAGGCGAAAGCCTGGCTTTGATCTTTCAAAAAGAAACATCGTCTTTTTTGGACGTGTTTGAAGCGATTGCCGCCGGTTCCGCAGATTTGGCGGCAATAGTCAATCCGCAAGACAAACAAGTCAATCCGGCGGGGCTTATCCCTTCGGGATATTTTCTTTCGGCCGGAGAAACAAGCGGCAGTTTCATGGTTTCCGCAATTTTGCCGACGGCGGCCGGAAGGATATCTCTCGGCGAGGGCAGCGCCGTTTTTGCGCGGGTTGCCGCAAACGGCAAAAAATACGTTTTTTTAAGCCTGAGTTTGTCGAAAATGAGTTATCGCCGACAAGAGGAGGCTCTTGGGTATATCAATGCTTTTATAACGGCGGAAGACGACCCGGTGATTATTTTCGGCGATTTCGGCATGACGGCATGGAATCCCTTGTTTGTGGATTTTCTGGCTAAAAACAGACTGGAAGTTAAAAACACCCTGTTTTCGCGTTTTTCGAGTCTGATAATGCCGCCGACGGAATATGTCGTCGGTTACCGCAACATGGAATTTGTGGACATAACGAGTTTGCCCGCCGGCGAAAATCGTTTTGCGCCGCTGTTGTTTGATATCAAATTGTAACAGTTTGCAAAAACATTTACCCTCTGTTAGGGTTTGCGGTTTTATATTTGGTGAGATTGGTTAATTTTCAGGCGGAAAGGTTCAGATGAGTATATCCAAATTAAAAGACAAACAGCTTTATACGGTGTGCGATCCGCAAAAGTTTGATTTTGCCAGCACGGCGGAACTGGCGGAACGTATGTCCGCCCTCGGGCAGGACAGAGCCATCAGTGCGGTAAAGCTCGGCGTCAACATCAAATCGAAAGGTTACAACCTTTTTTGTCTGGGACCCGAAGGCACCGGCAAAACCAGCCTGGTCAAACGTATTCTGGAAGAAACGGCCAAAGACCGCCCCACTCCTCGCGACTGGGTCTACGTATACAATTTTGACGAGCCGTATAAACCCAAAAGCATCAGTTTTCCGGCCGGCACGGCCTGCGAATTTGCCAAAGACATCGACAAATTGGCGGAAGATTTCAGCGTGGCCATTCCCGCCGTGCTCGACAGCGACGAATATAAGGCGGGTTTGAGTATTATCCGCGAAAAATATAAACAGAAAAAAGAAGAATATCTGCGCATTTTGCAGAAAAAAGCCAAAGGCAAAAGCGTCTCGCTGCTGCACATGCAGGTCGGCTTGGTGGTGGCGCCGATGAAAAACGGCGAAGTGGTGACGCCGGAAGCCTTTGAAGAGTTGCCCGAAGAAGAAAAGCAGCAGCTGATGGAAGACTTGAACCAGATGCAGGAGGAAATTGAAAAAGCCGCCAAAGATCTGCCGGAATGGGAAGACCGCCAGCGGCGCGAAAGCGGGCTGCTGCGCGAAAAATTCATTAAAATGGCGGTCAAAAATCCGATAGACACCCTGCGCCAGAAATATAAAGGGCATCGCGAAGCCGTCGAGTTCTTGAAGAATATCCAAAACCACATTGTCGGCAACATAGACGATTTTCTGCCCGAAGAAAACCCCGCGCCGACGGAAGAAGGCGACGCTTTGTCCGTGCTGTTGTCGCGGATGAACAAGCCCGAGGAAGACAAATTTGCCAAGTTCAAAGTTAACGTGGTGGTCAAAAACGAGCCGGATTCCGGCGCGCCGATAGTCCACCTCGACCACCCCACTCAGGGCAATCTGGTCGGCCGGGTTGAGCGCATCCAGCAATACGGCGCCCTGCTGACGGACTTTACCCTGATAAAAGCCGGCGCCCTGCATCGGGCCAACGGCGGCTTTTTGCTGATAGACGCCCGCAAGCTTTTGTTGCAGCCCTATGCTTGGGATTCGTTGAAACGGGCGCTGGCGTCAAAATCCATCAAAATCGAATCTCCGGGGGACGAAACGAGCTTTACCACCATTTCCCTTGATCCGGAGCCGATCCCTCTGGATGTCAAAATCATCCTGACCGGCGATGAGGAGCTCTACGACCTGTTGTCGGAAAAGGATCCGGATTTTTCGGACTATTTCAAGGTGGAAGCGGATTTTGGCACTTTGATGGACAGAACCAGAGAAAACGAAATCGAATATGCCAAACTTATCGGTTCGCTTTCCAACAAGAAAAAACTGCGTTCGCTCAACCGTCAGGCGGTGGCGCGGATTATCGAATATTCGTCGCGGCTGGCCGAAGATTCGCGCAAACTGACGGCGCATATTGCCTCCATCGGCGACCTGCTGCGCGAAGCCGACTATTGGGCACGGGAGTCAAACTCCAAACAGATCGGCAAAAAGCATATCGAACAGGCTATTTCCGAACAGATCTACCGCAGCGACCGCATTAAACAGGCCATGCTGGAGCAGATTGACGACGGCACCATCATGATTGACGTCAAAGGCGAAAAGGTGGGGCAGATTAACGGTCTGGTGGTTTACAATTTTTCGCGTTTTTCATTCGGCAAGCCGGCGCGGATTACCGTTCAGGCGCGTATCGGCAGCGGCGAGTTTGTCAACATCGAGCGCGAAACGAACATGAGCGGTCCCATCCACACCAAAGGCGTGTTGATTTTGCAATCTCTTCTGGCCAACAGGTTTGCCAAAACGTCGCCGTTGTCGCTGTCGGCCTCGATTGTGTTTGAGCAGTCTTACGGCGGTGTGGACGGTGACAGTGCGTCGTCTACCGAATATTATTGTCTGTTGTCGGCCATCGCCGGCCTGCCGATTAAGCAAAATATTGCGGTAACCGGTTCTATCAATCAGTTTGGCGATATTCAGCCGATCGGCGGCGTCAACGAAAAGATAGAAGGCTTTTTTGATGTTTGCAACCATCGCGGGCTGACCGGCGACCAGGGGGTGATTATTCCGCGGACGAATGTTCCCAACCTGATGCTGCGCGAAGATGTAATTGCCGCCGTGCGGGAAGGAAAATTCCATATTTATGCCATCGACACGGTAGATGACGGCATCGAGATTTTGACCGGACGCAAGGCCGGCAAACCGAACGCCAAAGGCGAATATCCGAAGGGAACGGTAAATTATCTGGTCAAACAAAGCCTTGAAAAATATCAGCAGCTGCATACCATGTATGCCAAAGAGGCTTTTATGAATCTTGGCAAATAGGCGGCCAACCATGCCTTAAAAAACAAAAAACCGGTCGTTCAAACCGGTTTTTTTGTTTCCTGCAGGGTTTTCAGCAGCTCGCCGCGGGTTAAATTGAAACCGCTGTCGAACCAGAGTGTTTCCAGTCTGTCGCGGGCGGCGCCGATATTGGCGTTGCCGGTAATGCCGGCATGGATGATGTCTTTGCCGCTCAGCGGAAAAACGGGTACCACGGATTCGCGAATTTCCTTTATCAGCCGCGGCAGTTCGGGGTTGTCCGCGACGTTTGCGGCTTCTTCCGTCAGCAGACAGTCCAGACAGAAGTCCTTGCCGAAGAGGTAAATGTTTTGTTTTTGTGCCGTCGGTCGGTTCAGTTTTTCCGCCCCGCATTTATTTTCGGCCAGCCGCACCAGATGTTCTTTTTGCTTTTTGGTCAGTTTCAGGCGCAGGGCAATGTTTTCCGCCAGCGTCTTGTCGGGTCGGGCAAGGACAAACAACCGCCGTATGGGGTCGGGAGAAAAAGCATATTTTCGTTCCAGCGCAACAAGTTTTCGCAGCTTGTCGGGAAAGGGCTGCCTGCTCAGTTGATCGGCTAAAATGCCGTTTGCAAACATGAGTTCCAGCACGGCGGCGGCGTTGTCGGTCAACAGGATTTTCAGAAATTCGTCACGGATTCGCTCGGCCGGCAGTTTTTTCAATCCGTCGGCGTTTTCCCTGCAGGCTTTAAGGGATTTTTCGTCAACGGGCGCCTTGCCGTAAAGCGAATAAAAACGGAAAAAACGCAAAATCCGGCTGCAGTCTTCTCTTATTTTCGCATTGGCGTCGCCGATAAAACGGATAACGCCTTTTTCCAGGTCTTCAATGCCGTTGTAATAGTCAAAAACATTGCCGTTTTCGTCGGCATATACGGCGTTGACGGTCAAATCGCGGCGGGAAGCGTCTTCTGCCCAGTTGTCGGTAAATTCGATTTTTTTATGCCCGCGGGCATCCGTTTGCTGTTTTTTGAGCGAGCTGATTTCCAGCAGCATGCTGCCGGCTGCCACCCCCAGCGTGTCTGTTTTCAACCCGACGGGCATGGTGCGGATTCCGGCGTCTTCGCAGGCTTCGGCCAGTTCGTCGGGCGACAGATCGGTGGAAAGGTCGAGGTCGCCGACCGGTTCGCCGGCCAGGGCATTGCGCACGGCACCGCCGACAAAACGGGCGACACCGCCGTGTTCGCGGATGACCTTGAAAATTTTTAACACGTCGACATTGTCGGTGATGCGTCCGATGTCAAGATAGTGATCTCTAATCATAAAACTTCCGCCAAAAATTTTTGTACTTGTATTGTTAACCGTTTTTAGATAATTTTCAAATACAATAAAACAAATTTTAATCCGGTGTTCATAAATTTTAATGTGAGTTCTGTTATGAAAAAACTGTTTATTGCGGCTGTTGCGCTTCTTTTCACCCTTGATGCCCGCGCCAATACGCCGAAACTTTTGGGCGAATTTAACGACTGGTCGGCCTTTTACTATCAGGACGGCAAAAACGTGGTTTGCTATATGGCTTCCAGTCCTCAAAAAGACGAAGGCAAATATACCAAGCGCGGCGACATTTATGTGGTCATCACCCATCGTCCGGCGGAAAAGAGCTTTGACGTGGTCAATTTTGTGGCCGGCTACACCTATAAGCGTGATGCCCGCGTGGTTGTCAAAATCGGCAAAACCACCATTGATAAAATGTTTGTCGACGGCGACAAAGCCTGGGCCGTCAGCGAAAAAACGGACAAACAGCTGGTCGAGGCCATGAAAAAGGGCGAGCGGATGATTGTCACCGGCGAGTCTTCGCGCGGCACCGCCACCAAAGACACCTATTCTCTTTCCGGCTTTACCGCCGCTTATCGCGCCATCAGCGCCAAGTGCAGAAGATGAGCGACAAAATCGAATTAACCGACCTTTCCAAAGAGGAACTGATCGCCCGCCTGCAGGAGGCGGGCGAGCCGGCTTTTCGCGCCAAACAGATATGGCAGTGGGTTTATTTTTACGGCAAGACGGATTTTGCCGAGATGACCAATCTGTCCAAGCCGTTGCGGCAAAAACTGGCGGATAATTTCACCATCTGCCGCCCGCAGAAGGTTGCCGTCCAGCTCTCAAGCGACAAAACCCGCAAATGGCTGTTGGCATTTGCCGACGGCGAAAAAATAGAAACGGTTTACATTCCCGAAGCCGACCGCGGC
>CALXRS010000015.1 GCA_944390915.1 uncultured Alphaproteobacteria bacterium
TCCTCATCCGTCATGGTCAAATACCATTCGTGTTCGGTCGTGCCTTCGCCGGTCATGTCGACCTTAAACATATACGGGCTGCGGTAGACGCGGTAAACCGTAAACGAATCCTCCGTGCCTGTCGTGTCGTTGCTGGATTGCGCAAAAACAATGCTTTCGCCGGTAATGTCTTTGGCCGAAGTCGGATACAATACCAATTTGGTTGTGCCCTCAACATTGCCGTTGATGTTGAGTATATCCGCCGTCAAATTCTCAACGTCCACATCAACATGCAGATACCCGTTGTTGGCATTCCAACCTTTTAAGTTCACCGTATCCTGATATTTGTTATAAAGATCAAAAGCGGCATTTTGCAGGCTGACTTTGGTGATCGGATCGCCGTCGGCAGTAATCTCGCCGCGACCGTAAGGTCCTTCGCCGAAAGACAAAGTCGTATTGGCAATGTTGATGCTGCCGGCATTAGCAATGCTGTTGTTGAGCTTGACATATTGCGGCGTTCTCAGAGTGCCGTTATCAACCGGTTTATCCCCTGAAATTTCAATGGTATATCCGTTTTTTTCGCGGGAAAAGTTTTCCTCTCCATTGATGAGGGTATGCAATCTATTTTCGCCGTCGATTGCATCGTTAAAAAGGATGATGCCGCCGTTTAGGGTTTGCAGGGTCAGCGCCTGACTTTCTGTTAATTCGGTGTTCGCTGTTTCAAGGTTTTCTGATGATTCATACTCATATATTTTATAATCATAGGCATAAATGGCGTTGTTTTGCCCGTTGGCGGTATTGCCGTCAAAAACCGAAGTATAATTGTCGGCAACAATCGTTATACCGCTGCCGTAAATTGCGCCGCCATAAGCATCTCCGTTGGCGGAGATTGCCCGATTGTTGAAAAATGAAGCATTATACAATTCAGTAAATTTTTTGTGTCTGTAGTCGTAGGTCTCCATGTCAACGACATTTTTTTGCAATTCGGCGACCATCATCTTAAATTCATCAAGTTCTTCGGCGGTTATTTGCTCTGCAGGTATGCCTACAAATTTGCTTATAGATTCTGCCGTTATCGATTCTATCGGCGTGGTATACATAAATTCGAAATAAGAAAATTCAAGTTCCGCACGTTCATCATCTCCTATATATTCCGCTATGCTAACCGTAGCTCCCCTGTCGTCAGGCAATATATATTCCCAATCAAGCTCTCTTTGTACGGGTATCAAATAGGACAGTTGCCGGTCTTTGTATATTATAACGGAAAGGGAGTCAGAGGCATTCCAAATCAAGTTAGAGGCAATCGCCCCGCCGAAAGCGTCGCCTTCGGCCGAATAGGCATAATTGTTGCTGAAAATGCCGCTGGTTTTTCTGAGATAACCGTTATTATAAACGGCACCGCCATAGGCGTCTCCTTTGCCGGCGGCATGATTGTTGATAAAGTTTCCGTTTATGCTTTCAATATAGTTAACTCCACTGCCATAAGGATATGTATCAATATAAGGTGTACCATTGGCCAAAGCGCCGCCGTAACTGTTTCCGTTTGCCGAATAGGCGTAGTTGTTGATGAAATTTGCGTTCAGTTTCTTTATATACGCTTCATTTTGCTTTTCGCCGTCGCCCGCACGATTGGCCAAGGCGCCGCCGCCGGCCTCGAGATCCCCTTGGATATGATTGGATATAAAATTACCGTTAATGTTTTGGACGGACAGAAGAGAGTCATAAGTTCCGTTGTTCTCCGGCAAAATAAACAATCCGCCGCCCCAGGCGTAATCTGCCTGAACGGAATTGCCGATAAAATCGCCCTCCAACTCGTTGATATTAAAGCTTGTGCCAAAACCGACGGCTATAAAAGCAGCGCCGCCACCGCCGCTTAGGCGATAGTTATCATAATCATCATCATCATCTGCTTGTCCTCTGGCAGAGTTGTTGATGAAATCGGCATGTATATCAATATTGCTTCTTCTCCGATTATAAAGCCTTAACCCGCCGCCTTGTGCCGCGCTTTTTTCGTTGGAATAGTCATAGCCGATAAAGTTTCCCTTTATGTCAAGGTCTGATCCTTCAGGAAAGGATGAACCTCTCTGATCCTGCAGCTCGCCGCCTTCTTCGGTGGTATAACCTTTCGTGAACCCTGCCGCCGGTTTGTAGTGCGTCTCGGTCACGCTGCCGTCGGCGTTGGTTGTTTGCAGGCTCAAAACGGCGTCTTCCGCGGTCGGCACCGGTGTGAACATATCGTCCGACAAAAGCCACTGATAATATTTTGTGACTGCCTTGCCGCTTTCGTCCATGGAAGAAAAGGCAAAAACGTCGGTTGCCTGATTGGTCTGAGCCGTATTGTAGGTTTCTGCGGAAATTTCCGTGATTTTATATAGATCCGTTGAGGTTGGAAAAGCTCCGGCCGGCGAGGTAAAAAAAGTGGCCGAAAGTAAAAATGCCGCCGCGCAAAGACGGGGCTTATTGGTCAAAAACGTTGAAAATCTAGGGGGGGGGGAAAAGGGTTTGCCGAGCTTTTGTACGCATGTTTTTAGTCCTGTAAAAAATTTTTTTATTTAAGAAAACACCGGTCAAGCAAGATCGTTCCGACCGATAAACAAAGGTTATACCGTGGCCGGCAAAAATTCAAGAACAAATTGCCGAACACGCTTATTTTGCCGGTGAATTTTTTTACGCGGCCAATTGATCGTATATGAAGATATCCGTAAAAATCCGATAACATCCGCAGACAATCGAAAACATTCGTTTTGTTATCCGAACGCGTGGCCGGCAAAAACCAATCTGTCGACCGGGAAGGGCGCCGGCGAGATGCAGCAGTCGGCACGGAAAAGGCGCCCGATAAAATCGGTAACCGGCAAAAACACAGGGAGCAAAACGACAATCGGCAAAACGCCGCTTGCCGAAAAACGGCGGAAATTTTTGCTTAAAAGCTTGCCAATTTTTTGTCTTTGCGCTATTTTAGGCCTGCTTTTTTAGACAGGATAAAGGAAAACATGACAGATTTGTTTGACAGCACCGCCGTGGCCGAAAGCAGCTATTCGGCGCAGGATATTCAGGTTTTGGAAGGTCTGGAGGCCGTTCGCGCGCGCCCCGGCATGTATATCGGCGGCACCGATGAACAGGCTTTGCACCATCTGGTGGCGGAGATTCTTGACAACTCCATGGACGAGGCGGTGGCGGGTTTTGCCAACCGCATAGAGCTGTCGCTCAACGCCGACTATTCGGTGACCGTTGCCGACAACGGGCGCGGCATACCCGTTGATCCGCACCCGAAATATCCCGACAAGTCCGCTTTGGAAGTGATTATGACCATGCTCCATTCGGGCGGCAAATTCGGCGGCAATGTCTATAAAGTTTCCGGCGGTTTGCACGGCGTCGGCTCGTCGGTCGTCAACGCCTTGTCCGAAAGTCTGACCATCGAAGTGGCGCGCGACCGCAAACTTTATCGCCAGCACTATGCCAAAGGTCGGCCGCTCGACCGGCTGGAGATAGTCGGCAATGCGCCCAACCGCCGCGGCACCGGCATCACTTTTCGCCCGGATCCGGAAATTTTCGGCGCCAACTGCTGTTTTTCGCCCAACCGTCTGTATCGCATGGCGCGTTCAAAGGCCTTTTTGTTTAAGGGAATTCATATTTTATGGCGCTGCGCGCCGGAACTGCTGAGTGAGGGCGATGTAACGCCGGCTGAGGCCGAACTGCATTTTCCGAACGGATTGCGCGATTTTCTGAACTATCAGATCGGCGACCGCGCCACCGTCAACCGCGTGCCGTTTACCGGCGAAGGCGTTTTGGCGCACGACGAAGGCAAGGTGGAATGGGCGGTTACCTGGCCGGAAGACGAAAACGGCTTTTGCCATTCCTATTGCAACACGGTGCTTACCCCGCAGGGCGGCACGCATGAGCTCGGCTTTAAGTCGGCGCTTTTGCGCGGGTTGAAAGAATACGCCGACATGGCGGGGGTGAAAAAGGCCGCAGGCGTTACCAATGAAGACTTTTTGAGCGATGCCTGCATTATGCTGTCGGTCTTTATCCGCGATCCAGAGTTTCAGGGGCAGACCAAGGACAAACTGACTTCCGTCAAGGCGGTGCGTTTGGTGGAACAGGCGGTCAAGGATTCTTTTGACCACTGGCTGTCGTCCGATTCGGAAAATGCCGCCGCGCTGCTGGAATATGTGGTTGCCCGTTCGGAGTTCCGCAAAAAAAAGAAAGAAGAAAAAATCCAAAACCGCAAAAGCCCGACCAAGCGCCTGCGTCTGCCCGGCAAACTGGCGGACTGCTCCAAGGCCGCGGCGGCGGATACCGAAATTTTTATCGTCGAGGGCGATTCGGCGGGCGGTTCCGCCAAGCAGGGACGCGACCGCATGACTCAGGCGATTTTGCCGCTGAGGGGCAAAATTTTGAACGTGGCTTCCGCCTCGCTCGACAAGATAACCCAAAACCAGGAAATCAAGGATATGATAGAGGCGCTGGGTTGCGGCATTAAGGAAAATTATCGGGAAGAAAATCTGCGCTACGAAAAAATCATCATCATGACCGATGCCGATGTCGACGGTGCACATATTACCTCGCTGCTGATGACATTTTTTTATCAGCAGATGCCAAAACTCATCGAAAACGGGCATTTGTTCATTGCCACCCCGCCGCTTTATAAAATTTCCGTCGGCGGCAAAAACCTTTATGCCCTTGATGACGAAGACAAAGAACGGATCCTGAAAAAAGAGGTTAAAGGAAACCAGAAAGCGGAAATAAGCCGCTTTAAAGGGCTGGGCGAGATGAGCGCCGCCCAATTGAAAGAAACGACCATGGACAAAGCCAAACGCACGCTGCTGAAAGTTTTGATTCCTTCTACCAACACGGAAGAAGGCAAGGAAGAAGCCTTTGAAACCCGGCGGATGGTGGAACGTCTGATGGGTAAAAACCCCGAACAGCGCTTCAAATTTATTATTGAACGCGCAAAATTTGTCGATGACTTGGATATTTAGGCAATTCGGTTGCGGGTGCTCGGAGTGCGGCGGTCGGGAATAACTCCGTATTTTCCGGCGGCATGGTGGGCGCCGCGACAGGAAAAATATTTTTGTAAAAGAACCATAAAAAAGACTTGACATTTTTCTGTTGTCCGGCTATACTTCAACAGCTTTCGTGAGGAAGCAGTCTTGAATGGGGTTATAGCTCAGCTGGGATGGCTAAGCGAAAAGGCTCCGGGGGAGGCTTTTCGTCTGCAACATCTTGGCGGACTTGCCTGAGCAAGGGCAGCGGCAGCAACCGCGGCGAAGCTAGGCAGACAAGGCGCTTGAATGCAAGCGCTCGACCTTATAATTATTAAGTTTCTTGAATGGGGTTATAGCTCAGCTGGGAGAGCGCTTGAATGGCATTCAAGAGGTCAGCGGTTCGATCCCGCTTAGCTCCACCAGTTCCAAAGCCGGCTTATAAAGCCGGCTTTTTCCATGTCCGTTGAAAAGGCTCGGTTCGTCGTGGCTCATCGTCAAATTCAGGGGCAGGGAGTAAAAAAGTATCATATCCTTAAATTTGCACATCTTTTCATTTATCAAAATCATCAGTTCCGGCGTGATGTTGATTGTCTTAATAAAAGAAACTTTGCTGTTTATTATAAAGGTTTCATATACGCTGGCAGAGGTTCAGAACGTAAAAAAGAAGTCTGTTAAAGACTTCTTTTTTATATCATAGATTATCTCCACTCTTTGCCTCTCAAATAATGTGAGTTGTATCTGTAAGACTCGGTATCACCTTTTTGAGCATAAAGGAGGTGGCGTTCATTTGCTTTTGCGGAAGATGGATATCCTTTCCAGACAGTCCCGTCAGAGAAAACCAATGTAACCTCTGTTTCCGACCCCAATCCGCAGGGAACGATTAATTCGTTTCGTGAAACTACCGTCACATTTTTCCATTCAGAAACTTTAGGAGGCGTAAGTGCAATAGTCGTAAAAATTCCCATGACACACGCAAGAAAAATAATGGGGGTACATAGTGTGTATACCCAACGGTTGTTCCTTTGCTTTTCCATAAGACATAAAAATTAAAGTAATACAATTATATATATTTTGCGTACATGATAAGTGTCTTTTAAAGAAAAAGCAACAATTTTCCCTTAAAATAAGGGATGTCATTTGCAGCAAATGATTTGTCGCTGATTTACGGACATGTTATCATAAAAAACATTTGACATCGGAGGAATTTATTGTAATATCTTGTCTGCCCGAGCAAGGGCAGCGGCAGCAACCGCGGCGAGGCTAGGCAGACAAGGCGAATGGTTCCATTCGCTCGAGCAGAAGCAAAAAATTATTTTGAAGTTTGGAGAATATTTTGGGGCTGTAGCTCAGTTGGGATGGCTAAGCGAAAAGGCTCCGGCGGAGGCTTTTCGTCTGCAACATCTTGGCGGACTTGCCCGAGCAAGGGCGGCGGCAGCAACCGCAGCGAGGCTAGGCAGACAAGGCGAATGGTTCCATTCGCTCGAGCGGAAGCAAAAAATTATTTTGAAGTTTGAAGAATATTTTGGGGCTGTAGCTCAGTTGGGAGAGCGAATGGTTCGCAATCATTAGGTCGGGAGTTCGATCCTCCTCAGCTCCACCAATTTTAACAAAACGCGGCACATACCGCGTTTTTTCATTATCACGAAACAAAGAGGCGGAAAAATGAAGGGCAGCCAGATGAGTCTGTCTTTTGGCGCGGAAGTTATTTACGACAACGCGGAATTTCAGCTGGGCGACAGAGACAAAGCCGGCATTGTCGGTGTGAACGGCGCCGGCAAAACCACCTTGTTTCGCCTTCTTTTGGGCGAACTTTCGCTTGACGGCGGCGTGTTGGAAACCGGCCGCGCGCGGGTGGGCTATCTGCCTCAGGAGATTGTTTTTGACCGCGAAGACGAAACGGTGTGGGAATATCTGTCTTCCGGCCGTCCGCTGCAAAAAATAAAAACCGAACTGGAAGGAATATACCGCCGGCTGGAGGCGGCGCCGGAAAACGAACAGGCGCCGTTGTTGGAACGGATGGCGTATTTGCAGGAGCAGCTGGACTATTTTGACCAGTATGAAGCGGACGATATTTTGCTTTCTCTGATGGAAGAAATGGATATCGACGCCGATTTGCTGGATCGTCCGCTGGCGGAGCTTTCCGGCGGTCAGAAATCGAAGCTGGCTTTTGCCCGCGTGCTTTATTCCAAACCGGAAATTTTGTGTCTGGACGAGCCGACCAACCATCTGGACGCCGAAAGCAGAGATTTTGTAACCTCATATTTGCGGGACTACAAAGGTTCGGTGCTGATTATCAGTCATGATGTCGATTTCTTAAACCGGATTGTGCGCAAAATCGTGTTTATCAACAAGGTGACGCATAAAATAGCGGTTTACGACGGCAATTACGACATTTTCAAAAAGCAGCTTGCCGAAGAGCGGCGCAACCGCGAGCGCCTGATAGCCGGACAGGAACGGGAAATAAAAAAACTGGCGGATTTTGTGCAGCGCGCCAGGGAGGCCTCGCAAACCAACCATAAGCTGAAGCGCAAAGGACAGGAGCGGGCTCTTAAGCTGGAAAAGCTGCGTGAGCGACTGCCTGAGCGCGAACGTGCCTATCGACGGGTAAAAATGGACATTGCGCCGAAACGCGAAGGGGCGAAAGTTCCGTTGACGGTGGAAAATTTGAGTTTTCGCTATCCCGGGCAGCGGCTTTTGTACCGTCGATTGTCTTTTCGCCTGAACGGCGGGGAGCGTTTTCTGGTGGTCGGCGAAAACGGCGTCGGCAAATCTACTTTGCTGAAGCTGATTATGGGCATTTTAACGCCGGCGGACGGGCGTATAACCTTTAATGCCAAAACCGATGCGGCTTATTATGCGCAGGAGCTGGAGCAGCTGGACTTAAACAAAACCGTGTTTGCCAACGCGGAAACGGAGGGGTATAACGAATGGCAGCTGCGCGGCATTTTGAGCAATTTTTTGTTTTTTGCCGACGACATCAACAAACAGGCGGCCGTGCTTTCGCCGGGCGAAAAAGCGCGCCTGATGCTGTGCAAACTGTTGCTGCAACGCGCCAATCTGTTGATTTTGGACGAGCCGACCAATCATCTTGATCCGGAAACGCAGGCCGTTATCGGCGGCAACTTCCGCGAGTTTGCGGGGACGATTCTGGTTGTCAGTCACAATCCTGCTTTTGTCGAACAGATAGGCATCAGCCGGATGCTGGTTTTGCCGTCGGGGGAAATTAAAGACTATTCCCGCGAGCTGCTGGAATACTATTACGAACTGAACACGGCGGACGAGCAATAACCGCTGCCGTCTTTCCGTCCGTCTTTCTTTCCGTCCGGCTTTTGTCTGCCGTTTGTCCCGAACATGCTCGGCTGTCCGCTCGTCGACGGCCGCCGCCCGCTGTTTTGATAATTTTTTTTTAAGAAAAATATTTTTTCCTGTTGTTTTTCATCGTTTTCACTTGTTATTTTTCAAAAATAATATTACTTATTATCAATAGGATAAACAAAAGATGATAGAAAAATCAAAAAAAATTTATCCCTTAAGCGTTACTTAAGTTTACCGTGGTTAATTGTTCTTGTAAGCAGTTAAACGAAAAACATTTTTTTATAAGGAGAAAAAATATGAACAAGTTATTTGCAGTTTCCACTTTGGCTTTGATGGTTGGTTTTGCCGGCAGCGCGATGGCTCAATATCAGGGCGCGGCAGCTCCCCGCGGCGGTTTTACCGGTCCGGGGCTGGCCACTTCCACGGTTGCCGAGGCCGTTAAGCTGAGCGACGATCAGCCGGTTGTTCTGGTCGGTCAGATTGAACAGAGCCTGGGTGACGAAAAATATCTGTTCAAAGATGCCTCCGGCAGCGTCACCATCGAAATTGACGACGAAGACTGGCGCGGCGTGAACGTCACTCCGGCCGACACCATCGAAATCAGCGGTGAGATAGACAAAGATTTGTTCGACACCGTTATCGACGTCGACCGCGTTCAGCTGAAAAAATAAAGCAGGTGCTCCATGCGGGTCTTATTGGTGGAAGACGATCGCCTGATAGGAGACGGGTTAAAGGCCGGGCTGGAAAAGCTCGGCTTTGCCGTCGACTGGTTTACCGACGGGCTGGAAGGGGAAGAGGCGCTTTATCAGGCCTCCTACGGGGCGGTGGTGCTCGATTTGGGGCTGCCCGGGCAGGACGGTCTTGAGATATTGAAAAACTGGCGGTGCAACGGCCGGCGGGAACCGGTGCTGGTGCTGACGGCGCGCGGTGACGTCGACCAGCGGATTATCGGGTTGAACACCGGCGCCGACGACTATCTCGGCAAGCCTTTTTCGCTGAGGGAAGTACAGGCGCGCCTGAATGCTCTTGTCCGCCGCGCGGGCGGCAGTCCGACGCCGCTTTTGACGCACGGGAACGTGACTTTCGATCAGCAGACCCGCAAAGCGGCCGTCAACGGCAGCGAGATAACCCTTTCCCCGCGTGAAACGGCGTTGCTCGAACTGTTGCTCTTAAACAAAAACAAGGTTCTTTCCAAAGAAGCGATAGAAAGCAAAATCTATTCCTGGGACGACGAGGTGCAAAGCAACGCGGTTGAAGTGCACATCCACCACCTGCGCAAAAAACTGGGCAAAGACTTTGTCCGCACGGTCAACAAAATCGGTTATATATTGGAAGAAAAATAGATGAAAAAACTGAGTCTGCGTCTGCGTCTGCTTTTGATTTTTACCGGCATTTCCTGTCTGATATGGTTGTGCGCGGGGTTGTTGTCGTGGTTTGAAAGCCGCGAAAAGATAGACGAGTTTTTTGACCAGTATCAAATTCTGCTGGCGCGCCAGCTGGCCTCGGCCGACTGGTCCGCTTTGTCGCCGGAAACGCAAAAGGCCGCCGACAAAATCATCAAACGCATCCGCAACGCCGACGAAGAAGACGAAGCCATCGGTTTTGCCGTTTTTTCGCGCACGGGAGAAATGGTTTTTCACGACAACGAAAACGGGCGGGAATTTTCTTTTTCCGCCGCCGTGGGCAGTTTTACCGACGAATGGGTGGACGACGAATGGCGGATTGTGCGGGTGGATTCGGTCGATAAAAAATATATTATTGCCGTCGGGCAGGAAATGGAATACCGCACCGAAGTGACCCTTGACATGGTGGAAGAGTTTTTGATGCCCTGGCTGGGCGGACTTTTTGTTTTGCTTTTGGCCGTCGTTTATTTTGTCGGGCGGGAATTTTCTTCTTTCGGGCGTTTGGCCGGCGAGCTGAAAGAGAGGCGGCCGGACGACTTGTCGCCGCTGTCGGAAGAAGGCCTGCCCAAAGAAATAAAACCGTTGACCGCTGCCATCAACGGCCTGTTTGAAAAAATTGACGGCATGATTAAGCGCGAAAAAAGTTTTATTTCCGATTCCGCGCACGAGCTGCGCACGCCGCTGACGGCCTTAAAAGTGCAGCTTGAAGTTTTGCAGCTGTCGGCGGACGATCCGGCGGCGCTGAAAAACTCGCTTGCCAAGATGGAACAAAGCGTGGAACGCTGCGCCCGGCTGGTGGAACAGCTGCTTTTGCTCTCAAGGCTTGAAAGCGGACTGGCGATTGTTGACGACGCGGAAGAAATTTCCTGGCCGCAGATTGTCGATTCGCTGGCCGGTGAATATGCGGAAAATCTGCATGCCAAAAAACAGCGGTTGATAACGGACGTGACCTCCCGCGCGCCGGTTAAAAGCGGCAATTCCGTGTTGCTTGCGGCCATGTTGCGCAACCTGTTGGACAATGCCGTCAAATACAGTCCCGAAGGAGCGGAGATAGCCGTCCGCGTTTCCGCCGGCGAGGTCGAAGTGCACAATTCCGGCGTCAAAGTGGCGGACAGCCATCTGCGCCATTTGAGCGAGCGCTTTTATCGCCCCGCGGGGCAAAAGGAAAACGGCAGCGGGCTCGGTCTGTCGATTGTTGCCAAAATTGCCGCTTTGCACGGCTGCAAAATGGAATTTGATAACAGCGGCGACGGTTTTTCGGTGATTATCTCCAGGGAAAGATAATTTTAGACAAAAACATTTGACAAATGTTTGCTTTTTGCCTACAATAACAGGCATGAAAACAATTAAAATTTAAATTATTATGAAAAAGAAAATCAAATTCAAAAGACTATGGATTTCGGTCATCGGCTGGATATTGGTCGGAGGTTTTATCAATAATCTGTTCGTGCATCCGTTTACCAATATAGAAATTGTGGAGTGGAACGGATTGATAACCTCTCTCGGAATCCTGCTCGGCATCAGCGGCACAAGAGATTATTTCCTGAAAAAATCTCTCGACAAAGTGCCGGAAAACGTGTCGGGCAAAGGTTGGCAGCGGTGGTGGATTCCCTGCATCGGTTGGGTGCTTGCCGGCGGTTATTTTATCAACTGTGTGCTGGCGCCGTACATTCATCTGAATGTAAACGACTGGTCGCAGCTGATTACCGCCTTGACGGTTATGCTCGGTATCAGCGGCGCGCGCGACGTTGGTTTGCGGTGGCTGCCGAAAGGCGAAACGCCTGTTGTCGAACCGGAAAAGAAAGAAGAGGGAGAAGCCTAATAAGCTTCTTTCTTCCGAAAATAAAAAAGGACGGATTCTTCCGTCCTTTTTTATTTTTTATCGACGAAAATAATTTTTTGTTTTTGAGTCGATTTTTTTGACAAGATATTTTCTTTGTTACGTATTATCAACAGGTCAGCTATTTTTTTCTTGACAAAAGTTATTTCCCTTTTAAGCTACTCCCCATACCGGTTAACCATTATCTGTAAGGTTTTTTACTTTGACTAAACTGACTGCTTTAAAGGTCGGGTTTTTGGCTGTTTTTCTTTTTTGTGCCGACGCCCGCGCCGTCCCCGTAGCCCCTCCCGTTCGTGCCTATTCGCCTGCCTATGAGCTTGAAAGGACGAGAGAAACTTTGCGTTCGCAGGCCACCGATGCCCGCATCAGGGATTTTTCCGACGAATATCGTAAGGAAAAGCTGAAAGCGGCCGCGGCTGAAGATAAGAAAGAACAGGCATCTGCCGCCGATGCTGCCGGCAACAAAAAAATCATGAAGTTAAAACGTTTGCTTTTTGATCGTTCGGAATTGCTTTCGGACGATTTTTTGGAAAATATCGCTTCCCGCTACGAGGGCAGGGAAATAAGTCTGAACGACATCCGCGCCATCATCAATGAAATTGACGGCGAATATAAAAAGCACGGTTTTCTGGCCGCCAAGGCCTATGTGCCCGAGCAGGACGTCCGCGACCGTATTTTGAAAATCGGTCTGATTGAGGGCAAAATCAACAAAATCACCGTGCGCGAAAACCATTCTACAAACGAAAATTTCGTGCGCCGGAACATCGGGGTTGAAACGGGCGACCGCCTCAATGTGAAAGAGCTGCAGGACAATATCCTGATGTTTAACGCCGCCAACGACATCAAAGCGCGGGTGGCAATGGAACCGGGCGAAAAATTTGCCACCACCGATTTGGACGTGATTGTCGAAGAGCCCGAAAGATTTTCTTTGTCGGCCTTCACCGATAACGCCGGACAAAAGTCGACCGGCGTGTACCGCGCGGGCGCCTTTGCTTCCGTGCGCAGCCTGACCGGCTACCGCGACAATCTGAACTTCGGCGGTGTGGTCAGCGAGGGATCAAACGCCTTTTTTGCCTCTTTTGACATTCCCGAGCCCGCCCTCAACAGCCGCATCGGTTTCGGGATGGACTATTCGGATACGGAAATCGTCGGCGGAGATTTGGAGGCTCTCGACGTTACCGGCAATTTCTATAACTACTATTTTTATCTCAAACGGCCGGTCTATGTTACCGAAAGCTTTGTCAACAACTTGAACTTTACCGCCAGTTTCAAAAACGGGGCGTCTTATATCGGCGATTTTCGCACGCAGAAAGTCTATACCGACACGCTCGGTTTGTCTTGGGACAGCCTGAAGCTTTTTGCCGGCGGCTATTTTTACAACCAGCTGAGCGCCACGAGCGGCGTTAAGCTGATAGACGGCGAACGCTCTTTCTGGCGGTTTAACTATAACGGCGAGTTCCATTGGGCTTTTGAGGAAAACTTTGCCTTAAACCTCAAAGCCAAAGGACAATACAGCTCGCAGGACTTCCTGCCGTCGTCCGAGCAGTTTCAGGTTGGCGGCGTCAATTCGGTTCGCGGCTACACGGAAGGCATGCTTGTCGGAGACAAGGGCTTCGCCATGATGAACGAACTGCGCTATGACGTCAAGCCGCTGATAAAAGAAGCCGACTGGCTGAACCGGGCGGAAGTTTATGCCTTTTTTGACTTTGGCCATGCCTATGCCAAAGACAGCAACAACCTCAAAAACGAAAACGAAGCCTTTGTCTACAGCGCCGGTCTCGGTGCGCGCGTGGGGCTTCTCGACCGGCTGGAAGCCAACTTTACGGCGGCTTTCCCGTTAAAAGACCATGATTTCAACGAAAATGATGAAGACGTCGAATTTCTGTTTTTCATCCAGGCCAAACTCTGGTAGGAGGACGCAAACATGTTTAGAAAAATCGTTACTTATCTGACCGTATACAGTTTTTTGTATTCCAACGTCTGTTTTGCGGCGATGATTACGCCCGACGGGCGCACCGCGACTTCGGTCAATGTTTCCGGCAACACCTATGATGTTACGACTTCTACCGTTTCCGGCAAAAATGCGTTTAACTCGTTTAGCAATTTCGACGTCTACAAGGGAACGACGGTTAATTTGCATCTGCCGACGGCAACGCTTAACCTGATTAACCTGGTGCGCGACAAGAAGACCAATATCGACGGTATTCTGAATTCGATTAAAAACGGTAAAATCGGCGGCAATGTCTTTATTTTGAATCCGCACGGCGTAGCCATCGGCAAAAGCGGCGTGGTTAATGTGGGCTCGCTGATGCTTTCCACCCCGAACTGGGAGTTTATGGAGCAGGTGATCGCCGAAGACGGCAGCATTTCTGAGCTGGCCACCAAATCGGTGCTGGCCGGCGACCTGCCGATTAACCCTGCAGGCGTCATTTCGGTCAAAGGCAAAATAAACGCGCTGGACGCCGTGGCGGTCAAAGCCGGCAAAGTGACCAACACCGGCGAGATTCTGGCCAACCTCAAGCCGACCGTGGCGTCGGATATCGTCAACACCGGCGGCATAGACGTTGATTCCCCGTTGGTGTTCAAAGATGGTAAAATCAGTATTTTTGCCGAAAACGACGTCACCAATTCGGGGACAATTCGGGCAGATGCCAATGCTGCCGCCGCGGCCGGCGATGTTGTCGTTAAGGCCAAAGGCGACATTAACCTGCGGCAGGGTTCTCTCATCAGTTCTTCCGGTTCGGCCGAAAACAAAGCCGGCGGCAAAGTGATAGTTTTTGCCGACAACCGCGCCAATCTGGAACAGGGGGCAAAAATTACCGCCGATGCCCATGATGACGATGCCGAAGGCGGTTTTGTCGAGTTAAGCGCTTTAAAAGAAGTCAACCTGAACGGCGGTACCATGAGTGCCGGCGGTGCGGGCGGCATGATATTTATTGACCCGGAAACGTTAAACATTACTTCCGACAGCGCCTATGCAGGCAAAGACGACATTTATGCCATAGCCAACGTCATCAATGTCAAAGAAGGTGTGAGCCTGATTAAGGAAAAAGGTGACATAACTCTGATTGCCCGCGACACGGATGCCGGCTGGGTCAAAAAAAGCAGTGCTTTCTTAAACATTGAAGACAACGCGGTCTTGGATGCGAACAATATTTATCTTTATGCTCTGGCGGGTGACGCTGAGGTGCTGGAAGGTATTGTTACCGGGGAAACGACGGTTGACAACGGCAGCTCGGCACTGACGGCTATTGAAGAAACCCTGAAGGCCAAAGGTCTGGAGTTTTTTGAAACTTTAACTAATGTCGGTCTGTTTGTCGGCTATAGCAAATCGGAAGCCGAAGCAGGTATAAACATTGGCAAAAATGTGACGATCAACGCGGCGGAAGATGTTTTGATCAACTCCAAAGTTGTGTCCAACTCTACGGTTGATACGTTGGGCACGGGCATTGACGTAACCGTGGCGGAAAACAGCGCTTCTTCAAATATTTTTATTGACAGAGGCACAAAAATAAGCAGTGCGGGCGACGTAACCGTTTCTTCCGATCTGGTAAGCAACACTTCTGCCGTGGCGGAAACGGCGGCTTACGGAAGCGGTCGCGGTGTGCCGGTGGATATTGCGGTGGCTGTAGGGCTGGCAGACACAGAAAATACGGTAGATATCAAAAACGGGACGAGCATTACCGCCGGCGGCGATGTCAAAATTGCCGCCAATACCGATAAAACCCATGAAGTGAGCGCTTCGGGGCTAGCCTATCAGGACGGCTGGGCGGCGGCCGGCGTGGCCTACAGCGAGTCGGCCAGCAACAATAACGTTGTTGTCGGCGGCACGATTGAAGGCCAAAATGTCGACATCGTTTCCGACATTAATGTATCTAAAAATTCATCTTCGGCCAAAACCGTTGTCGGCAACGGTATTTTTGATAGGCTGAAAGTTTGGGCCGGCAACAAGATGCTCGACGGTCTGTCGCACTGGATCACGGCCATTCCGGCGCAAACCCATTCGCAAAGCAACGTTAAACTGGCGCTTTCCGGGGCAGTTTCCTACAGCAGCCACGACAACACGTCAACGGTTAAGGTTATGAACAACTATGCCGACGGACAAAATGCATCCAACACGGCGGTAACTTCGGTCAAAGGTGACAACGTCACCATAAGTTCGCATGTTATGGATATCATCAGTAACGGCGCCAGCGCCAGCGTTTCTCCGAAGACGAATAAAGGAGATCACAGCGGAGATCAGAACAAGGAAAATTCTTTTGCCGGGGCTGTCGGCTACGGTGTTTACGATAATTCTTCACGGGCGGAAATCGGCAGCGGCGTTGTTGTTAATGCGGCTGAAAGTTTGAATCTGACGTCGGAGACGGAAGAGCCGGTTGTGTGGCCGGACGCATCCATTCTGGACATTTTCGATGGTTTGACGGGCAATGTTCTGGAAAAAGGAGAAGCCCTGCTGACCAATATAGACGAGTATCTGACAGCCAATCCGCTGAACTTGTATACCTCACTTGTTAAAAGTTCTGCCAACACCAGCAGCGGTGACGCTCAACCTGGGGAAGACAAGAATGGTATCGTCGGTATCGCCGGTTCGGTCAATTTGATGAAATTCAATAATAAGTCTGATGCGGTGATTGCCGATGGTGCGCAGATTAACCAGCTTTATAACACGACCGCGGATCAGGCGGACGGTAACGATTCTTCGGACAAAAAACCGACGGTCAACGTTTCCGCGACAAGCTTTATCGAAACGCTCAATCTCTCCGGCGAATACGGCGGCGCGGCGCAATACG
Organism: uncultured Alphaproteobacteria bacterium; assembly: GCA_944390915.1. Lineage (GTDB taxonomy): Bacteria > Pseudomonadota > Alphaproteobacteria > RF32 > CAG-239 > JAFUYI01. Next base: position 16,313 of record CALXRS010000015.1, read on the forward strand.
GGCTCGGCGGCTCTTATCTGCAAACATGGTTTGACAGCGATGTCAATGCGTTGATAGGCGACAATGTCAAATTATATGCCGGCAATTTGGCGGTGAACGCCGATGCCACGCATCGCAATTTGTCGATAGCCGGCACGGCCGGATATAAAAAGACGGATACTTTCGGTTTTCAGGGATCGTTTGATTGGCTGAAGTCCGATTCCGACGTTTTGGCGCAAATCGGCAACCAAGCCGATATTGTGGTTAGAAAAGCAAATGATGACAGCGGTGTTTTGGTTAATGCCGACAGCACCAACGGTTTTATCAACATAGCCGGCGGCGTGGTTCGCGGCTCGATGGTTGGTATCGGGGCTTCAGGAGCCTTAAACGATATTACGCAAAATACGCGGGCGGTTATCGGCAGCCTCGATCAAAATGATACAACGGCGGTAACCGGCAGCATAAAAACCGACGGCAATGTGACGGTTTCTGCCGACAATTCTTCGCATCTTTATGCCATTTCCGCTGCCGGTGCGGTAATTACTCAGGATAAAGGACAAGACAACGGCAAAAGCAATTTCGGTCTCGGACTTTCCGGCACGGCATCCTACAACACACTGGCCGGCGTTGCCGAAGCTTATGTCAACAATGCCGTTATTGAAGGAACGGCAACGGATGACGCCAAAAAGCCGTCGCTTAATGTGACAGCCGCAAACGATAACGATATTTTAACTGTCGGCGGCGGAATTTCATTTGTTAAGCAGGGCGATACCAGTGTCGGTATGGCCGGTGCGGTCGGCATCAACGATCTCGGCGGATCGCGTTCGGTTGCTTTTATCAATAATTCCAAGGTCGACAAGATCGGCAGTTTGACGGTCAATGCCGCTTCGACGGGCAACATTATTGCCGCGGCGGAAAGCGCGGCCGGCGCTTTCGGCAAGACGGGCATAGCCATTGCCGGATCAGTCTCGATTAATGAAATCGGCAATTTGGTTCAAGCTTATATCAGCAATGTCAATACGGTCGGGTCGAAATTTATTAACGCCGACGAGGTGACGATTACGGCCGACAACGGCGGCGATATCTTTTCGCTGGCGGGCAACATTTCCGCGGCCGGTACCGGCGGCGTGGGCACGGCGGTGGCGGTCAACAGCATTGATAACACGACGGAAGCCTATGCCGAGAAGGCGGATATAGACGCAACAACCGGCAACATTGTCATTACGGCGGACAACGATTCGTTTATCGAAACATCCTCGGCCGGCGTGGCTTACGGGCAGAAGGCAGGCGTTTCCGGTTCGGTTTCCGTCAACAACATCAACAACGTCACTCGGAGCTATGCCGATGCGGCCGATCTGACGGCATACGGCAGCGTTTTACTGAAAAGCCTTTCCGACAGCACGATTGATTTTTACGGCGGGATGATTGCTCTGAGTACACAGGGTGTTGGCGGCGGCGGAACGGTCGGTGTGAGCTCGATAACCGAAGATACGCTTGCCGAAATCCGCAATGGTTCCAATGTTAAGGCCTATGGCAACAAATCTGCTGCGGACGATATTATCGGTGTTGGCGTGTTGGCGGAAAACAATAACGAAATCAATATGTACGGTGTCAATGCAGGTCTGGGTAAGATGGCCGGTATCGGTGCCAATGTCGATGTCAGCAGCGTGAACAGCTCGGCCAATGCGCGGATTGACGGTTCCAAAATCAACGAAGACATGACCGGTGCGGATGATGACAAATATGCCGCCGGACAAAAAGTTAAGGTTGCTGCTGCCAATCTGTCACGGTTGGAGACGCACGCCGGTACGCTTGGTGCCGGTACGGTCGGCGTCGGTCTGTCGTCGGTTACCACACTGATTAACAACACCGTGTTGGCGGAAATTGCCAACTCTTCGACGGTGAAATCAATGAGCGACATCGACATCAATGCGGACGGCAAAACCTACTTTAACTCGGTTGTTGTCGGCGGTGCCGGCGGCAAAGTGGGCGTGGCCGGCAACGTCAATGTTGCGGAAATAGGCAATACCAGCAGCGCTTTTATCAGCGGGTCGACAGTTACCGGTTACGGCAATACCTCGGTTGCCGCAAAAGATGTTACCCGTCTGGGCAAACGTTTGAACGACGATGGCTCGGAAGAAGATTTTGCGGTGGCTTTGGGTGCCGGCGGTGTCGGTTTGTATAACGGTACCGGTGCTTCCGTTCTGGTTTCAAACATTGCCAACACGACACAGGCAAAAATCATCAACTCTACGGTTGATACAGCGGGCAAGCTGTTGCTTTCCGCCGATTCGGACAGCAGTATTCTGTCTTATGTCTTTGCCGCGGGGCTAGGTCTTTATTCCGGCGTGGCTGGTTCCATTGCCGTCAACAGTATTGATAATACGACCGAAGCTCTGATTGTTGAAGACGAAGGCAAGTCTACCGCCGTTAATCTGGGTATGAGCAACGGTTCGCAAGATGTGCAGATTCAGGCAACCGCTGCGGCGGAAATTGAAAACCTGCTCGGTTCGGCATCCGCCGGTCTCGGTACGGGCGGTGCCAGCGTGGATGTTTCCACCATTGACGGCCGCACCACGGCCGGCACGATGGGCGGGGTGGCTCTTTTAGCCGGTCGTGATATTGATATTTCGGCCGATTCCGAGCGCAACATCAGTGTTGAAGGTATTGCCGGTTCCGGCGGCGGCGGGGCTCTTTCGGGCGCCATTTCCGTTGTTCGCGTTGGCAGCAACTATACCGATGACATGCAGGAACAGACGGCCGGTGTTTTGGAAACGGTCAATCAGGAAATTTCCCGCAACGGCGAATATCAGGAAAGCTTGAATATCGAAGGTCTGCCGGACGATGTTGATTTGACGGACTACGACCGTGACGTTAATAAAGAATTTTCCACTGCCGCTAAAAATGACGTCGGTACCTCGGCCTATATCGGTTCGGGAGCGACAATAACTGCCGGCGGCAACGTGAATGTCAGTGCTGCCGACAAGGTTAATACCCACAACCTGACCGGTGAAATTGCGGCTGCCGGCATGAGTGTTGGCGCCTCGGTCGGCGTCACGGATATCCGCACCGCCGCGAAGGCTTATATTGCTGGCAACACGATTTTGATAACCTCGGGCAACCTGGCGCTGAATTCGTTGACGGATACCGTGGTTGACAGTAAGAGCATGGGCGGTGTTGTTGCGGCGTCGGCTTCGATCGGCGGTTCGGTAGTGCATGTTGATGTTGACAATGCTTCGCAGGCATATATAGGCAACGGCGCTCGGGTGACGGCCGGAAATCTGACGGTTAAGGCCAAAGATAAGGCGGATATCGATGCTCTGGCGGCCGGTGTGGCTGCCGGCGCCATTGGCGCGGCCGGTGCTTCGGTGGCCATTGTCAACAAAGCCAACAATGTGCAGGCCTTTGCCGAAGACGGTGCGACGATAAGAGGCGACAATTTTGAAAGCAGTGCCGAAGATGAGGTTGATGTCAACGCGGAAGCCATTGCCGGCGCGGCCGGTGCCATAGGTGCCGAAGGTACTTATGCGGGGAGTTCAATCATCAGCAAGCTGAAGTCTTATGTCGGCGATGCCGTCTTTAATCTGGCGGAAAATTTCAGAATGTTTACTTCCGGTATTTCTCACGGCAATGCGGAAGCTTTAGGGGTAAATGCAGGCATTGCCAGTGTCGGTGCTTCGATTGCCCAATCCGATATTGACATTGACAATCAGGCGGTTGTTGAAAGCGGTGCGGAAATTGCCGCCAAAGACGTGTATATTGCCGCCGGCCAGCAGAAAGCCGATGCCACGGCCGATTCGCTTGCAGCCATGGGTGCTTTAATCGGCGGCAACGGGGCGGATACCGATACCGAAGTCGGCGGTCGTGTGCTGGCCAAAGTTGAAGACGGCGTTAAGCTGACCAAAGCCCGCAATGTGGAAGTTCTGAGCATGAGCAATTCCGGCCAGTCGGCCACATCTTCCGCCTATCGCGGGGGACTGTTAGCGGTCGGTGCCACGCTGGCAGACGCCAAGGGACATCTTGATACGCAGACGGTTGTCGGTGCGCTCAATCTGACGGCGGATAAACTGACGGCTAAGGCCGAAGCAACGGATATTCTCTATGCGGAAGCCGTTTCCGGCAGCGGCGGCGTTATTTCCGGCGCAGCCGCGGTTGCCAACACCGAAAACGAGGCTGAAACCAGAGTTGTTATCGGAGCGGACGGCAAAGAAGCAAATTTTGACTTGAAGTCGATGGAAGTTCTCGCCAAACGGACGGTTAAACAGAATGCTGCAGCCGATTCGGTAAATGCCTCGGTTGTCGGCGCAAGCGGCGCGCGAGCGGATAACGTTTCGACGGTTGTTACCACTGCGGATATCGCCGGCAAAACCGACATTGCCGTTAACGAAGTGGATATTAAGGCTTTGAACGTCTATGATAAAAACAAGAAATTTGCCTACAACGACGGCAGCTGGACAGAAAGCGACGTAGACTACAACATTCAGTCCGGTTCCGGTGGCGTGATTGATGCGCCAGCGGTTATCAGCAAAACGGAAATCAACAACGAAGCAGTCGTCAACTTCGGCAAAGACACGGTTTTTGCCCGTAATCAGCTTCGTCTGGACGATGACGGTGTCGGTCGCTTTGTCGTTTCCGCCTTGAACGATGTGAAAGCCGTGGATAAAGCCAAACTGGTCAGCGGCGGTGTGCTGGCGATTGCCGACACCATATCTTCGATAGATAACAAGAAGAACAAAGCCGCCGTCAATCTGAACGGCAGCATTACTTCGGTTGAAGATATAATGCTGACGGCAAACTCTAACGCCGATCTCAGTTCGGAGGTGTATGTCAACACCTACGGCGCCTCGGGTGTGGCCATGGGCAGCTCGACGGTGAAAACTGCCGCCGACAATTCGGTGAACTTTGCTGCCGGATCGCAAACCATGTCTTATGGTGATTTGTATGTTTATGCCGGTCAGGCATACGAGGACTACAGCGGCAACAACACGTTGCATTCCCGCGTTTATCTGTGGAACAATACTGCCTTGCCGTTCTCCGATCCGGAAGTGGTGGCATCAATCAACATGAACAACCTGATAAACATCGATTCCGGTGCAATGGTGAAAAGCGGTCGCGACATTAATCTGACGGCCAATATGGGGATAGCCGTGGCAGATGGTTTCTCTTCGGCCAAAAACCCGTATAATCAGCTGTTGTCGCTGGAAGACAAATCGTTTAACGGTACTGTCGGCAACAATTCGCAAATTGTTGTCAACGGTACGGTGAAAGCCGGTGTCAACAACATCCAGTCATTTATCGTGGAAGAAGACGGTCGGGTGAAGGTTACCATCGGTGAAGATACTTTTTATGATGATGACGAGCTTTATCATAAGAAAACCAACGAAAAACTCTACAGCAATCTGGTTGACGAAATCAACCGGATGAGGTCACTGCGGGCGGAATATATCGAAGATGCGGAGGCTGTGGCTTACTACGATGCGGAAATTGTCGCTCTTGAGGCCAAACTGGCGCTGATGGGGTTGTATGGTGACAGCGGACTCATCAATACTACCGTTGACTACATTACCTTAAACGATATATATGCTCAGCCTGGCGCCATTAATCTGGATACGGCATCTACAAGCGGCAGCGGGCAGTTGTCGGTAACAAGCGATGCGGCGGTTACTGTTGAAAATAAGAGTTCCGCTTTCCTCAGGGTAGGAGATGTTACTATCCCCGAAACCGACGGCGGTACGGTCACATTGAATGGCGCGTCGGTTACCAGTGATCTTGGTTCGCTACAGGTGGAAATTGCCGAAAAACAGATGGAAAGTCCCGTCATCAACATTGTTTCCACCATTCCTGCCAGTGACGATGGGCGCGCGCCGAATATCGATATCGACGGCGTTATCACCAACTACGGCGGCGAAGTCAGTGTTAACAATGCTTCAGGCAGCATTTACATAGACGGCAACATCCGCGCCGGAGATTTGAGCATATCCGCGGGGCGCGATGTTTACCAAGGCTACACCAACGGGTTCCGCCATATCGGCGGCAGTCCGGAAACAGCTTGGGATGCTATTTCTTCCGCAAACGAAAGCAACCACCTGACAGATACTTCGGCAGAGGCTTCTTCCAATGCCGATATTGATGACAGCCGTTCGTCATTGGTTGCCGATAACAATATCTTTATCAGCGGCCGCTATATTAACCTCAACGGTTTAGTACAAAGCGGCACCGCCGATTATTCGCTTAATATTCCGAATGAAGATTTTGAACTTGCCGGCGGACTGAAGGCCTCGGAAGCTCTGGCGGATTATAACCGTAACAAGACATATAATTACAATGCTTCGCCTTTGTACAAGCTGGCGGACAAATATGGCAACATCAACGCTTATTACAATGTTGAAACCGACCAGATAGAATTGTCCGACGTGCGGGTAGAAGGCGGCTATGTCGAAATTTACGGGCATATTCTGAATACATCGAAAAATTCCGGAGAAATCATGGTTACCGACGGCTACGGACGGATTAACGTTAATAATCAGTCCGGCAAAGCAATCGTGGTTAACAATATGAGTCTGTCCAACCGCATTTCCGGCGTCATCAAGATAACCGACATGGCCAAGACCACTGCCGGCGGTGAGTATTTACAGACGACCTATACTCGCAACGGCAACACGATTACGGTTGCCGACAACGCCGGCGGTAACCGGACGGTTAATGCCGTGCAGGATGCTAACGGCAAATCGAGCACGACTTATTCGCCGCTGGCCAATCAGCGTTATGTGTGGCAAACCGGCCAGAAAACAGTGAGTGAAACGACCAAAACCTATGAAGGAGATTCTTTCTGGGGGTTGGACTGGCTTGTTCCCGATACCGGCGAAAATGTAACGATTGAAGGCCCGACGCCGGTGGGCGATCCGGTAAAGCTGGAAGACGGCGAACGGATAGAAATAGCCGCTTCCGATAATCTGTATGAATATGAAAAAGATTCGTACATATCTAGCGAAAATAAATTGATATACCATAATGTCGAACAGTGGAGCGAGGGCTGGTGGATTTTCTCGGTCGACAAATATAAGACGACGGATATTTATCAGCAGGGCGAAACTCATATCAATACGCACAGCGTGAAAGCCGACTATGATATCAATATTTCGTTCAAAGGGTATGATTCTGCTTTGACGGATATCTTTTCCAGGTCCGATATTACCTTAAACGGTGTTATCAACAATCGGAGCGGCACCACCGACATTACCACCGACGGCGCCATCAAAGTCGGTTCCGACTATGCGCGGATTTTCAGCGGCGGGCTTAACCTGACAGCCAACAACGGTATCGGTTCCGGCGGCACGGCCTTGGCGGTTGATATCAAGGACGGTAACCTGAACGTGGTCAACAATCTTTCTGGAGATATCAATCTGAAAGCAGCCGGCAGCGACTTTGTTTTCAACAGCATCAACAACAAAGCCGGCAACACGTCCGTTTTTGCCAATGGCAGCATTCTCGGTGCGACGGCGGATTCTCTCATCAGCGGTCGGGAAATTGATCTGACGGCGCAAACCGGATCTGTCGGCACGGCGGACACGGCTCTGAAAATACAGACCTCGGGTGACGATGACAGCGTTTTGACGGCACTTGCTGACCAGGGCATATATCTGCAACAGGAAAGCGGCGATCTGGGACTTGAAAGCGTTGTATCGCTAAGCGGCGATGTCAATATCAAGGTGGACAACGGCAACGTATTTGATGCCAATTCCAACGAGGTCTACGATAACAAAACTGTCGAACAGCTGACCAAAATATGGGATGACATGGGGCTTGATGTCGGCAACGAACAGATGAAGCAGGCTTTCTTAAACGGTAAAAAAGCGGAATATAATGCCTACTGGCAATATAAGTCGCGTCAGCCGGAAGGCGAGGAGCCGAAATTTGAGTTTACGGCCGCCGAACGGGAAGCTCTGCTGAATAAGGAACTGACCGAAAGCGAAAAACAGGCTCTGGGCACGGATAAAATAACCGATGACTATATTGACCGACTGGAAGCCGAAAAAACGGCAGAATATAAAGAACTTGCGGCCGTTTACGGTGATGAGGCAAAATACGGTTCGAGTTATGACGCTGACTGGAGCTACCAGTTGAGCGCGGCCGAAGAAGCCGAATTGGCCGAAGGCGCCGGTTGGAACGAAAGCCAGTTGACGTACAGTATTTTCAAGGCTCGCGAAGGAGAAGTGGTTGATACGCAGTATATGATTGAAGATCCGAATATTTCCGGCAAAAACGTTACGGTTGAAGCCGGCGGATCCATCGGTCTGGATGCGGGCAGCGAAACCTTCCGTATGTCTGAGCTTTCGTCGGAAACGGATACCGACAAGATATTGCTGATTGCTTCTGCGGAAAGGGACAATCTGGAAATTGCCGAAGACGGTGATACGGTAACCGTGCACAAGCGCGAAGACGTTGACATTCATGCCGACGGCATTACGCTGAAGGCCAAAGATTATATCTACCTCGGCGGTGAAGAAGACATCAACGTCAATACCGTGGAAGCGGGCAGCGGTAAAAATATTACCATTGCCGGTGCCAAAGGTATTTATAACGTGGCAACCGATGCCGGACAGGACAATATCATCGGCGGCGACCTGATTTTGGAAGCGGCCGACGGCAGCATCGGCAGCGCGGATAAAAAGCTGAACATCCGTCTTGATGATGGAGCCAAGCTTGTTGCCCGCAGCCAAAACGATATCTATCTGAACTCGACCGGCGGTGATCTGTTGGTAGACAGCATGTTGGCTCTAAAAGGAACGCTTGATTTGTCGGCAACCGGCAGCCTGCTTGCGGGCACCATGGCCGAAGGAGAAATTGTCAATATGCAGGGACAAAGCATTGTCCTTGCTGCCGAAAATATCGGTGATGAGCAAAATTATCTGACCATTGCATTGGCGGATGACGAAGATAAAGAGCATAGCCTGACGGTTAAAACCACGGGCGATGCCAATATTGATAATCTCGGAGCTCAGGAATTGGCTGTTCGTTCGGCCGATGTCGGCGGTACTCTGCGTCTGAAATCTGCGTCCACGGTTATCGGTGCGACGGCGGATAGTCTGTTGACGGCTTCGGCAATTGAGTTGAACGAGATTGCCGGCAATATTGGTGCGGCCGATCGTTATCTGAATGTGGCGGTGGACAACCTGACCGCTTCGGCCGACGGCAGCATCTATATCAACAACAACAGTTCGGCGGTGTTTAACGGTGTTGCGGCCGGTCAAGATGTGCAGATAACCTCTGTCGCCGATTTGACCGTAACGGATGTTGTTTCCGGCGGCAACACAAGTATTGACGCAGATGCGGCTCTGACGGTCGAAAGAGCAAATGTCGGCGGGAATTTGCAGTTGGCGGCAACAAACGATCTTACCGTAAACCAAGCCGAGGCCGAAGGAGAGGTAAGCCTGTTGTCCCGTTTGGGCAATATCTTGTCTTCTCTGATAACTTCCGGCGGCAAGGCCGAGTTGACGGCGGAAGGATTAGCCAAAGTAGATAATCTTCAGGCCGGAAAGACAATAGAAATTGCTGCCGGCTCCGCGGATTTGAACAATATTGCGGCAACAGGCAATATTCTGGCAACCGTTGTCGGTGACAACATTTTCGGCAGCTTTGATTCTGCTGACGGTAACATCTCCCTCTTTGTTAAAGAAGATGATGCCAACCTGCGCGGATCGGTCAAAGCGGCAAACGGACAGGTAACCGTTGCTGCCAGAGATTCGATTGTCAATGCCGGTGCTCCGGCGGAAGGAGCGATTATCGCCAACACTGTCGATCTGACGGCAACCACCGGCAGCATCGGTGCGGCCGACAATTATCTGACGGTCGATTCTTCCTATAACCGTCCGGGCTGGATTAATGCCGCGGCAAATGACGGCATTTATATCAGCGAGGTCAACGGGGATATGAATATCCGACAGTTTGTTTCCAACGGCGATATTGACATGAGGGTAGAAAGCTCGATTAAGGCGCTGGCGGGCATGCCGGCCGATGTGCCGAACTTCAAAGCCGACAACATCACGCTGCACACCAACGGCAGCATCGGCGAACCCGACAACCGCCTCACCCTTGCCCTCAACGACAACGGTACGGGCAAAATCAACCTCAAAGCCGAGGACGGCATTGCCGTCGACAAGCTGGGTGCGGGGCTTACGTCCGACTATGTTTACAACTTCCGTTCGGGCAAGGTGTTGATAGACCTTCCGTCGGGTCATGCCCACATCGACCGGATAACGGCTGTCGGCGGTTTGGAACTGCTGGTGCGCGCGGATACGGAATATTACAACATCTGGCTTAGCCGCAACGATCTGGAAAACCGGATGATAAATCCGCCTTACGGCGAATATCCGTCGGAAAATCCGATTGATATTATGCATGCGCCGCTGATTGAGCGTTATCTCCTGCCGACGGACGGGCTGTTTATGAACATCGGCAGCCTGGATGTTGACGGAGAAAAGCTCTCGGCCGATTTTTAGCGCTTTTTGCAAAAAAGGCAGACAGCTCCGTTTGGGACGGGGCTGTTTGCCTTTGATCAAGAGCGGAAACAGAAAACATGGATGGCAAAAAAAGAAAAAATGACGACAAACCTGCTTAAAACACGGCGTTTTCTGCCGTTGATGATTACCCAGTTTCTGGGTGCGTTAAACGATAACCTGTTCAAAAATGCTCTGCTTACGCTGGTAACGATAAAAATGACCGAACAGGCGGATATTCTCTCCAACCTGATTGCCGGCTTGTTTATTTTGCCGTTTTTTTTGTGCTCGGCGGTGGCGGGCGAGCTGGCCGACAAATATCCGCGCGACCGCATTGCCCGCGTGTTAAAGGTTGTGGAAATTCTGCTTATGTGCGGGGTGGCCGCCGCCTATTACTGGTACAGCCTGCCGCTGCTGATTGTCATTATGACCCTGATGGGCGCGCAGTCGGCTTTTTTCGGACCGGTAAAATACGCGCTTTTGCCGCAGCATCTTAAAGCGGAAGAGCTGGTTGCCGGCAACGCTTATATAGAAAGCACCACCTATATGGCCATTTTGTTCGGGCTGATACTGGGAACGCTGCTGCCGATGGAGGTGACCATCGGTTTGCTGATTGCGCTTGCCGTTTGCGGTTATGTTTCTTCGCGGGCGATTCCGTCGGCGCCGTCGCCGCGGCCGAAACTGAAAGTTTCGTACAATTTTTTTGCTTCAATGATGGAAAATTACCGTTTTCTGCGTCGGCACCGCTTTGTTTTCATGAGTATTCTGGGCGCCACCTGGTTTTGGATTATCGGCGCGCTGGTGGCGGTGCAGATATATCCTCTCTGCGGGCAGATTCTTAACACCGGCGAGGGGGTTATCACCTTTTTCCTGATTTTGTTTTCCGTCGGCGTGGCGGCCGGTTCGTTTTGTTGCAGCCGCATTTTGAAAGGTTTTATCCATGCCACTTATGTGCCGCTTTCGGCGGTTGGCATGGGGGTGTGTCTGCTGTTGCTCGGCGTTTTTGCCGAGGGCTACCCGACGCCGGCGGAAAAAATTTCGTTTTGGGCGTTTTTCGGTCAGCCGCACGCCTTGGGATTCAGCCTCACGCTGTTTGCCCTTGCCTTTTGGGGCGGTATGTATATCATTCCGCTTAACGCTTTTATGCAGAGTCGTGCGCCGAAAGCCTATGTAGCCACGGTCATTGCCGGCAACAATATTTTTAATGCTTTGGGCATGGTGGCGGCGGCGGTTTTTGCCATTGTCTTTTTGGCGCTCGGTTTTTCGCTGCCGCATCTGTTTTTTGCCATGGCGCTTTTCAGCGCGGCGGTGGCCGTCTATATTTGCGCTCTGCTGCCGGACGCCTTAACGCGCTCGCTGTTGCAGAGTTTGCTGCGCTTTTTGTTCAAATGTCGGGTAACGGGGCTGGAAAATTTCAAATTTGCCGGCCGGCGGGTGCTGATTATTTCCAACCATGTGTCGCTGCTTGACGGCGTTTTGTTGGCGGCTTTCATGCCCGAGCGGATTACTTTTGCCATCAACACCGGCTGGACGCAAAAATGGTTTATGCCGATAATCCGTCTGCTGGTGGATTTTTATCCGGTCGATCCGCAAAATCCGTTGTCCGTCCGCTCGCTGGCGGCGGAGATAAAAAAAGGTCGCAAGGTGATGATTTTTCCCGAAGGAAGGGTAACCACCACCGGCGCGATGATGAAAGTATACGAAGGGGCGGGGGTGGTTGCCGCCCGCGCCGGGGCAAAGATTTTGCCGGTGCGGATAAACGGTGCGCAATATTCCAGATTTTCTTATCTCAAAGACAAATTTCCGACCCGCCTGTTCCCGACGATAACGCTGAATATTTTGGAGCCTTGCCGCTTTGAGCTGCCGGACGGCAGCCGAGAGGCCAGACACAAGATAGCGCACGGGCTCTATCGGCTGATGGCGGAAATGGTTTATAAAACGGCGGAAACGAAAGCCGGCCTTTTTGACGCTTTGTTATTTACCGTCAAAACTTGCGGGCGGCGGCATATTGCGGCGCGTCAGCCGGGGCAGCGTCCGTTGACGATCGGGCGGCTTCTGCGCGAAAGCCGGGCGCTTGCAGCGGCTCTTTGCCGTCGTTTTCCAGAAGCCGCCCAAATCCGCCTGCCGCAGGTCTCGGGCATTGATGGGCTGATATTGTTTTTTGGCGTGCAGGCCGCCGGCAAAACGGCGCTGCTGGGCGAGGCCGACAAGGCCGACGGCTGGCCGGTGCTGCGACAAAGCGCCGATGCCGTCGTTTGTCTGACCGACCGTTTGAACGGCTGGTGGCAGGGAGTGCGCCATCGGCGGCCGGTGAGCGCGGCGGAACAGGTTGCGGCGGTTTTACCTTTGGCGGACGGCAAAGAAACGCGGCTGACGCACGCCAATCTGCTTGCCGCCTGCAGCCAGATGAATACGGTTTTTCCGCTCAATGCTAAAGATAAGGTGGTCAATGCTTTGCCGCCGACTTCCCCGATGGGGCTGAGTCTGGCGACGCTGCTGCCGCTTTTTTCCGGCAGCCAGATTATTTTCTGTCCGCAGCCGGCGCATGGCCGGATGGTGGCGGAAATTTGCTACGACAGCGAGGCAAGTGTTTTGTTGGGTGATGAAAAATTGTTTGCCGAAAGCGGCGCCGCGGCGCATCCGTACGACTTTTTTGCCTTGCGCTGCGCTTTGTCCGACAGTTCTCTTAAGGAAGAAACTTTCGATTTGTGGGTCAAAAAATTCGGTGTGCGCGTTTTGTCGGGCTGCCTGTTGCCGACGGCGGGGGCGGCGGTTTCTTTCAACACGCCGCTTTATAACCGTTTCGGCACGGCGGGCTGCCTGCTGCCGGGGATAAGCGCGGACGGACGTTGGCTGTTGTCGGCCTCTTTTGCCGGCGGCAAAGTCGAGCTGCCGGAAAATTTCCGCTTTGATGAAGACGGTTATCTTTTGACAAAATAAATCTTTGATAGACAAATAAGCTTTCTCATGCTACACTATGCATTGAGAAACCAATTAAATTATATATTATGAAAAAAATTATTTTTCTGATACTGTGCATAGCAGCTATGTCAGTATCAACTGTATCTGCTCAGGGATACTTTCCGAAACATCATCTGCCCGCCCGAGGTTACGCAGATCCTTATTCCCATTCGTGGTCTTCCGGCCGCAGCGGGGTTAAGAGATTTTGCGAACCGCAGATGGGAAGAGGGTACCGTCAGCCGAGCAAAATCGGTAAAGCGGCATATGTTGCCAGCGAGATTCTCCGCAGCATTGTTATCGCTGACCGAATATTCGCGCCGTACTGTACGGACAGGTATTACAGCTATTTTGACAGCCACGCGCCCAACCGTTGGGTTTATGGTCGTCCGGGTATGCCGTTCTATCCGTACAGGTATATGAACCAGGCGCCGTTTTACTGGTATCCGACCGGTTGCGGCAACACCGTGTTCTATACCAGCGCCAACTGCTGCATGGCGGTAACACTCGACGACCAGCTGCAGCTGATTCGCTACCAGAATAAGCTGTATATCTGGGATACCAGAGGCAGTCTGTTGGCACAGGAGCAGCTTTATGCCGGCTACCATAGCCATATGGAGCTGAGCACGGGCGCCGGTATCCGTCTGGCGGAGATTTTTTATGACGGTGTGTGCCGCGTGAACTATCTGGACACGGCAGGCAACGTCATTGAAAGTTACGAGCTGTATTAAAAGCTCTGTAAATTGAGGTTAAAGGGGCAGCGGGTCAAACCGCCGTCCCTTTCCTTTTTTTATTCGTAACCGAAAGTTTCTGTCCGGCAAATATCGGGGTTGTTAAAAAATTCCTGCGGCAGCATCAGGGAAAAAGTCGATTTTCGCCCGTCGCCGGCGTCAATTTCATATTGATAACTGTCGCCCTGTTCAATAAATTCCGCCAGCTGTGTCCGTTCCGTGGCATCAAGCAGACAACGCACGGTGAGCCCGCTTGCCGGTTTTTGCACTTTTTGTTCGCCCGCGATGGTCGTTACGGCGGGCATCTCGCTTGCGAAAAGATAGAGGCAGCCGTCTGCCTGCAAAGCGACGGAGATTTCCACTTTCGCGCCCAAAAAGTCTATTTTTTTGTTAAAATCCGTACAATTGCGGACAGCCTCCGCCAGTTCCGCGGCAACATTTTTTTCCTCAAAAGAGATGGTACAGATGTCCGGATTGTTGATAAACTGTCCCCATAACACTTCCGCCCCGGTTCCGGTCAGGGTCATGTTTCCGGCGGCAACGGAATTGCCGTTTTCGTCCGTGGTATAAAACGGGATGGTTGCGGTTTTTTCCTCTCCGCTTTGGTCGGCATAGGCTTCGGCCAGCAAAGAAAGCTCTTCGCGACCGAAAACGCAGGTCGTCGTGTTGACGCCAAAATCGCTGTCGGCAACCGATACCAGTCGGCAGCGGCCGTCCTCAAGCGGGCTGATTTCCTGCCGGAGCGCAATCTGCATGCCAAACATTTCCGTTGACGATTCGTGCCGGTTGTGCCGGCAGTTTATCAAAAAATCTTCCGTTCCGGCGGCAAGCGGAGAGTTTTCCGCCTTTGCACCGGCCGGCAGAATAAGAAGACTCATCATAACGGCCATGACTGTTTTTTTCATCTCACATCCTTTTGTTGACAGTTAAAATTACGGACAACCTCGGGCGGCAGCTCGGTTTTGTTCAATCTTTTGATAACGCCGTTGCAGGCATAGTTCAAAAAGTAGAACAACCGCTTGCATGCCGGCAGGTTGTCTTCGCGCAGATAGCGCTTCAGCGTGTTGGCGGCCATTTGTATTTTGTTGCGCGAAAGCTGGTTTTGCCGCACGCGGTAGAGCAACAAAACATCGTTTAAGCCGTAAAAATGATGTCCCTTGCGGAAAAGCTCCATCCAGGCGCGGGCGTCCTCGCAAACCTCCCTTTCTTCGGGAAAGCGCAAATCGGGGATTTTGTCGCGGTCTATCATAACGGTCGACATGCCGATCTGAGTGGTTTTCATATATTGTTTCATGTCTATTTTTTCATCGACGGCCACTTTGCCTTTGGTAAGCACCTCGCCGTTCTCGCTCATAAAGGCGAATGCGGTGTGTGAGGCGCCGGCATTTTTTTGTCGCATAAAGTCCAGTTGGCGGGCAAGTTTTTCCTTGGACCACAGGTCGTCGGCGTCAAGAAAGGCAAGATAGCGCCCCGTAGCCTGCGCCATTCCTTTGTTGCGGCAGGCGCCGACGCCGGCGTTTTTTTCCATGTTGATTAAGTGTATCCGCTTGTCGCGGGCGGCAAAATCGCGGATGATTTTTTCGCTGTCGTCGGTTGAGGCGTCGTTAACGACAACAGCCTCCCAGTTGTCAAAACTCTGGTTTAAGACCGAAGTCAGCGTGTGGGGTAAAAACTTTTCACAGTTGTATACCGGAATGATAACGGATACTTTGTCTTCATATTTTTCCATAATCTGTTTTCCGAAAAAATTAAGCTTAAAAGATTGTTTATGATAGCTCAAAAAAACAAAAAAGAAAACCCCGATAAAGCAAATGATGCTTTGGCGGCAAAGGATTCGCCGGCCGGATTCGGGTGATAAAGGCGCTTAAATTTTTTGCGCCGTAAAAGAATATTGTCGGATATTATAGAATATTTAGAGGTTTTTTCGGATAATATTAAACCGCAATCCCGAGCCGATGAGAAAAATTGAAAAAATAAAGAAAAAACGAACCGTATGGGCAAAACAGAGCCGCTTCGGCGGCGGCTCTGTTTTAAGGGGTGATTATTTGACGGGGATTTTTACGGTTTTAACCTCTTTTTCTTCGGTTTTCGGAATGTTGATGGTTAAAACGCCGTTTTTCAGGCTGCTGGTGATTTTGCTTATTTCAATATTGTCCGGCAAAGCCAGCGAACGGCTAAAGGTTCCGAAGCTGCGTTCCTGCATGTAATAATCGCCGTCTTTAACTTCCGTTTCGCCTTTCTTTTCGCCGGCTATGGAAAGCATGTTGTCTTTTACCTCAATGGAAATGTCGTCTTTTTCCATGCCCGGCAGCTCAACCGTCACTTCGATCATGTCCTTCCTGTCGGCCACGTTCATTTTGCCGAAAGCGTTGTTGTCAACGGGGGCGGGCAGAGCAAACAGAGCATCGTCCGGGAAAAAGTACGGATCGTCAAAAAAGGCGCGCGGATGGTGGCGATATCCGTTGTGGAATCCGTGGCGGATAAAGTCGTTGAACATTTTTTCCTGCGCGTCGAGGCGTGCGCGGAGCATTTCTATTTCGTTGTCAATCGATGTCGGTTCTGTCGGTTGAGGCGCGGCGACGGCGCTGCCGGCTGCAATCATTAAAGCCGCGGCCAAAGCGGCTGTTTTGGCGTTTAATATGTTTCTTTTCGTCATTTTCTTAAATCCTCCTTTATCGGGGCGGCATTCTTACCGCCCGTTCTCAGGAATAATATAAGAATTTGCCGCGGCCGATGCAAGATGCGTTTTTTTCAGGCGCCGTTTACCACCATTTTTCGGTACGGGTTTTGCCGGGGACTATTTTGTCACCCATTTTCGGCGTCAATACGTCCAAACCTGTTTTTTGGGCTTTTTCCAATACCATGTCGATGGATTCGTGCCATGGATGCAGCGCCAGATCAAACACGGCCCAGTGCAGCGGGAGAATTTGCCGTGTTTTTAGGTCGCCGGCCGCTTTTACCGCCTCGTCGGGGAAAAGATGCGTGTTCGGCCAGCCGGTGTTCCAGCCGTCTATCTCAATCGTCGCTAAATCAAACGGGCCGTATTTCTGTCCGATTTCGGCAAAATGAGAACCATAGCCGCTGTCGCCGACCCAATAGATTTTTTTGCCGGCGCCTTCAATAATATAAGAATTCCACAAGGTTTTATTGCGATCTCCGAGGCCGCGGCCGGAATAATGAACGGCTGTTTCGGCAACAATTTTGATGCCGTCGGCGGCAAAATCATCGCCCCAACCGAGTTCGGTGATGTGATGAGCGTCAACGCCCCAGCCGCGCAAAGCCGCGCCCACGCCGAGCGGCACGATGAAATGCGCGTCTTTCAAAGCCAGAACGGTTTTGCGTTCCAGATGGTCGTAGTGGTTGTGGGTGATGACCACATAATCGATTGGCGGCAGGTCTTTTGCCTCTACCGGCGCTTTGCCGTAACGCGGCACGGCAAAAGGTATCGGCGCGGCGTTGCCGAACACGGGGTCAAATAGGATTCGCCGTCCGGCAAGCTCCGTCAGCACGGAGGCGTGTCCGAGCCAGTAAAGGGCAAAATCCGCCGGCTTTTCGGCAAAACTTTCTTTGGTCAGGAAAGTTGTCGGCAGTTCCCTGTCCGGCGCAAAAGGCGACCGCGACAAAAAACGCAAAAAGCCGGCCGGCCCGTTGCGCACGTTGTCAAAATCGTAAACCAGCTTTTCGGGGCTTTGAAATTCCCCGTCCTTAAAATAGGGGAGTTTGGCAAAATTTTCAACTTCTTCCGCCGAGGGTTTGGCGCCCATTTCGCGAACGGCGTAAACGGCCGCAGCGGCAATTCCGACGAGCAGAACGACAATTACGGATAACAGCATTTTTTTCATTCTTTTCTTCCGAAAATTTACAAATTTCGCCTCTACTATACCTTTTAGAGCGTGCTCTAAGTCAAGCCGGAATTTTGATGTTGACCGCATATTTAAAGATTGTGGATGTTTGTAAAAAAAATTCTTGACTTAGAGTAAACTCAAAACGCTATTCTCTACAAAGAATTATTTTTTATACAGGAGCCATACAGATGAACAGACGCGACTTTTTAATGTCGGCTTTGGCAACCTTTGCTTTAAGTGCGCTGCCCAAACTCACCCTTGCCGAAACCATTGAAGTTTCAGATGCAGTCAAAGCACAAATAAATCCTTCAAACAAACTCGGATTTGGTTTTATGCGCCTGCCGGTCAAAGACCCCGACGGCAACAAAGAGATAGACTACGATCAGCTGAAAAAAATGGTCGATTTGTTCATCGAGCGCGGTTTCACCTATTTTGATACGGCGTGGATGTATATGGATTATGAGAGCGAAATAGCCGTCCGCGAAACGGTGGTCAAACGTTATCCGCGCGACAGGTTTACGGTGGCGAGCAAGCTGCCGGTCAGCTATCTGAAAAGCGCGGCCGATCAGGAAGAGATTTTTAACAAACAGCTGGAAAAAACGGGGCTCGAATATTTTGACTATTATCTGGTGCACAACATTAATTCCGGCACCATCGGCAATGTCCGCAAATACGACAGTTTCAAATTTTTGGCCGAAAAGAAAAAAGAAGGCAAAATCCGCCATATCGGTTTTTCGTTCCACGACGGGCCGGAGCTTTTGGAAGAAGTTTTGAAAGAATATCCGGAAGTGGAATTCGTGCAGCTGCAAATCAACTATGTCGACTGGGACAGCGCGAGCGTGCAGTCGCGCCGCTGCTATGAAGTTGCGCAAAAATACAACAAACCGGTGATTGTCATGGAACCGGTCAAGGGCGGTATGCTGGCCGCCGTGCCGCCGTCGGTGGAAAAAGTGTTCAAAGACGCCGAGCCGAACATGTCCGTTGCCTCCTGGGCGGTGCGCTATGCCGCCAGTCTCGAGGGCGTGATGATGGTTTTAAGCGGCATGAGCACCCTGAACCAGGTGGAAGACAACACCTCTTACATGCAGCATTTCAAACCGCTTGACGAAAAAGAAAAAAAGGTTGTCGAAGAGGCGGTGCGCACGCTGCATGCTGAGGTTTCCGTCCCCTGCACGGCATGTAAATATTGCGTGGAGTTTTGCCCGATGAAAATAGCCATTCCCGACTATTTTGCCCTTTATAACGCCGCCGGGCAGGAACGCAGGGGACGACCGACGACCGCGCAAAAAGAGGCTTATGAGGCTTTGTCCAAAGACCACGGGCGGGCGTCTGCCTGCATCGGCTGCCGCATGTGCGAAAAACATTGCCCGCAGCATATAGAAATCAGCCGCCGCATGAAAGACGTGGCCGCGCTTTTCGACGCCTGAAGAAAAATTTTCCGACCACTTTCCGACCATATGTTAAACACTCATTTTATATAAAGGAGATAAATATGAAAAAAATATCATTGTTGGGGACGGCCGTGGCCGCGGTTTTCTCCGTTTTGGGCGGCAATGCGGAAGCGCTTGAGGAATCTTCCGCGGCAAAGCCGTCCGAAAAAATCCTTGTCGCCTACTATTCCTACAGCGGCAACACCGAAGAAGTGGCCGAAGCCATCCACGAGCAGGTGGGCGGCGATATTTTCGAAATCAAAGCCGCGGGGACCTATCCCGAAGAATATCAGGCCATGACTCAACAGGCCAAAGAAGAAATCCAAAACGGTTTTCGTCCCGAGCTGACAACCTCTGTTGCCGATATGTCGCAATATGACATCGTTTTTCTCGGTTCGCCGAACTGGTGGGGCACCATTACGCCGCAGGTAAGCAGCTTTTTGGCCAAATACGATTTGCGCGGCAAGACGGTTATTCCGTTCATCACCCACGGCGGCGGCGGAGAACAGAACACCGTGGCCGACATCAAAGCCCAGTGCGCGGACTGCCGGGTTATTGAAAATGCCTGGGCCGGTTACGGCAACCGCACGTCGGGTCTTGCCGACTGGCTGAAAGGGCTGGGGTTCTAGATTATGAACGAAGGTTTTGCCGATATCGGTTTTGCCAAGCTGGATCTGACCCGCGGCCTGCGTACGGGAATGGGAGAAACCGTTTACTGCGCCGGCAAAACCAAAGAACAGCTGGCAAAGATTCTGCAGGCCTTTCAAGCCGAAGGGGTGCCCGTTTTGGGCACCCGCTGTTCGCCCGAACAGGCGGCTTTTGTCCGGGCGTCCGGACTGCCGGCGGAATATGACGAACCGTCGGCAACCCTTGCCCTCGGTGCAGACAAACAGCCGCGGCTGCCGGGACTCATTGCCGTCTGCACCGGCGGCACGGCCGATTTGCCGGTGGCGGAAGAGGCTGTCCGCACGGCCGAGTTTTTTGGCGCTGCGGTCAGCCGGCACTATGATGTCGGTGTGGCAGGTATCCATCGTCTGTTTGCCCGTCTGGAGGAAATCCGCAAAGCCGATGCGGTGGTGGCCGTTGCCGGCATGGAAGGCGCCTTGCCGGGGGTGTTGGCCGGATTGATTGAGGCGCCGGTGATCGCCGTGCCCACCTCGGTCGGCTACGGGGCGTCTTTTCACGGGTTGTCGGCGCTTTTAACCATGATAAATTCCTGCGCGGAGGGCGTTTCCGTCGTCAATATCGACAACGGTTTCGGCGCGGCAGTGCAGGCCTGTCGGATTTTGAGGATAAAAAACAGAGGAACAAAAAACAAATGAGCAAATATCTGTATCTTGACGGCACCAACGGCATCAGCGGCGATATGACGGTCGCTTCGCTGCTCGATCTCGGCGCCGATCGCGCCAAACTGGATGCCGTGTTGAAAAGTTTGTGTCTTGAAGGGTTTGACTACCGGATTACGCAAAAGACGTCATACAGCCTTGTCGGCTGTGATTTTGACGTTCGTCTGCATCATCCGGAACATCATCACGAAGAAGCTTACGAAGCCGGGCACCGTCATCACCACGAACATCGGCATCTGGCGGACGTCTATGCCATTATCGACCGCGGGGAAATGAGCGACAACGCCCGCGCGCTCGCCAAAAAAATATTTCTGATTGTGGCCGAGGCCGAAAGCAAAGCCCACGGCTGTTTGCCGGAAGAAGTCCATTTTCACGAAGTGGGCGCCGTCGATTCGATTGTCGATATTGTCGCGGCCGCGGTTTTGTTTGACGATTTGCAGATTGACGGCTGCATCGTTACCGGTTTTACCGAAGGCAGCGGCACGGTTGTCTGCCAGCACGGCACGCTGCCGGTTCCGGCGCCGGCGGTGTTGAACATTGCCGAAAAATACGGCATACCTTTGCGCACGGGCGCGGCGGAAGGCGAACACGTAACCCCGACGGGGATTGCTTTTGCCGCCGCCGTCCGCAGCATGGACAAACTGCCTTCCGAATATAAAATCCTGAAATCCGGCATCGGGCTCGGCAAGCGCGATTTCGGGCAGGCAAGCTTTTTGCGTTCGCTGATTATCGAAGACACCGCCGACGAAACGCAGATGTGGGTGGTGGAATGCAACATTGACGATTCGACCGGCGAGGAGTTCGGTCTGGTTCAGGAGCGTCTGTATGCCGCCGGCGCCCATGACGTGCATTTTGTGCCCTGTTTTATGAAAAAGAACCGGCCGGCGTATCTGCTGCGGATTATCACCTCCGAAGGCAAACGCCGGCAGATGGAAGACATTGTTTTCCGCACCACCACCACCATCGGCATCCGCCGCTTTAAGGCGGAGTTTACCTGCATGGAGCGGCACATGATGAAAGTCGGTCTGCCCTGCGGCGACGTGCTGGTCAAAAAATGCAGCCTCGGCGACATTGTCCGCTATAATCCGGAATATGAAAGCGTTCGCGCGGCGGCGGAAGGAGCCGGTCTGCCTTTCAGAAAAGTGTTTGACGAAGCGCGCCGGCGGGCGGAAGAAACAGACCATGCTTGAGCGGCTGCGGCAATATCTGCAAAAGCTGGCGCCCGAAGGGATTGCGCTGGCTTATTCCGGCGGCGTGGACAGCACGCTGCTGCTGGCCGTGTTGGCGGAGATGGCAAAAGAAAAGCCTTTTCCGCTTGCGGTTCTGACCGCCGCCACGCCGTTGCAGGACAAAGCGGAAATTAAAGCGGCCGCAGACATAGCCGCCGGTTTCGGGGTAGAGCGGAAACTGTTTTCCTTTGACCCGTTTTTGCTGCCGGAAGTTGCCGGCAACCTGCCGGATCGCTGCTATCATTGCAAAAGGAAGATTTTTTCTCTTTTTGCGGAATATGCGGCAAAGCACGGGCTGCAACATCTCGTGGACGGAACCAACGCCGACGATTTGCGGGTCTATCGTCCGGGGCGCAAGGCTCTGCGCGAACTGGGCGTTGTTTCGCCGCTTTCCGAACTGGAAATTGCAAAAGCGGACGTCCGCCGTCTGTCGGCCGCGCTCGGACTGCCGACGGCAAACAAGCCGGCGGTTCCGTGTCTGGCCACCCGTTTTGATTACAATACGCGGATTACCGCCGCCATGGTCGAACAGGTCGCCGAAGGCGAACGGGTGTTGAGGCGCCTTTTTCCGGAGGTGCGCAATCTGCGTCTGCGGGTGCGCGGCAATCTGGCGCGGATAGAAGCGGATAAAGAGATTCTGCCGCTTTTTGTCGCCCGCGCGGACGCAGCCGTTGACGCGCTTAAAACGCTCGGTTTTGATTTTGTAACTCTGGATCTGGAGGGATTTCGTTCCGGCAGTCAGGACGTGCGTCTGCCGCCTGCGGAAAAAACGGATAACAATCTTTGACAAGGAAAATGTAAGATGATGAAAAAAACAATTTTAACCATTCTTTTGGCTCTTGCTCTGCCGACGGCGGCTTTTGCCGCGGACGGGACGGCGTCGCCGACCGTGCTTTCCGCTTTGTGGACAACGGCTTTGCTGACGGCGGTCATCCATACCGTTGCCGGGCCGGATCACTATCTGCCGTTTATCGCCATTGCCAAAAGCCGCGGCTACGGGGTGAAGAAAACGCTGTTGTGGACTTTTGTCTGCGGCCTCGGACATATTGCCAGCGCGCTGTTGATAGCCCTTGCGTTTATCTATTTTTCGCACTGGCTGAGCGAAGAAAAATTTGTCTGGATTGAAGAAAACCGCGGCAATGTTGCCGCCTATGCCCTGATAGGTCTCGGCGGGGCCTATCTGTTGTGGGCCCTCCGCCACCGTCTGCTGCACAAGCACGGCGCGGAGCATGAGTATGTCGGTCTGCCCGAAAACGATAAGAACATGACCGTATGGGTGCTGTTTATCATCTTTGTGCTTGGTCCTTGTGAAGCCCTGCTGCCGATTTTAACGGCCTCAAGCGTGCTCGGGGCATCGGCGGTTGTCTCGTGCACGATTCTTTTTTCGGTGGCGACCATTGCCACCATGATGCTGGCTGTTGCCGGCGGTTTGCTGGGGTTGAAAGCTTTTGATTTCGGCAAACTCGGCAATTATGCGCACGAAATTGCCGGCGGCACGATTATGGCTTGCGGTTTGGCCATCATTTTCGGCTTATAGCGGTGGGCGGCAGGTAAGCAAAAAGAAAGGCAATTTGTTGATGAATAAAAAATATCGCCGGTTGATGATAGCCCTTTCCGTTGTTGTCGGAGCTTTGTTTGCGGCCGGTTTTGCCGGGGTGTTTTACCCGCCGCTTCTTTTTGATATGCAGCTTTTGCCTCTGATTCAGCGCCTGTCAGCGGATTTTTCCTTTGCTGCTTTGGGGCTGTTGTTTCTGTTGCTGCTGTTTACCTTTTTGTTCGGTCGTTTTTATTGCGCCGCCTTATGTCCGCTCGGGTTGTTCCAGGAGCTGCTGTTTTCCCTTTTTGCCCGCGGTCGCAAGACCAAACCCGGACGCCCGCGGCCGTACAAATATTTTCCGGCGGCGGTTTTTTTCGGTGCGCTGGCAGGTAGCACGGCGTTTTTGTTCCGTTTGCTCGACCCTTATACTTTGTCCGCCTCAGCGGCGTCAGGCGCCTGGTTTTCGATTGCTTTGCTGGCACTGCTTGCCGTTTTGGTGTGGTTTAAGGGGCGTTATTTCTGCACCAACATCTGTCCGGCGGGCGCGCTGCTCGGGCTTTTCGCCCGCCGCGGTGTCAACCGGATACGCCTTGACGAAAATCGTTGCGTTGCCTGCGGCGCCTGTGCTTCCCGCTGTCCGACCGGCAGCATCGATTTCAAAAATAAAAAAGTGGATAACGAAACTTGCGTCAGATGCCTGCGCTGCCTTGACGCCTGTCCGCGGCACGGTTTGTCTTTCGGCCGGAAAAAAGAAAAATCGCCGGCCGCCGTGCCGGTGTTCAGCCCGCGGCGCCGCCGGTTGCTTGTTGCCGGCGGAGCAATCGTTTTGTTTGCCGCGGCAGCCAAGGCGGGCGGTTTGTTGTAAACAGAAAACCACCGGCTAGGCCGGTGGTTCCGAAAAGCTTACAGCTATGCATAGGAAAAATCCTTTGTTAT
>CALXRS010000016.1 GCA_944390915.1 uncultured Alphaproteobacteria bacterium
GGGAGAGGAGAAAGAACCGCCCGCCACACCCCACTCACAACGAAAGCTCCCACAATTTTCACCCTGCTTGCGCGTCCCCCCTCTCCCCTCAAGGGAGAGGAGAAAAAAGGATGGCGCGCGCAGGGGAAGGGAGAGGAGAAAAAAGGCGGCGCGCGGGAAAAGGGAGAGAGAAAAAAGGCGGTGTGCGGGGAAAGGGAGAGGGAAAAAAAGGAGGGCGGCAGGTGCGGGAAGGGAGGGGGTAGAAGGGAAGGGGAAAAGAGCAACATGCAGGGAAGGAGAAAAAATGGGGCTGCGGAAGGTATGGGCAAAAGAAAGAGAAAAAAAGGTATGGCGGATTGCCGATAGGTAAGGAAAATGGAAAAAAGGGATGGCGGACAATCGGCAGGGAGGGAAGAAAAATGGGGCGGCGCGCAGGGGAAAAGGAGAGGGAAAAAAAGGAGGGCGGCAGGCGCGGACATTTAAGGAGGAGGAGAAAAAAAGCTGCCGCAAAATCCTGATTCAATATTCAATTCAGCTGATGATAAGCGAAAAGCCGTTTAAGACGTTGATTGTCAGCTTCCGTCCTTCGTCGGCAAGAATTTTTGCCAGATAGAAAAGAGGGGCGTATTGAGAAATATTTTCCGGTGTTTCACCGTCGAGAACCGCCTGCATGGCGGCAATTTTGCTTTCTGCCAGCGGAGCATCGCTGAGCGCGGACACGATAACCGCTTGCCGGGTGCTGCTCACCTTGACCGTGCCGCCGCGGACAATCGTCTCCGCCGCGCACATGCAAGCCAGCATAACCGCGCGGTTAAAGGGGCTGCTGATAACGTTGATATCTGCTTTTATCGGATGGCCGAGGTTTAGGCTTTGCAGATAGTCGGCCGTTGTTTTTTTGACAATATCCATATTTTCGAGATTGGCGTTTTGCAGCCCGAAAGCCATGCGGAAAAATTTGAGCCTCGCGTTTAATACCGCCGAACTTATCTTCAGCGTGTTTTTTATGTCTTCCAAAAATTCGCCGTCGTCGTCTTCCATCAGTTCGACGGCGTTGGCAAAAGCGCCGATGTTGCCGATAAGATCGTGGCTGATGCGTGTGCAAACCAGTTCGGAAATGTTGATTTTGTCGCTCATATCATTCTTAGAAATTATAAAGATTGGTGTTCATATATTTCTGGTCTTCGCGCGACATGCGGGTATAGTCCAATTCCTTGAGCATGGGGTCTTCCAAAAGCAGAAAACCGGTTGCGGCTTTCATATAAGGTTTGGTGCCACCCATGCCCCAGATGACGTCTTCGCGGTTGTCGGGCACGCCGTATTTTTGATTAACCACCCGCCAGAAGTCGTATACCTTGATGTCCCGCAGATATTGCGCTTTCATGCTGCTGCCCTGATTTTTGCGCATGGAGGTGCTGCGGTAGGTGATTTTGTATATTTTGTTGTTGGTAAAGTTGCTGGTCAGGTTAACGGTAATTTCTTCCTGCGTGTCGTATTTGACAAAAGTTTCGCTTTCCACATATTGATGGTTGTTGTCTTTGGCGGCTTTGACCACGCAGTTGGCCAGACGCTCGTAACCGACCACGCCGGTGTTGCGGCATTTTTCCTCATACCGCCATTTGATGAAATTGGGAATTTCGAATTTTTGTGATGTTTTCTTGAAGCCTCGCCGGGTGAGAGCGGCCTCTGCCTGCGGCAGACTCATCCTCAGCATAACCCCCGAGATATCGAAAACCGAAGCGTTTGAACGCCGGTTGCCGCTTTTGGAGCGCTTGACCATGCCTTCGAGACTGATACTGCCGGCCTCAAGTTCTTCTTCGTCTTCTTTGGCGGAAGAAAGCGCCTTTTCAGCCAGTTTTTCGACCCATGTGCCGGCAAGAGGAGAAGAGCTCTCTCCTTTCTCTTCGGCTTCTTTTGCCGCCGTTTCCTTAAAAGCATCGGTCAGCGATTTTTGAGAAGAGGGGCTTTTTTGGATGGCACCGTCGTCGGTTGCCGGCCGTTTTTTCGCCGGAGATGCGATTGCCGGCAGCGGAGCCTCTTCTTCCGGAAAAGCCGATTCAATATTTGCAAACTCCTCGTCGCTTACGGCTTCGGGCTTAACGATAATGCCGCCGGTTGCCGCCGGAGAGATGGAAACGGCCGCGGGAGAAGGCGTGTTGGCCTTGGGGGCGGCGGTTATTTTCGGGGCGGGTTCAAACAACATGGCATCCATTTCGTCGGCAGCCCCCGCCTTAACAGCCAGAGCAGACAGAAAAACAACAAGAGAAAATAAATTCTTTTTCATCACATCAACCGGGTTGTGTTTGCAAAATTTTTTTCAATTATATTTATTTTCTGCAAAATAGCAAACGATAATTTTGATAAAAAACACACCCAACCCCAAAAAAGCCGCTTTACATTTTTGCTCTGCCGGGTATAGATAAGGCAGATAACGCCATCTTAAACAAAGAGAATAACCATGGAACAAAAACCCGTCCATATCGTCGGCGCCGGTCTTGCCGGCAGCGAAGCCGCCTGGCAGCTCGTCTGCCGCGGGGTGCCGGTCGTTGTGCACGAAATGAAGCCCGGCCGCTTTTCGCCGGCGCACCGACTGCCCGGTTTTGCCGAGCTCGTGTGTTCAAATTCGCTGCGCTCGGACGACAGCGAATATAATGCCGTGGGACTTTTGCATCAGGAAATGCGGCTTGCCGGTTCGCTGGTGATGGCCGCGGCCGATGCCTGTCGGGTTCCCGCGGGCGGCGCTCTGGCCGTGGATCGCGAGGCGTTTTCCGCTTTTATAACCTCCCGTCTGCGCGGGCATCCGTTGGTGCAGACAACGGAAGAAGAAGTTTCCGTCCTGCCGCCGGCCGATGCGGGACAGGTCATTATTGCCACCGGCCCGCTGACCGCGGATGCCTTAGCGGAAGACATCCGCCGGCAGACGGGCGAAAAATCGCTTTCCTTTTACGACGCGATCGCGCCGGTGGTTTATACCGAAAGCATCAATATGGATGTAGCCTGGTTCCAGTCGCGCTACGACAAGGGCGGCAGCCGGGACTATATTAACTGTCCGCTCAACGAAGAACAGTACAACCGTTTTGTCGACGCTCTCCTTGCCGGCGAAAAGACCGAGTTTCGCGAGTTTGAAAAGGCGGCCTATTTTGACGGTTGCCTGCCGGCGGAAGTGATGGCCGAGCGGGGCAGGGACACGCTGTTGTTCGGGCCGATGAAACCGGTCGGCCTGACCGATCCGAAAACCGGCCGCCGTCCCTATGCGGTCGTTCAGTTGCGGCAGGACAATTTTGCCGACAGCCTGCGCAACATCGTCGGTTTTCAGACAAAATTGAAATACGGCGCGCAAAAAGAGGTTTTTCGCCTGATTCCGGGGTTGGAAAACGCCGAGTTTGCCCGTTTCGGCGGCATTCATAAAAATACGTTTATCCGTTCGCCGCTGCTCCTGGACGGCGAATTGCGTCTGAAAACCATGCCGCACATACGTTTTGCCGGTCAGATAACCGGTTGCGAAGGTTATGTCGAAAGCGCCGCCGTCGGGCTGTTGGCGGGCTGTTTTGCCGCCGCCCGCGCGCTTGGGGAAGAACCGCTGCCGCCGCCGGCGGAAACGGCTTTCGGCGCCATGCTCGGGCATATCACTTCCGCCGTCGATGCTGAAAATTTTCAGCCGATGAACATCAATTTCGGTTTGTTTCCGGAAATCCGCGGCGAACTGACGGCAAACGGAAAATTTCGCAAAATAAAGGGAACGGAGCGCAAAAACGCCTATTGCCGGCGCGCGCTGGCTGCCGCCGAAAAATGGGCAAAAGCGGTCGGCGGCAAAAAAAATGCTGTTGATTTTGAGACGCAAATATCTTAAATTGTGATAAAAACAGGAAAATGTGAATAAGGCCGGAAAAATGAGAGATATCAGAAAAATCGTGCGCCGCAAAATCAAAAACACCAGCGGACGAACCATCTTTTGGGGCATGCAGTTGCTGCCCAAGGCCAAAAGAGAAGCTCTTTATACCCTGCTGGCTTTTGTCCGCCATCTGGAAGACGTGGTCGAAAGCCCGATAAAACTGGCCGAAAAACAGGAAATCCTCGGCATGTGGCGCGAAGAACTGGACAATATTTTTGACCGCCGAGTGCCGGCAACGGATATCGGTCGCCGTATTTATAAAAACTGCATGCGTTTTAAGCTGCCGAAAGCCGAGTTTCTGAACCTTGTGGACAGCATCTCCGCCAACATCGACAACCCGCTGCAGGCGCCGACCCTGCAACAGCTTTCCGGCTATTGCCGCGGCGTCGGCGGCATGACCGGCAGCCTGTCACTCAGGGTGTTCGGCTGCACCGATGAAAATGTTATCAAGGAGCTTTCCACGGCTTTGGGGCTTTCTCTGCAGATAACGACCATTCTTATCAATGTAAAGGAAGACGCCCAAAACGACCGGCTCTATATTCCGCAGGAGCTGTTGCAAAAAGCCGGCATCAGCGCCACCGATCCCAAAAGCGTGGTGGTGGACAAGAATCTTGCCCGCGCCCGTCGCGAACTGGCGGCCATTGCCGCAGAAAACTACCGCAAGGCCTATGCCATTCTGGACGGTCTCGACAAAAAGACGGCGCGCCCGCTGAAATTGATTGCCGATATCTACAAGCGCTATTTTGATATTATGGAAAAACGCGGCTGGGAGATTATTTCTCCCAAACCGCGCGTCAGCAAATGGCGCAAGCTGGGCATTCTGCTCAAAAACCTGCTTGCGGCCTGATTTTTTTTGCGAGCCGCTTCAGCACATCCGCAAAATTTCCTTAACCAGTCGGGCAATGCCCGCGTTGACCTCGGCAACGGAAGAGGCCAGCATATAGGCCGGCGTGGAAACGATTCTGTGCTGTTCGTCGACGCAGACGCCCTCCGTTTCGCAAACCTGATGGCGGGCGCCGGTTTTTTCGATTTCCGCGGCGGTGGCGGCGTCGTTGCCGATGGTTAAAGTTATGCCGTGATGTCCGAGCGCTAAAGCGACCAGCGCCGGCGCAATGCATATTGCGCCGATGGGCAGACCGGCACCATAGGCGTCGGTCAGGACTTTTTTCACATCCGGTCTTACTTCCGCCGCGGCGCCGCTGAGGGCAAAATTACAGAGGTTTTTGGCGGCTCCCTGTCCGCCCGGAAAAATGACGGCGTCAAAATCTTCGGGCTTAAATTCGTCCAGACTTTTAATGTTACCGCGGGCTATTCTGGCCGCCTCGGTCAGCATGTTGCGGCTTTCGCCGACGGCGG
This sequence comes from uncultured Alphaproteobacteria bacterium, assembly GCA_944390915.1. Taxonomy (GTDB): domain Bacteria; phylum Pseudomonadota; class Alphaproteobacteria; order RF32; family CAG-239; genus JAFUYI01. The sequence goes on from CALXRS010000016.1 coordinate 5,225, forward strand.
GCGTTTTGCGGCGGTGATCAATAACCGTCGGCTGCGGCGCGTCGGGGGCAAAACATTGATAGGCTGCGCCGTTTGCGGCAAGATTGAGCAGGGTGCAGACGGCTTCGTGTATTTCGCTGCCGTCAAAAACGCCGCAGCCGGCAAGGACGACGGCGATTTTTTTGGGTGCAACAGACATGATTGTTCTCCTCGGATATTAATGTTTTGTTTCCGTTATTTTATAGCCATGACGGCAAAAAAATCAAGCCCGCTTCCCGATATTTGCCGCCCGGGGAAAATATTGCCGGTTTTTGTGGGGTAAAAATGAAAATGTTGATGACAAACCGATTTAATTGTTTAATATAAAGCAAAATCAGAGTGGCAACACAACATTTGGGGCAACAGATGAAACCGCTGTATAAACGCATTTTGCTCAAGCTCTCCGGCGAAGGTCTGATGGGCAGCAAAAATTTCGGCATTGATAATAATGTGCTTTGCACCTTAGCGGAGCAGATAAAAGAAATCTGCGCCATGGGGACGGAAGTTTGCGTTGTTGTCGGCGGCGGCAATATCTTTCGCGGTGCAAGCGAGGCCGCCGCCGGCATGAACAGACCGGTGGCCGATCAGGTCGGGATGCTGGCAACGGTTATGAACGCGCTGTTTTTGCAAAACGCGTTGCAAACGGCGGGAGTGGAAGCGCGCGTGCTTTCCGGTCTGGCCGTGCCCGCCGTGTGCGAAACCTACAGTTACCGGCAGGCCGTGCGGCATCTGCAAAAAAAACGAGTGCTGATTTTTGCCGGCGGTACCGGCAACCCCTATTTTACAACCGATACGGGGGCTGCTCTCCGCGCGGCGGAAATGGAATGTGATGCCTTGCTCAAGGCTACGCAGGTGGACGGCGTCTACAGCGCCGATCCGAAAAAAGATGCTTCGGCCGTCCGCTTTGAGGAAATAAGCTATGACGAGGTTATTGCCAAAGGTCTGAAAGTGATGGACATCACCGCCGTGTCGCTGGCCAAAGACAGCCGTCTGCCGATTATTGTTTTTGCTTTGGCGGGCAAGGGGGCTCTGGCAGATGCCGTCGCCGGAAAAGGCAAATTTACAATCATTAAATAAATCACAAGAGGTCAAAAAATGTCCGATTACAGTCAAATTAAAGAAAGTGCCAAAAACAGAATGGAAAAAACGCTGGAAACACTGCGAACCGATTTCGGCGGTCTGCGCGCGGGACGGGCTCATGCCAGCCTGCTGGACGGCATTATGGTAGAAGCTTACGGTTCGCCGACGCCGATTGCGCAGGTCGGCACCATCAGCGTGCCCGATGCCCGTTGCTTGTCGGTCAGCGTATGGGATCGCAGCCTGGCCAAGGCTGTGGAAAAAGCGATTCTCGAGTCCGATTTGGGCTTAAACCCCGCTTCCGACGGTCAGTTGATTCGCATTCCCATTCCGCCCCTGTCCGAAGAGCGCCGCAAAGAGCTGGTGAAAGTGGCCGGCAAATATGCCGAACAGGGCAAAATAGCCGTGCGCAACATTCGCCGCGATGCTTTGGACGGTGTTAAGAAACTGAAAAAAGACAACGAAATTTCCGAAGACGAAGAAAAGCGCTACGGCGACGAAATCCAGAAACTGACGGACGATTATGTCAAAAAAATCGACGACGCGCTGGCGCAAAAAGAAAAAGACATCATGCAGGTATAGGGCCGGAGCCGAACGTGGATAGCGAACAGACAAACAAATTGCGGCATCTGGCCATTATCATGGACGGCAACCGCCGCTGGGCGCGCCGCCGCGGGCTGCCTGCCGTTGCCGGTCATCGGCAGGGTGCCAAAACGCTGGAACAGGTATGCCGCGACGCAAAAGATTTGGGCATCAGGTATCTGACGCTTTATGCCTTTTCCACCGAAAACTGGCAGCGCGATGCGGAAGAGGTGGCCGCCCTGATGGATATTTTGCGCGAATATCTGAAAAACGACTTGCAGGAAATTCAAAAAAACAACGCGCGGATTGTCTTTATCGGCGAGCGCGGCATGCTGGACAAGGATATTGTCGAGAGCATGCGGCGGATAGAGGAAAAAACGGCCGCCAACGACGGGTTGACGCTGTGTCTGGCCATCAGCTACGGCAGCCGGCAGGAAATATTAAATGCCGTGCGCAAAACGGCGGTACTGGTGCGTGCCGGTGACATCAGACCCGAAGATATAGACGAACGCCTGTTTTCCGGTCTGCTTTATACGAAAGACATGCCCGATCCGGACCTTATCGTGCGCACGAGCGGCGAGCAGCGGCTGAGCAACTATCTTTTGTGGCAGGCGGCTTATTCGGAACTTTATTTCAGCGATGCCCTGTGGCCCGATTTCAACCGGGCGGAGCTGGAAAAAATTGTTGCCAATTTTAATTTGCGGGAGAGAAGATATGGTAAAAGCTAAATCCAACATTCTGGTGCGGACGGCGGCGGCTTTGGTTATGGCGCCGCTGGTTATTGCCGTTTTGTATTTTGGCTATCCCTACGTGGTTTTGCTGCTGGCCGGCGTCGGCGCGCTGCTGGCGTGGGAATGGAGCAAAATGGCGGCGACCGAAAAGCCGGAAGTCTATGCGCTGGCCTACACGCTGTCAATGGCGGTGGCGGTCATGCTCAACTCGTGGCTGGGCATCGGTTTGGCGCTTATCGGCTGCACGCTTCTGGTGTGGTTTAAGGCCAAAGACGAGCCGCACCGTCTGTTGCTGGCGCTGGGGGTGCCCTACATTACCATCGGCATCGGTTCGCTGATGTGGATTTATTACATTACCGCTTTCCATATTCTGTGCTTTGTGCTGGCCGTGTGGGCCACGGATATCGGCGGCTATGTCGTCGGCAAAAGCGTTAAAGGACCGAAACTGGCGCCCAAAATCAGCCCCAACAAAACCTGGTCGGGTCTGTTCGGCGGTATGGCTCTGGCGGCGTTGTGCTGCTGGGGATATGTGTGGTTTTTCGGCATCAACGACTGGCGTCTGGCGGCGGCCGGTGCGGGTTTGGCCGTGTTGGAACAGATCGGCGACTTAATCGAGTCGGCCATTAAAAGACATCTCGGCATCAAGGATTCGAGCACGCTCATCCCCGGACACGGCGGCGTGTTTGACCGTATTGACGGGCTGATTTTTACGGCTCCTTTCGTGTTTTTGTTGTTGTCTTACTGGTTTTAGCATTTGAGGTAAAAAGGCGTAACGGTTATGGAATGGTTAGTTAACGGCGTTTATTACATTGTCCCTTTCATTGTTTTGCTGGGGATTTTGGTTTTTGTGCACGAATTCGGGCATTTTCTGATTGCCCGCCTGACGGGAGTGAGGGTTACCGATTTTTCCATTGGTTTCGGCAAAAAACTGTGGGGCTTTACCGATCGGCATAATACCAACTGGAAAATCTGCGCCATCCCGCTCGGCGGTTATTGTCAGTTTTTGGGCGATGCCGACGCGGCTTCCGCCGGCAGCGACGAAGAGGCGGAAAAACTGAGCGAAGAAGACAAAAAACAGGCTTTCCCCTTTCAGAGTCCGTGGAAAAAATTGGCCATTGTGCTCGGCGGACCGGGGTTTAACTATCTGTTTGCCATTCTGATTTTTACGCTGCTTTTTGCCTGTCTCGGCAAATTCAGCTTTCCGCCGGTGGTCGGCGAAGTGGTGAAAGGCGGCGCGGCGGACAAAGCCGGCATTGTCAAAGCCGACCGGATATTGGAGATTAACGGCCGCGCGATGGAAAACTTCAGCGACATAACGACCGAAGTGGCCTTAACGGTCGGCGGCGTGGCCGAAGTCAAGCTCCGTCGCGGCGAAGAAATCATTGATTTGTCGGTGCCGCTGGAGATGATGGAAGTGGAGGCAAACGGCCAGAAAACGGAACGTCCGATGCTCGGCATCAAGTCGATGAACACCATGGAGCTCGACCATCAGAGAATGTCGCTGCCGGCGGCTTTTGCCGAAGCCTGCGGCGAGACCTGGCGGATTACCGAAGGTACGCTCCGCGGCGTGGGGCAGATGATAACCGGCCGCCGCGGCAGCGAAGATCTGGGCGGCATTATCCGCATTGCGGAAATGTCCGGCGACATTTCGCGCAAGAACGGCTGGCTTGATTTTGTGGCCTTTATGGCGCTGCTGTCGATTAATCTGGGGCTTATCAATTTGTTCCCGATTCCGGTGCTCGACGGCGGTCATGTAGTTATTTATACGGCGGAAATCATCATTCGCCGCGAAATCAGCGCCAAAGTAAAGGAAAACCTGTTCAAGGCCGGTTTTGCCCTGATTCTGGCACTGATGATTTTTGCCACCTGGAACGATGTCGTCCATCTGTTCCACCGTTTTTTTGCTTGAAAAAAATATCTCGATAGTTTTTAAAGAAGGATGCAGTCATGAAAAAAACACAACTGGTAACCCTTGTTTCCTGCCTGGCGGCAGCCGGCACGGCCGAAGCCGCCGTGGTCGACAAAATTAACGTCGACGGTTTGCAGCGGGTGGAAAAAGAGACGGTTTTGTCTTATGTTAATGTCAATCCGGGCGACGACGTCAATTCCGAAGTCTTAAACGACGCTTTCAAAAAGCTCTATGCCACGGGGCTTTTCGCCGATGTTTCCTTTGCCGTCAAAGGCAACGTGCTGAACATTAAGGTGGACGAAAACCCGGTGATAAACAAACGCTTTTTTGACGGCAACGACAAGGTGGACGACCAGATGCTCGAAAGCGAAGTGCAGCTCGGTCCCCGCTCGATTTATACGGCGGCCAAGGTGGAAGAAGACGTGCAGCGCATTTTGACGGTATATAAGCGCGTCGGCCGCTATGCCGCGGAAGTGGAGCCGAAAATCATCGAGCGCGACCAGAACCGCGTCGATCTGATATACGAAATCGACGAAGGTCCGCTGGCCAAAATTACCAAAATCAACTTTATCGGCAACAAGCACTACAGCGACAGCGACCTGCAGGGGGAAATCCTGAGCAAGGAAACCAGATGGTGGCGTATTTTTTCATCTTCGGAAAACTATGATCCCGAAAAAAGCAATTATGACAAAGAGCTTTTGCGCCGCTTTTACAACAATCACGGCTATGCCGACTTCCGCGTTGTTTCGTCGGTGGCGGAGCTGAGCCCGGACAGCCAGTCTTTTGTGATTACGATGGTGCTGGAAGAGGGGGTACGCTACCGGATAAAAGACATCAACATTGTTTCCGAGCTGCCGGAAGTCAATACCGACGGCCTGAGCGAAGAGCTGGATCTGGAAGCCGGCGACTGGTATAATGCCGCCAAGGTGGAAAAAGGCGTGTATGCCATTACCGAAGAGCTCGGCAAACGCGGTTTTGCTTTTGTGGAAGTGGAGCCGGAGCTGGAAAAGGACATGAAAACCGGTTCCATGACAATTAACTTTCGCATCCGCGAAGGGGCGCGCGTGTTTATCAACCGGATTAACATTACCGGCAACAGCCGCACCTATGACGAAGTTATCCGCCGCGAGTTTCGCCTCAATGAGGGCGACGCTTTCAACGCCGCCAAAATCCGCGCTTCCCGCCGCAATATCGAAAATCTGAACTACTTCAGCAAGGTGGATATTACCACCGCGCCGACAAATGATGACAACCGCGCCGATATCAATGTTGACGTAACCGAAAAATCGACCGGATATTTTAATGTCGGCATCGGCTATTCCACCGTCAACGGCGCCTTAATTCGCACCGGCGTGACCGAAAACAACTTTATGGGCAAAGGCCAGCAGCTTGGTTTTGATCTCGGCATATCCGAGCGCGTGCAGGATTATAACATTAATTTCACGGAGCCGTATTTCCTCAACCGGCCGCTGTCGGCAGGTATCGACCTGTTCAAGAGCGAAAGCGACTATCAGGACGAAGCGTCTTATGACGAAGATACCATCGGCGGGCGTCTGCGTCTTGGCTGGAACTACACCGACGATTTGTATCAGACGGTGCGCTATACCCTGCGTCAGGACGAAATTAAAGACGTCAGCAAAGGCGCCTCCATTTACATTCAGCAGGAAGAAGGAGACTACGTCGGTTCAAGCTTCGGACAAACGTTGTATTATGACAAGCGCGACAACGCCATAGACCCGAAAGAAGGTTACTATCTGTCGTTCGGCAATGATATTGCCGGCGCCGGCGGCGATGAAAAATATTTGAAGTTTGACGCCAAAGCCTATTGGTACAACACGTTTTGGGACAACTATACCTTAAAGCTGTTTGTCAACGGCGGCTATATCGCCGGTTACGACGGCGAAGACGTGCGCCTGTCGCAGCGCTATTTCCTGGGCGGTTCGACCATGCGCGGTTTTGACAGTGCCGGTATCGGCGCCCGCGACAAATATACCGAAGACTCGCTGGGCGGCAACTGGATGGTTTATTCCGGAGCGGAAGTCATCTTCCCGATAGGGTTGGACGAAGTGGGCATCAAGGGGCGCACGTTCGTGGATGTCGGTATGCTCGGCAAGCCGGACAACGTCAGTTATAAAATTGTCGAATATTCCGATAATCCGCGCGTTTCCGTCGGTTTCGGCTTCAGCTGGCTGTCACCGATGGGCAAAATCGATATCGATTTCGGTTTCCCCGTGGTTAAGGAAGACTATGATGAAACGGAAGTGTTCCGTCTGAATTTCGGAACCAGTCTGTAAAGGAGAAAAATATGGTAGATACGCGTTTTTATATCAAAAAATGCACGCCGACCCTGGCCGAAGTCGCCGCTCTTTGCGGCGCCGAGCTGCAAGACGCGAGCCGCGCGGCGGAAACGGTGACCGACATTAACACCATGGACAAAGCCGGCGCCGGAGAGATATGCTTTTTCTACGACCGCAAAAAGAAAGCGGCCGCCCAAAACATAAAGGCTGCGGCCTGCGTGACCACCGCCGAACTGGCGCCGTTGGTGCCGGCGGCGACGGCGGTGCTGGTTGCCGCCGATCCGAAAACGGCTTTTCTGGCCTTAAACGAGGCCATGTATGCCGAAAAAAGACCGGCGCCGGGCATTGCTCCGACGGCACGCATAGCTCCGACGGCCAAACTCGGCGACGGTTGTTCCGTGGCTGATTACGCGGTTATCGGCGACGGGGCGGAAATCGGCAGCAACACGGTGATTGAGCCGTTTGCGGTGATCGGCGACAACTGCAAAATCGGCGACAACTGCCGTATCGGCGCGCAGGCTTATGTGTCTTATACGATTATGGGCAACAACTGCTACATATATAACGGCGCGCGTTTGGGGCAGGACGGTTTCGGTTTTCAGACCATCAACGGCGTTCACAAGCGGATACCCCAGCTTGGTCGGGTGATTATCGGCAACGACGTGGAAATCGGCGCCTGCACCTGCGTTGACCGCGGCGCCATGGACGACACGGTGATCGGCGACGGTACGCGGGTGGACAACCTGGTGCAGATTGCCCACAACGACAAAATGGGGCGCGGCTGCATTCTGGTTTCCATGACCGGCATTGCCGGTAGCTGCAATTTCGGCGATTATGTCGTTTGCGGCGGGCAAAGCGGTTTTGCCGACCATCTGAACGTCGGCAGCGGCGCGCAGATTGCCGCGCAGTCGGGAATTATGCGCGATATCGAGCCCGGCACGGTGGTGATGGGTACGCCTGCGGTTCCGTTCAAGGATTTTATGCGCCAAGTGGCTTTTTTGCAGAAAAATTCAAAAAAATAAATCAGTAAGGAAAAAACTATGTCAGAAAACAAAATTTACAATATTGAAGATATCATGAACTTTTTGCCTCACCGCTATCCGTTTTTGCTGGTGGACAGGCTGGAAGTGGAAGTTCCCGGCGAAAAAGGCGTCGGCATCAAAAACGTGACCATGAACGAGGAGTTTTTTCAGGGGCATTTTCCGGGCAATCCGGTCATGCCGGGCGTGTTGCAGATTGAAGCCATGGCGCAGACGGCCGGCGCGCTGGTGGTTGCAGCTTCAAAAGAAAGTCTGGGCGACAAACCTGTGAGCGTGTTGTTTATGTCGATAGACGGCGTCAAGTTCCGCAAACCGGTCAAGCCGGGCGATCAGCTGAGAATGCATGTCGAAAAGGTGCAAGCTCGCCGCAATGTCTTTGTTTTCAAAGGAAAATCCATGGTTGACGACAAGGTTGTTTCGGAAGCCGAATTTACGGCGATGATTGTTTAGAAAATCGCCGATTTTAATAACGAATCCGGGCAGGGCGGCCGTAACCGGCGCTTCTTCCCGGATTTTTGTTGTCCGAACGTTGAAGGGGAAAACGATATGTGGGCGGTATATGCTTTTTGGGCAAGTCTTGCAACCGGAATGTATTATCTCGGCAATCAGGCGGCAAAAATTCCGCCGACGATATTTATGTTGTACCGCGGCGCGGTTCCGGCATTGCTGCTGCTGCCCTTCGTCCTTTTTTTCGCGCCCGTGGAGTCACCGTATTTTTATGCCGTCTGTCTGGTGCAGGGCGGTGTGATTTCTTTTATTGACAGACGCAATTTTCGAGCCATGAGAACATTCGGGGCGGAAACGGTTTCGGCCATTCATCCGTTCAGCGTCGGGCTTGTTTTTGTGCTGTGGCTTGTTTTTAATCCCGCTCAGGCGGCGGAATTGTGGCATAAACCGTTTCGTTTTCTGGCGATAACGGCGGCGCTTTCGGTTGTCATATATTCCGTTTCCGGCTATCGGCGCAGCCGTCGCAGCCGTCGGGCGCTGATTTATATGCTGCCGTATCTGTTGTTTTGCGCGCTTTGCGATGTTTTGAACAAAACGGCGATGAGCTTTCTTGCGCCCGATGAAATGGTTCGGGGAAGTTATTATTATATTTTGCTTACGGCGCTGGTTATTTCTGTGATTAACCTTTCTTTTTATTTCGGCGCCGGCGGAAAGACCGATATGCTCTTTTCTTTGCGAAATATAAAATATGCCTCGCTGATGCCGGTGTTGGTGCTGTCCATGATTTGTAAAAATTTTGCCATGTTTGCCGCGCCCAACCCGTCGTATGTAACGGCTGCCCTGTATTTGTATATTGTCTGGGTGTTTGTTGCCGGCGCCGTTTTGCGTTTATGCGGCCGAAAAACGATCGGCGGAAACATTTCTTTCCGCCAGGCTCTGTTGTTGACGACCGCCGTTGCCGTGTTGGTTTTGTTCGGGCGCTGACAACTGTCGTCGACTAAGAAAAAATGTTTTTTTGAAAACTGCCCCGCTTTTGCGGGGCAGTTCGGTTTACGGGTTTTCTTTTTGTTTTCGGGCGGGCTAGTCTTTTTTGTCCGTGATGTCCTCCCCTTTCAGGATAACGCCGTCGATAACGCCGGTTATTTTGACTTTGTCGCCTTTTTGGGCGCCGTCTTTGCATTTGATAATCCACACCGTGTCGCCGACTTTTGCTTTGGAACGACCGTCCGCCTCGTCTTCAATCAGGATAAAGGTTTTGCCGACAAGGGCGCCGGCCGGGTCGTTCAAATGGCGGTATTCTTCGGGCATGTTGCGTCCGGTCAGTTTGCCGTAAATCAGCCAGCCCAGCAATAAAAAGACCGCCGAGAAGCCGCAGAAAATGAGCGCCTGTTCAATGAACGTCGGTTCAAAATAGACGGCAACCACGCCCGAGGCAAAGGCGGCCAGCCCGAACCAGATGAGAAACACGCCGGGCACAAACAGTTCCAGCAGCACCAGCAAAAGCCCGAGCGTAAACCACTCCATATAGGTCATTGTTTATTCTCCTTTTGCTTTGGTCCTTTTGCCGGCCTGCGCGCTTTGATCGTGCAGCACTTCTTTGGCAATTTCGGCAATGCCGGCGATGGAGCCCATTACGTTGGCGGTATCCATCGGCAGCATCAAAAGCTTTTGGTTGGGAGAGGTCACAATGCCCTGCAGGGCGTCAATATATTTCTGTCCGAGGAAATAGTTGAGCGATTGCGGGCTGCCGCCGGCAATGGCGTCCGATACCATTTTGGCGGAGTTGGCCTCGGCCAGAGCCAGCCGTTCGCGGGCTTCGGCTTCGCGGAAAGCGGCTTCTTTGCTTGCCTCTGCCGCCAGGATGGCCGACTGTTTGCTGGCTTCCGCTGCCAGAATGACGGCCTGTTTTTCGCCTTCGGCCTTCAGGATTTCCGATTGTCTGATACCTTCGGCGTCGAGGATGTTGGCGCGTTTTTCACGTTCGGCTTTCATCTGCCGCGCCATGGCGTCGATAAGGTCTGCCGGCGGGGTAATGTCTTTTATCTCCACGCGGGTAACTTTAACCCCCCAGGGAATGGTTGCCTCGTCGACGACGGAAAGCAGTTTGTGATTGATGGCGTCGCGCTGCGAAAGAAGTTCGTCAATTTCCATGCTGCCGATCACCGTACGGATGTTGGTCATAATCAGGTTAAGGATGGCGACGTTCAGATCTTTTACCTGATAAGCGGCGTTTGCGGCCTGTTGAATCTGGAAAAAGAGCACGCCGTCAACGCGCACGGTGGCGTTGTCTTTGGTGATGACGTCCTGCGAGGGCACGTCCAGCACCTGTTCCATGCGGCTTATTTTTGCCCCCACGCGTTCAATCACGGGGACAATCAGATGCAGTCCCGGGGTGAGGGTGCGGGTATAGCGGCCAAGGCTTTCCACCGTGTATTCATACCCCTGACGGACGATGACCACCGACGTCAACAGCACGAAAAAGATGACAACCACCAGAAAAATCGCAAATTCCATTTATTGTTCCTCCTTTTTGTTGCACAATGTTTCATGATTTTTAAACAGGATAACAAAAGGGATGCAAAAGGCAATAGCGGCGATGAAGTTGTATACATTAAAAGTAATCGTTTTTACCAAAAAAGAGCTCGGAAACGACAGCCTTTATCGTCGACAAAAAGACAAAAAAGTAAGCGTATATTATGACATTTTTATTAAAAGCAGTCATGGGAGTAAAAACTTGTTGTCAAACAAATAATTTTTGTATTATGATTATAGGAGATGTCAGAAGACAAACGGGGGAAGAGCAAATGGACGTGGTAGCCGGGAAAGGAGGAAATTTCTTTGTTGTCAACGGGCAGGTCAGTAACACCGTCCGCAGTATGCTGTTGGAGATTTCTGCCGAAGAATTCAGCAAATACAATGCCTATTCGACCATGAAAAAAATCTCGCGGCTGACATGTGAGGAGTATGCCGCCAAAAACGGCCTGCGCAAAGAAATACTCGAAAATTTTTCGCGTTTGGAAGAAGTTATCGACAGCCACGCTACTCAGGATCTGATGTTTTTTATCGAATCGGAAGACAGCCGCGAACGCTCCAGCAGTTTTGACAACGACGTTGTAATTAATCCCGCCAACTACAGCAACGGTTTTTTGCACGCCGCCCCGCGGGAGGTTGCCGGTCTGATAACCGATTCTTTCCAAATTTCCGAAGAAGTTATGCCGCGCATGCTCAAAAGCATCGGCATTGCCGTGGAAAGAGAAACCCTTTCCCACTATGTGCGCTGGAACAACGTTACCTACAAGGTGGATATCGTTCCCGAACGAAAACTCCCTTATCGCGGCCAAACGACCAACCGTTCCATCATTATCGTCGAAAACCGTTATGTCTTCCAACCCGACGACTGGGGCATGATACAAAAAGTAGAGCAGGCTTTTGTAAAAGAAAAGGCTCGCCGCAAAAGATCCTGGTTTGCCAAAGAAAAACCGGACAACGAACTTTTGAGCGAAATTTTGCAACGTACGTTCAAAGACAAAGACTTGATAAAATATTCGGCATTGTACGAAGCATATTGCCGCGTGCGGATGTTTCGCAGCGACTACATCGGCACGTTTATCCACAAATTTCATCATTTCCGCAACAAAATTTTGCTCGATAACCGCTGCCTGCATCCGAAATCGGTTGCGCTTTGCGCCCGGGATATATACAATTTGTTGGTTGAAGACGAAAGAAGCTCCGCTTTTTCCGTAACCGTTTTTCGTCTCGGACGCTATTGGCAAACGGGCAATTGGCAGGAACTGAGACAACAGGAGCCCTGCTTGTCCGTACTTGATGAAAAACCTCAGGAAATAAGGGATAACTTCCTGAAAAACAATGATTTTATGCTTAATCTAAAATTAAAGCATTGGATTGAAAACGACCTCGCGCGGCACCTGCCGAAATTCGCTCAGCGGCTGCCCGAACAGGAAGCGCGCAACTCCATCGCCAAAGGCGAAGATGTCGACCACAAGGAATATTTGCTGCAGCGCTCGCTGCTTTACAGTTTTTATATCTACAATCCGGATACGAGGAAACATGAACTGGTCAACCTCAGCCGCTATATTAAAATAGACATTCCGGTCAATCCGTTTGTGCAGGCAAACATTATCAGCAAGGCACAGTACTACCTTGACCGCAAAAAAACGGCCAAAAGGTTCCTTTTGACCAAGGACGGCATCAGTGAAGCTCTGGTGCGCAAGGCGGCCGTCATCTTTGACGCGCCGCGGCGGTTGGGATCTCGATATCGACAGAGGTTGAACACGCAAAAACGATAGGAAAAACAGATGAGAGCATTGTTGTATGTTGTGATAGCGGCGGCGGTTGCGCTGGCAATTGCCTGGTTTGGTTTCGGCGTTCACCCGCAGACGGTTTATAACAAAGCCGTCGGCATGTTCGGTTCGGCGGGCGAAAGCGCCGCACGGCACGCCGGCGATCTGAAAGATACGGGCAGCCGCTTTGTCGACGTCATCAAAAACAACTATAACGATCAGGATATGACCACGCCAATTGCGCATTGAAAATATTTTACGGGAGCCCGACCGGTTGTTTGGCGGTAGGTCTTTGTCCGGTATAATCGGTTGCCCCGTCTTTTGTTTTTTGATGTAAGGTTTTGTTAATCTTGTTATTGAAGAGTTTTTTATATATGCCTGATTTTTCATTTGAAAATAAATATGATTTTGATGTTGCCGGCATTGACGAGGCGGGGCGCGGTCCCTGGGCGGGGCCGGTTGTGGCGGCGGCCGTGGTTATTCCTGACCGGCAATTGGCGGCCGATTTGGCTGCAGGGCTTGACGATTCCAAAAAACTGACGCCCCTGAAAAGAGAAAAATTGTATGAACGCATGCTGGCGGAAGAAAGGGCGGGGCGTCTGCAAATAGGCGTCGGGCAGGCTTCCTGCCGGGAAATCGACGCGCTGAACATTTTGCAGGCCACGTTTTTGGCTATGCGCCGGGCGGTGGAAAAACTCCTTTCTTGTCCGCAAGCGGCGTTGATTGACGGCAACAGGCTGCCGCCGGCTTTTCCCTGCGCCTGCCAAACCATCGTTAAAGGCGATTCTCTTTCTCTGTCTATAGCCGCGGCGTCGGTTGTCGCCAAAGTGTTCCGCGACCGTCTGATGAAAGAACTGGCACGGCAATATCCCGGCTACGGGTTTGAAAAAAATGCCGGCTACGGAACGGCGGCTCATCTGGAAGGTTTGAAAAAACAAGGAGTTACGCCCGAACATCGCCGCAGCTACAAGCCGGTGCAGAAATTTTTATAATTTTTTCGAAATTTTTGTTGACATTTTGTCTAATATGTGCCATTCTTGTCACCGGAATTACTTATTAAACAAATTAGATATGAAAGTGATGAATAAAGCAACCCGCAACGGTCAGGGAAATTCGAGAGTGGCAGAGCAGATGAACATCATCGGCGGTAACAACGAGGCTAAAAAAATGGCTTACATTAAATCGCACGATATCGTCAACGAGGTGCTGCCGGAGCTGTTTCGTTCAAAAAATCTGAAGACGGCAGCCGCTTATCTGCGTAAATATTCGGAAGTTCCTCACGACGTTGCCGTTGCCGCAAAGGCCGCCGGTCGCGGAGCTCTCCTGAAAGGGCTTATGGTGGCTTAAAACAAAAACTTTTCCATGTTTTTGGGCAGATCCGATTTTTTCGGACTGCCTTTTTTTTGTGCGCCGCCGACCGGTCGGCCATATCCTTCGGGGAGCCGGACAGGGGCGTCGTCGGTGCGGATTGTAAAAAAATAACCGTTTCTTTTTTTGGCTATTTTTGCAGTCCGTTTATTTTGACAATCCTTTTATATCAGCCGTTGACGAGTGTTTTTAAGAATTAATTTTAGCCAAAAAATATTTTTTTTCGCCGTTTTTTGTTAATAATTTTATAACTTCTTTTTGCCATACTGCCCTCATTGTCAAAAAAGAAAGCATAACTTGTAATGAGTATTGAAACCAAAAAAATCCTCAACACGATTATCAACGACGATTGTGTTAAGGTTATGAATGAGATGGAGGAAAAATCCGTCGATCTGATTTTTGCCGATCCGCCCTATAATCTGCAGCTGGGCGAAGCGCTCACCCGCCCGGACAACTCGCATGTGAGCGGCGTTTACGAGGAATGGGACAATTTTTCCTCAATGAAGGAGTATGATGAATATACCCGTGCCTGGATGAGCGCGGCGCGCCGGGTCTTAAAAGACGACGGCAGTATCTGGGTTATCGGCTCCTATCACAACATCTTCCGCGTCGGCTGCATCCTGCAGGATCTGGGATTTTGGATCTTAAACGATATTATCTGGAACAAAACCAACCCGATGCCGAATTTTAAGGGCACCCGCTTTACCAATGCCCACGAAACGCTGATTTGGGCAGCCAAAACGCCGAAATCGAAATATACTTTCAACTACGAGGCCATGAAAGCGATGAACGACGACGTGCAAATGCGCAGCGACTGGCAGCTGCCGCTTTGCACCGGCAAAGAACGCCTGAAAGCGGCGGAAGGCGGCAAACTGCATCCGACGCAAAAGCCGGAAGCTCTGCTTTATCGGGTGATTATGTCGTCAAGCAATGTCGGCGACACGGTTTTGGATCCGTTTTTCGGCACCGGCACCACCGGCGCTGTCGCCAAAAAAATCGGCCGCAATTTTATCGGCATTGAACGCGATGCCGAATATGTAAAAGGCGCGGCGGCGCGCATAGAAGAAGTTCTGCGCGTGAAAAACGACGCCTGCCTCGGCTATGCCACCAAGAAAAGACAGCCGCGGGTTCCTTTCGGCGCGGTCATCGAATGCGGACTGCTCAAAGCCGGCGACAAGCTTTATGACGCCAAGGGCAATGTTTCCGCTTTGATACGCTCCGACGGCACTTTGGTTTCCACTTTCGGCAACGGTTCCATCCATCAGATGGGCGCGGCGGCGCAGCATGCTCCGGCCTGCAACGGTTGGGTCTACTGGCATTATCGGAACGAAAACAAAGAACTGGTGGTCATCGACGAGCTGCGCAAAATCATCCGCGAGGAACTGTATCCGGAATAGCCGTCCGCCGATTGATGTTTTGTGCAAAAAACGCTGCTTTCGGGCGGCGTTTTTTGTCGCTTTCCTCGTTGTTTCCGCAGATGCCGAAAACGGTGCTTATTTGCAAAAAAAACTTGTCTTAAAGGCAAAAATCGTTCACAATAGGCAAAATTTGAAAAATTAGAAGAATTGATTGATATGAAGAATGCAAAAATATAAAAGACACAGCCGCGGCGGACGGGAAAACGCCCCCGTGCGCAACTACGCGGCCATAGATCTCGGCACCAACTCCTGCCGTCTGGTCATTGCTTCGCCGACACCGACGTCTTTTCATATCACCGAAACATTTTCCCGCATCACCCGTTTGGGCGAGGGGATTATAAAGGCCAACGAACTCAGTCGGGAAGCCGGCCGGCGAACCATCCGCGCATTGAAAATTTGCGCGGAAATCATCAGCGAATACGCGCCCATCTACAAGGCGCGTTTCGTCGCGACCGCGGCTTGCCGCCGGGCGAAAAACTGCCGCGAATTTCTGGCGGAGGTTAAAAGGGAAACGGGGCTCAGTCTGGAAATCATCTCTTCGCAGGAAGAATCCAGATTGGCGGTCATCGGTTGCCTGCCGCTCTTAAAACGCGGCATCAAAAGGGTGCTGGTGTTCGACATCGGCGGCGGTTCGACGGAAGTTTCCCTGGCTCGCGTGCACGGCGGTCGGGCGTCGGTCGAAGGTTATATTTCTCTGCCCTACGGCGTGGTCACGGTGGCCGAGGCTTTTCCGAACAAGGAAATGACCAATCTGGCCTACAACACGGTGATGGAGCGGACACACAAATTGCTGGAAGCTTTCGAGGAACGCTACCACATAAGCGAGGCCGTCAAAAACGGCGAAATTCAGGTTATCGGAACTTCGGGCACGGTTACCGTGCTCGGCGCGGTTCAACTCAACCTGAAGCGTTACAACCGCTCGGCTGTTGACGGGCTGGTCATCAATGCCGCCGACATCGGTCGTTCGGTCGGCAAAATCCGTCGCATGGGCGACGAGGGACGCAAAAAACATCCCTGCATCGGTCCGCTCAAAGCCGATTTAACCATTGCCGGCTGCGCCATTATCGAGGCTATTTGCTCTTTTTGGCCGGTGCGGGAAATCACCGTTGCCGACCGCGGCATCAGGGAAGGCATTTTGCTTGACATGATGCACAGCCGCCATCGTCCGCGCCGCCGTTTTTTTCACCGCGGCGCTAACAAAAGGAAAGAAAAAAATGAAACCGCAATCTCTGGCCGCCATTGATCTGGGCACCAATTCCTGCCGACTGCTGATTGCCGACGCCGCCGGCCGCACGCTGTACAAAACCGCCGTTTCCACCCGCATGGGCGAAGGCATGCAGGCAACCGGACGCTTTACCGACGAGGCCATCAGCCGCGGGGTGGAATGTTTTTGTTCGTTTAAGATGAAAATGGACGAATACAACACGGGGCAATATCGGGCGATTGCCACCGCCGCCTGCCGCACCGCCGCCAACGGCGAAGAATTTGTGCGCAAGATAAAACAGCAGGCGGGGATAGATTTGGAAGTTATCGACGGTTATGAAGAAGCCGTGCTGAACCTGAAAGGCGCCATGCTCAACCTGCAAAACGAAAAAGCCGGGCATGTCGTGGTTTATGACCTCGGCGGCGGTTCGACCGAAATCACGCTGGCCACCCGCAGCCGCCGGCCGGAAATTCTTTATACCATATCCATTCCCTATGGCGCGCGCAACGCTGCGGAAAAATTCGGCCTGAAGGAATATGATGTCGACAGGGCGGCGCTTTTGGATAAGGAAATTGCCGCTTACGCCCGCTCTTTCGTGCGCGCAAGCGGGCTGGAAAAATATCGCGGCGACGTTTGTTTTGCCGCCACTTCAAGCACGCCGCTCAGGCTGACCCATATTGCCCGCGGCTGGACGCCTTACGACCGCGCGCGGGCGGATGGCGCCGTTGTCGGTACGGACGAGTTTGAGCAGGCGGTTGCCGCCGTGCGGCAAATGAGTTGCGCGCAGATGGCGGCCGATGCCAATGTCGGCCCGACGCGGGCGGAGATTTTCCAGGCGGCGGCGGTTATTTTTTCGCGCATATATAAAGAACTTGGCGCCCGAAAAATCGTCGCCTCCCTGAAAAGCGCGGTGGACGGCATCATTATGGATTTGCAATCGGAACAGATTTTTTCTGAGTGAGAAATCGGTATGACAACAAGTAAATCGGCAAAACTCATCGGCGGCAAACGGAATCTGACCGTTCGCGTCAAAACCGCAAAATATCGCAAGCCGTCTTCCACCAAATGGCTGGAAAGGCAGCTGAACGACCCCTACGTGGCGGAAGCCAAACGCCGGGGCTATCGCTCGCGGGCGGCGTTCAAGCTGATACAGCTGGATGAAAAATTCAAGTTTCTCGGCCGCGGCAAAACGATTGTCGATCTCGGTTGTGCGCCGGGCGGTTGGACGCAGGTGGCGGTTGCCCGCAACAAAGGCAGCGGGCAGGTGGTGGGCATTGATATTTTGCCGACAGAACCGGTTGCCGGCGCCGTTTTGATAGAACAGGACTTTACCGCCGAAGACGCCGCCGAAAAATTAAAAAGCCTGCTGCACGGTAAGGCCGATATCGTCATGAGCGACATGGCGGCCAACACCACCGGCCACCAGCAGACGGATCATCTGCGAACCATGGCTCTGGTGGAAGCGGCCTATGCCTTTGCCAGAGATGTTTTGGCCGAGGGCGGCATATTTATTTCCAAAGTGTTCAAAGGCGGGGCGGAAGCCGGTTTTTTGGCGGAGATAAAAAAAGATTTTGCCAAAGTGGCGCATTTTAAGCCCGATGCCAGCCGCAAGGCTTCGCCGGAAGAATATCTGGTGGCCGTCGGTTTTCGCGGCCGCGCGGAAGAGGGCGGAGCATGAAGACGGCGGCGCGTTTCAAAGCGGCGGAAGAATTGATCGACGCCGTTTTTGCCGATCGCGAGCCGGCCGACGGCATTATCAACGCCTATTTTCGGGAACGCCGCTATATCGGCGGCGGCGACCGTCGTTTTATCGCCGACGCGGTATGGGACATCATTCGTCATCGGCGGCGGTTGGAATTTGTTGCCGAAAGCGGCGAGGCGCGCAAAATTCTTTTATGCCGTTGCCGCGAAAGAGGCGACAACCTTGAGGAGATTTTTACTGGCGGCGAATATGCCCCGGCAAAACTTTCCGCGGAAGAAAAACAATGGCTTGCCGCCCGCGCCGATCGTCCCTATCCGCCGGCCGTTGAATGCGAATGTCCCGATCGGCTGTTTGCCGAAATTAATGATGCCTCCCTGCTCAAGTCCCTGAATATGCCCGCGCCGGCGGATTTTCGCGCGGCTCGCGGCGGCAGGGAAGAAGTTTTGGTCAAAATGAAGGCGGAAGGTTTTGACGTGCGGCCGACGCCTTTTTCGCCGTACGGCATCCGCGCCGACGGCAGGATTAACTTGAACAACTGCATGGTCTGGCAGGAAGGCCTGATTGAGGTGCAGGACGAAGCTTCGCAGCTGGCGGCGCTGATGTGCGACGTTCGTCCGGCCGATACGATTATTGACTATTGTTGCGGCGCCGGCGGCAAAACTTTGGCATTGGCGGCTTTGTTGGCAGGCTCGGGGCTGGTGGAAGCCCATGACGTCAATCCCGAACGCACGGCTCCTCTCAAACCGCGGGCGGCAAGGCTCGGGCTGAACAACATCCGTTTGGTTGCCGCGCCGCGGCCGGGCGGCGTTTACACGCGTTTTGTGATAGACGCCCCCTGTTCGGGCAGCGGCACCTGGCGCCGGGCGCCGGATGCCAAATTCCGGCTGACTCCGGAGCGTGTGGACGAACTTTCCCGCATTCAGGCGGAAATTTTGGAAAAAGCCTACGGTTTAACGGCCGCGGGCGGACGGATTATCTATATTACCTGTTCCGTTTTAAGGCGGGAAAACGAAGACGTGGTCGAGGCGTTCCTTGCCCGCCGCAAAGATATGACGGTTGTCGACATGCCGGCGCTGTGGCGGCAAAAGACGGGCTGTCCGTGGATTTGTCCCGGCAGCAGGTATCTGAAACTGAACCCGCTGATAAGCAACACCGACGGTTTTTTTGTTGCCGTGCTCGAAAAAAAGCCGACTGCCGGCGGCGGATTATAAAAAAACGCATCTTTTGCAAAAAAAAGCTTGATTATTTTTTGAAAGCGGGGTATTTGTGCTCTGTCTTTATGGTGATTGCGCGCCCGTGGCGAAATTGGTAAACGCGTAACGTTGAGGTCGTTATGAGCCCTGCTCTTGGAAGTTCAAGTCTTCTCGGGCGCACCAATCAGAAGAAATCAAACATTTAATCATAAAGAGGAGGTCGTGATGAAGAAAAAACAAAAAAAACATCAGCCTTTCTCAAAAAAAAAGTTTTCCCGCGCCAACAGTAACAACCGGCAGCCCAGAGTTTTGGGGCTGGGACCCAAGTTTGTCAATTCCATTATCATCGGCTTAAACGAAGACGACGACATCCATGTCAAAAAAATCGTCGAAGGGCTGGATGAATATGACCTTGCGCGCTTAATCGAGGTGCTTGACATCCACCACCGGATGAAGTTGGTCAAAATTCTCGGCGACCGGATCGATCCGGCCGTGTTTCCGGAATTAAACGAAGTTGTCCAGGAGCAGGTTCTCGACAGCTTAAACGAAAACCAGATTGTCAACATCGTCAACGAACTCGATTCCGACGACGCCGTCGGCCTGCTCGAAAATATGAACGACAGCGAGCAGGAGCAGATTATCAGCCGCTTAAACCCCGAGCTGAAATATCAGGTCAAATCGTCGTTAAACTATCCCGAAGATTCCGCCGGTCGTATCATGTCGCGCGATTTTGTGAGCATTCCCGACAGCTGGACGGTGGCGGAAGCCAAAAAATATCTGTTGAACAACAATGAATTGCCGGATGATTTTTACACGATTTTTCTTGTAGATGAAAAAACCTTGCGTCCGACGGGTGAAATTGCTCTGGACAAGCTGCTGCGCGCCAAAGCCGCCGATAGACTGAGCGCCGTCATGGACGGCGAAATCGTGCCGGTCGACGTTTATACCGACCAGGAAGAAGTGGCGCATATGTTCCGCGAATACGGCTGGATGTCGGCCATGGTCGTCGACAACAAAGGCCGCCTCATCGGCGTTATCAATATTGACGACGTGGTCGAAATCGTCCACGAAGAAACCAACGAAGACATGATGCTCTTAACCGGTGCCGAAAGCAACGACGTTTATCGTTCCGTTTTCAGCATTTTCAAGTCGCGTTCGGTGTGGCTGGTGACCAATCTTTTTGCCACCATCGCCGCCGCCTCGGTGGTGGACGCCTTTCGTGAACTGATTGCCGAGCTGTCGGTTTTGGCTGTGCTGATGCCGATTGTCGCTTCCATGGGCGGCACCACCGGTCAGCAGACTCTGGCGGTCGTCGTCCGTTCGCTGGCCACCAAAGAGCTCAATTCCGCCAACGCGCTCAGGATGATAGGCAAAGAATTTATGGTCGGTCTGTGCAACGGTCTTCTGTTCGCGCTGCTTATCGGCGCGGCGGTTCATTTTTGGCTACCCGAACAGAAGATAATGAGCTACATCATTGCTTTGTCCATGCTGTGCAATTTGATGGTGGCAAGCCTTGCCGGCATTTTGATACCGCTTACGCTCAATCGCCTGAAAATTGATCCGGCCATAGCTTCCGGCGTGTTTCTCGTGGCCTGCACCGATTCCGGCGGTTATTTCATTTTCCTCGGGTTGGCCAGCCTGTTTTTGTTTTAGCCGAAACTTATCTACAAACAAAAATTAGCCTCTTTTTTCCGGGCAAAATGTTGTTATAATGCAGGCGAGTCTTATATGCCGTTATCGGGGGAGAAAAAAATTGTTTTTGGGTTTGCTCATTGCCGCGCTTGTTCTGGTTTTTGACCAGCTGACCAAGTTTTTGATGCAGGCTTATGTCTTAAACGAACAGCCGGTGATTGTGTTGACGCCGTTTTTTAATTTTGTTTATGCCTGGAACACGGGGGTCAGTTTTTCCATGTTCAACGACGGCGGGCAGGGCGGCGCGGTGTTGCTGTGCCTGGCGGCGACGGCGATTGTGGCCGCGCTTTTGTGGTGGCTGTACCGTGAAAAAATTCCCGTTGTCAGGGGCGGGCTCGGGCTGATTATCGGCGGCGCGCTCGGTAATGTGGTGGATCGCGTGCGTTTTGGCGCGGTGTTCGATTTTTTGGACTTTCATCTAGCCGGGCATCACTGGCCGGCTTTCAACCTTGCGGACAGCTGCATCTGCATCGGCGCCGTTGTCATCATCGCCCACAGCCTGCTTTATCCGGAAAAGAAAACATCTGAGGAGAACAAACAATGAATAAAAATTTATGTCTGTTGACGGCCGCGGCGGTAGCGCTTGCCGCCTGCAATGCCACAAAAGAAGATTTGGGGCTTGAACGAAAAGTGCCGGACGCTTCCAAAGTTTCCGAGCAAAAACAGCTTCTTTTGCCGCCAAACTATCATCTCCGGCCGGCCGTGCCGATCAAAAAGGCCGAAGAAAACGCTGACTGAGGGAGAATATCCGTTTGTTGAAAACAGGAAAAATTATCGTTTCGGCGCTGGTCGCGCTGCTGGTTTCTTTTCCGGCGGCCGCCCGCCTGTTTGACATTGAAGAATATCGGCTGGCAAACGGGGCAACCCTGCTGGTGGTGGAAAACCGCAAGGCGCCGATTGTCAAACATATGGTATGGTACAGGGTCGGCGCCGCGGACGAACTGCCGGGCAAAGGCGGCGCGGCGCATCTTTTGGAGCATCTCATGTTCCGCGGCACGACCAAAACGGCGGACGGTGAATTTAACCGCCTGATGCAAAAAAACGGCGCCGACAGCAACGCCTTTACCTCGCTTGACTATACCGCCTATCATCAGAATTTGGATATCAGCCGGCTGGAGTTGGCCATGGCCTTAGAGGCCGACCGTATGCAAAATCTCGATTTTTCCGACGAGGCTTTTGCCTCCGAGCGCGACATTGTCTTTCAGGAGCGCAAACAGGTGGTGGACAATCAGCCGCTTTCGGCTTTTTCCGAGGCGCTGCGGCGCGGGCTGTGGCAGACTCATCCCTATGCCGCGCCGATTAGCGGAACCGAAGAAGAAATCCTGTCGCTGACTAAAGACGATATTATGGATTTTTACCGCCGCCACTATGCGCCCGAAAACGCGGTCATCATTATCTCCGGCGATATCGACGGGCAGACGGCCTATCGTCTGGCGGAAAAATATTACGGCCGTGTCTCCGCCCGTCCGGCTGGGACCAAAGCCGTTTTTCCGGAGCTTGACCCGCATACCCGAAGCAGCCTTTCCATGCGTTTGCCGCGGGTGGAGCTGCCGCGGGTCGTGCGCAGCTATGTCGTCGACTCGTACAATACCGATGCCGGGCAGATATATCCGTTGTCGGTTTTGGCCGTTTATCTCGGAGAAGGGGATATTTCCGCGCTTTACAGGGAGCTTGTCGTCAAACGCCGGCTGGCGCTTGCCGTGTCGGCGTCTTATGATTACGCTTCCCGCAGCTACGGCACTTTTTCCCTTTCCGCCGTGCCGGCGCCCGGCATCTCCGTCGAAGAGCTGAAAATTGCTCTGGACGAGGCGGTTGCCAATGCTCTCGATCGCCTGAATGACGGGGAATTAAACAGGGTTAAGAACAGAATGCTGGCTGGTTTGGTGTATCTTAAAGACAATCCTTTCGACGCCGCTTATATCGTCGGTTCGCTTTATGCCGTCGGCATGAGCAAAGACGATATCGAAAACTATGCCGACAATATCCGCAAAGTGGATGTCCCGGCCGTTAAAAAAGCCGCCGAAAAACTGCTGACCGCGAGCGCTGCGGCGGAAGGCACGGCAGAACCTTTGCCGCGGGGAGAAAAAGATGAGTAAGAGATTTTTTGCCTTTTTGTTTGCGTTTGCCGCGGTTGTCGGCGGAGTTTTTTATTTTTCCGGCCGCGGAAAAATTGATGCCGACAAAATTATTGCCGACTCTTTGCTTGGCGGCCGCAGTTTTTCGCTGCCGGTGGTCGAGGTGGTGTCGCCCAAATACGGCCTCAAGGCCTATTTGCTGGAAGACAAAAGCAACCCCATCGTCAGTCTCAGTTTTATGTTTGCCGGCGCCGGCCGCGGAGCGGAAGGCAAAGGGCAGGAGGGACTTGCCGGAATGACGGCGGCAATGATTGCCGAAGCGGCGGGCGGGCTTGACGCCGAAGAGTTTAAGGAAAAACTTGCTGAACATGCCATTGCGCTCGGTTACGATGCCGGGGCGGACGATTTTTCGGGACATCTTCTGACCACTCGGGAATTTGCTCCCATCGCTTACGAAATGCTCCGGCAGACTCTGAGCAGCCCCGAACTTGCCGAAAAAGACCTCAGGCGCATCAAAAAACAAATGTTGGCGCTGCTCGCCAGCCAGACGGAAAGTCCGGAACAAAAACTTTCGCTGTTGATGGGACAAAAGCTTTTCGGCGACCATCTTTACGGGCGGAATCCGCTTGGCAAAAAAGAAGACATTGAAAGCTTTTCGTCGCGCGACATCAGAGATTTTGCGGCGAAAAACTTCGGCCGGAGCAATCTGATTGCGGGCATTGCCGGCGATATTTCTCCGGCGGAGGCGGGAAAACTTCTCGATGATGTTTTCGGCGTGTTGCCCGCGGCCGGAGCCAACGACCGCGTGCCGGAAATCGTGCCCGACATTGCCGGCGGTTTTGTTCACCGAAACGACGATTTGCCGCAAACGGTGTCTTTTGCTGCAGCGGTCGGTACCAAACGCCTGGCAGCGGATTTTTATCCGCTCTATATTGCCAACTACATTTTGGGCGGCGCGGGGCTCAATTCCCGCCTGAACCAGGCCGCGCGGGAAAAGGAGGGGCTGACCTACGGCGTTTATACAGGGCTGTCGCTGCCCGCCAAAACGGCGATGATTGTCGGCAATTTTTCGACCACGCCGCAGAACTATGCCCGTATGGAAGAAGTTTTTGTTGCCGAATGGAACAGAATGGGACGCTTTGGCGCAACCGCCGACGAGCTGGCGGAAGCCAAAAACTATCTGCTCAACTCGTACAACCTGCGCTTTGCCGACATAACCAATATTTCGGCAATGCTGGTCTATATGCAAAGAGAAAATCTCGGTCTCGATTTTTTGCAAAAACGGAACGACTATGTCAGGGAGGTAACGCTTGAACAGGTCAACCGCGCGGCGGCAAAATATTTTACGCCGGACAATCTGCGGCTGATAAGCCTCGGCAATTTTAATCAGTCTTGGGGAGAAAACAATGGAAAATAACGTAACCAAAACAAAAGCATGGAAAAAACTTGCGCTGCACTATCGTTTTTTTAAGAAAACGGAAATGAAAGATCTGTTTGCGCTGGACGCCCGTCGCGGCTCCCGATATGCCGTTTCGCTCGGGTCGCTGTATCTGGACTATTCCAAAAACCGTTTTAACGAAAAAACCATGCAGCATTTGCTGGAGCTGGCCGACGAAGTGCACCTCAAGGAAAAGATAGAGGCCATGTTCGCCGGTGAAAAAATCAACCGAACCGAAAATCGCGCCGTGCTGCACACCGCTCTGCGCAATCGTGCGTCCACGCCGGTTTATGTGGACGGCAGGGACGTTATGCCGGAGATAAACGCCGTTTTGGCCAAGATGAAAAAATTTACCGACGCCGTGCGCTACGGCGAATTTAAGGGGGAAACCGGCAAAAAACTGACCACCATCGTCAATATCGGCATCGGCGGTTCCGACCTGGGGCCGGTGATGGCCACCGCCGCCCTGAAGGAATATTGGGCCAAAGATGTTCAATGCCATTTTATTTCCAACATTGACGGTTCCGCCTGCGACGACGTTTTGAGCAAAATAGACCCCGAGACGACTTTGTTTGTCATCGTTTCCAAAACATTTACCACCATCGAAACCTTAACCAACGCCCGCACTTGCCGCAAATGGCTGATTGACGCGTTGGGCGAATTTGCGGTGGCCAAGCACTTTGTCGCCGTTTCCACCAATGCGGCGGAAGTGGCAAAATTCGGCATCAACACCGACAATATGTTCGAGTTTTGGGATTTTGTCGGCGGGCGCTATTCCATGTGGTCGGCGGTCGGTCTGTCGATTGCTTTGGCCATAGGCATGGAAAATTTTGAAAAAATGCTCGACGGCGCCTATGAAATGGATAACCATTTCCGCAGCGCTCCTTTTGCCGAAAACATTCCGGTTATTCTCGGTCTGCTCGGCGTGTGGTATGACAATTTCTTCAATTTTCACAGCTATGGGGTTGTCCCTTACGATCAGGATCTGCGCTATCTGCCGGCCTATCTGCAACAGCTGGATATGGAAAGCAACGGCAAATCGGTGAACTTGAACAACAAGTTTGTCAAACATGCCACCGGTCCCGTGTTGTTCGGAGGAGCCGGCACCGACGTGCAGCATTCGTTTTTCCAGCTTTTGCATCAGGGAACGCAGGTTGTGCCGTTGGATCTGATTGTGCCGGCCATTTCTCACAACGAAATCGGCGAACATCACGAAATTCTGGTGGCCAATGCGCTGGCTCAGGGCGAAGCGCTGATGCGCGGCAAAACCGTCGGCGAGGCGGCGGCGGAACTCGCCAAATCCGGCAAAAGCGTCACGGACGTCAGCCGGTTGAAACGCTATAAATCTTTTGCCGGCAACCGTCCGACCAACACCATCGTCATCAAAAAGCTGGATCCGTACGCCCTGGGCATGCTGGTTGCCATGTACGAACACAAGGTGTTTGTCGAAGGCGCGATCTGGAATATCGATTCGTTTGATCAAATGGGCGTGGAGCTTGGCAAGCAGATGGCTTTGAGCATTTTGCCCGAGCTGCAGGGACACGCTTCCGGCCTGCATGACAGTTCCACCCGCCGGCTGATAGAACTTGTCAAAAAACTGCGCAAATAGGAGCGTCCTATATGGCAATCCGCATCCTGCCCGACAACCTCGTTAACCAGATAGCCGCCGGTGAAGTGGTCGAACGGCCGGCTTCGGTGGTTAAAGAACTGGTGGAAAACGCCATCGACGCCGGCGCGTCTTCGGTGGAGGTTTCCCTTGTCGACGGCGGCAAGTCGCTGATAGCCGTTGCCGACAACGGTCGCGGCATGACGCGCGAAGATTTGTTGTTGGCGGTGGAACGCCACGCCACTTCCAAATTGCCGGACGATGATTTGTTTAATATCGGTTATCTTGGTTTTCGCGGCGAGGCGTTGCCGTCGATTGCCTCGGTTGCCCGCCTTAGCGTTACCACCCGCGGCGCGGGGGCGGAAAACGGCTGGCGGCTGGAAGTAAACGGCGGAATAAAAGAAGAACCGCGGCCGGCAGCCGCCGCTTGCGGCACCAGGGTTGAGGTGCGCGACCTGTTTTATGCCGCGCCGGCACGGCTTAAATTTTTGAAAACCGCCGCCGGTGAAACGGCGCAATGTATCGACATTGTCAACCGTATTGCCCTTGCCAACCCGCAAGTTTCCTTTTACTTATACGACGGCGAAAAGAAAAAAATAGCCTTAAACGCCTGCCAGGGAGAGTTGTTTGACGCCCGTCTGAAACGCCTGAGCGACGTTATGGGGCGCGAGTTTGGCGAAAACTCCGTTCTGATTGACGCCGCAGGCGATGATATCCGCATCGGCGGCTATGTCAGCCTGCCGACCCTGAACAGAGCCAATTCGCTTTCACAATATTTGTTTGTCAACAATCGGCCGGTGCGTGACAAACTGCTGCTCGGCGCCGTGAAAGGCGCTTATCAGGGAGTGCTGGAAAACGGACGTTATCCGCTGTGTGCGCTGTTTGTCGACGTTGCTCCCGAATATGTCGATGTCAACGTACATCCCGCCAAGGCCGAAGTGCGCTTTTTTGATTCCGCGGCGGTACGCGGGTTGATGGTCGGCGCCATCCGCAACGCGTTGTCTTTCGGCAGCAGGCAGGCAGCCGCGCCGGTCGGACTGGGACAGCTGTTGCAGGCCGGAGCGGAACAGGCGCAGCCTTTGCCACGATCGGCGGCAAAAGAAGATATGGCCGTACTCAATGACTATCAACCGCAGCCCGCGCCGACACCGTTTGCGCGGTTGGGCGGATATGCGGCCGGCCGGACAAAAACGGCCGTTTTGCCGGAGCTTGAAAGAAAATTTTCCGTTCGCGCGGAAGAAATCGACGAAGAAAATTTGCCCGAACGGACGGACGGCGTGTTGGGGCAGGCCAAGGCGCAGTTTCACAACACCTACATCATTTCACAGACCGAAGACGGCATTGTTCTGGTCGACCAGCATGCCGCCCACGAGCGGATTGTGATGGAAAAAATGAAAAAAGCCCTAAGTGAGGGAAGGGAACCGACAACCCAACTGCTGCTGATACCGGAAATTGTCGAACTGCCGGCGGCGGAAAAGGAAAAACTGCTGGAAAACGCCGATGATTTGCGCCGTTGCGGGCTGGTGGTGGAAGAATTCGGCCCGGCGGCGGTGATTGTGCGCGAAGTGCCGGCGCTGATAAAAGACGGCAATATCAGTCGCTTGGTGCACGACCTGGCGGAACAGGCGGTCGAATGGGGCGGCAATTTTGCCTTAACGGAAAAACTGAACCACATTGTTGCCACCATGGCCTGCCACGGCTCCGTGCGGGCGGGGCGCAGCCTGAATCTGGCAGAGATGAATCGTCTGTTGCGCGAGATGGAGCAGACGCCGAACTCCGGACAATGCAACCACGGGCGCCCGACTTATATTGAGTTGAAGCTGAAAGACATAGACAAATTGTTCCACCGGTGATTTTTTGCTTGACTTTGCGCGGCCGATTTTGTAAAAAGTCACTCAGTGACGGCGAAAGTAGCTCAGTTGGTTAGAGCACCGGTTTGTGGTACCGGGTGTCGTGAGTTCGAATCTCATCTTTCGCCCCAGATTGTATAAGAAGCTGAATTTGTAAGCTTATCAAACGGAGAACGCAAAGAAAACCGCAGTTCTCCGTTTTTTTGTATCCGGAAAACCACGCGCCGGTGCGGGGGCATCGGCTCTTTGTCAAAGTATGGGCTCATTGTCAAAGTATGGGGTAGGGGAAAAATATCTAAGCAACCGGTCAAATTTAATTTTTTCTTTTTATTTAGCAGCCTCAGCATAGCAAAGAGTTCGAATATGCTTTGGCATAAGTTGCAAATCTGTTTAGCTTTTCAAAAATTTCTTTACTTTTGGACAAACAGGTTTTAACTTTACCTTTGGGTATGCGCTGCATATCCGAGGGCGTCAGAAACCCTTAATACAACTAGTCGCGCATAACGACTTTAAATATTCATGCCGATTTCTGCCTTTTCGGGGCGGATGTCGGCTCAATAAGGCTATGTGCTGAATAAGCCGAGCCGTTTTAGTTGTATTACGGTTTCTGAACATCCGCCCACCTATATGGTGGGTTTTGCTTTAACTAATCGTAAAGGATGTTCAATATGAAAAACTGTTTTACACTTATAAGGGCAAATGGAAAAAAACCGTACGTTGACAGGCATTGTAAAAAATTTGTTTTTTGTCTGTTGTCGACCATTTTGTTGTGTCCTACAAATTCTTTCGCTTCTTTTTCCGTCGATCCGACACTCGGAACAAATAGTATTTATAATTTGTCTTTCGAAGAAACATCGAAAGATAACGCGCGCTTTGCCGTATATTCATATGATAAAAAGACGGGAGCAATTACCGGAATTAATTATTATACATTTGACAGCAGCATAGCGATTGTAAAACCGGATCAAATCAGCCATGAAAAAATGGAAGGAAATCTGCCTGCAGATATCGTCGGTTCTTTTTGGGGATTAAACAAGACATTGGAAAATGTGGAATACGGAGGTGCAATTCATAATGAAACATCGGTCGTAAATTCAATCATCGGAGATTTTGTTGCTAACGGATACAGTAGCCAAAAAGCAGGAATAGCAGGTATTGCAATTTTTAACAATGCGGAAATCGCGTCAATTACCGGAGATTTTATCGGCAATAACGGTGTTTCATATTCGGGCTCTTATGGCAGTACCGTTTATAATTATACGAACGGGCATATAGGTAAGCTCAAAGGAAATTTTATCGGCAACTCAATGATATCTGGTATCCGCTGGCCTAACGGAGCTGCTTTGCGTAACAAAGGAACGATAGATTTAATTGAAGGAAATTTTATTGCCAATTATGCATTGGGAAAAGATTTTGAAGGAAATGCGTATTCTGATGGCGGAGCCATTAATAATGTATCACTTATCTCTGAGATTAAGGCAAATTTTATCGGTAACGAGGCAAATGGTGGCGGTGCCGTCATAAATAGTAAAGGAACAATTAATTCGATAAACGGCAACTTTATCGGAAACATTGCTCATAATTGGGGCGGCGGGGCTCTGGTAAATAGCGGTATAATTGGAACGGTGGTTGGTGATTTTGTGGGCAATTCTTCTGCAGATTGGGGCGGAGCATTAAAAAACATAGGCAGCATTGATCGGCTGCAGGGAATTTTTTCAGGAAATTTCACCACTTATAAAAATCTTTATCCGAAAACGGAAATTCTGCATGCTCTGCAAGGAGGAGCAATTTACAACAGCGGAACCATCGGCAAAATTGTCAACAGCATATTTGTCGGCAACTATGCCCAGAGTAATTCGGAAGATCAGAATGCCCACGGCGGGGCAATATATTCGAGCAAAGATATATTGATTGCTGCCGAAAACGGCGACAGTATTTTTTCCGATAACTATATGCAAACGGGCAATACCGTTACCGGCAATGATATTTACATGGCCGGCAGCCAAGAAGCGCCGATCGTTCTGAATTTATTGGCCGCAAACGGCAGCATTTCCTTTAACAGCGGAATCGACGGCAGCAGTTACACCGTTAATATCGACGGTAAGGACGCCGGAGTTGTTAATTTCGGGGCGCCGATTCAAAATGCGGAAATTGTCGGCAATGGCGCGATTGTTAACGTTTCTTCCGGAGATTTTCTTAGTCAAAACAACTCATTAACCGTAAACGGCGGCACGTTTAATATCAAAACACTGGCATCATCGCTGATGTTAAATCGATTGGAAATAAACGGCGGCAGCATCAATGTCGGTCTTCTCGACATTGACCTTGCGGCACAAACGGCGGGGAGGTTGACGGCGAAAGAATACGGCAATGCGGTCGGCAGTATCAAGGTTGATGCTCTTCGCGTGACGACCGACGGCAAAAAAGAAACGGACAGTGTTGCTTTTGTCGACAAACCGTTGGCCGAAAATGTTGTTCTTAACACTTCCGTTGCGCAAGGTCCGGTATGGCAATACGACGTTTCTTACGACCGGAAAACCGGTGGTTTTTCTTTTACCCGCACGGGAAAGGTTAACCCCGAAGTATCGACGCCGGTGGTTGCGACGGCGGCAACCGTTGCTGTTTTGAGCGACGAAATATACAGCCGCGTGCTCGGCAATGTTGCTTTGGGAGCGGACGATGTTCCGTTTGTTTCTTCCGGTGATCGGCGTATTAAAAACGCCTGGGTAAAAACTTTTGCTTCCGAAGACAGCGTCGATCTTAAAAATTTTGCAGGTGCAGACAGCAGGTTTTATGGTGTCATAGGCGGTTTTTCAAGCGACCGTATCAGCGAAGGACGCGGTTGGAGCGCGGTTTACGGCGTATATGGCGCTTATGCCGGCGGCAGGCAGGAATTTTTTGACGAAAGACTTGACAACAACGGCGGCTATTTCGGTGTCGGTGCAAATTTTTATCGCGGCAATTTTCATATCGGCGCGACGGCTAATCTCGGTTTAATGCGCAACCGCTCGCAAAAAACGGGAACGGACGGCAAAGACAAATTTAACAGTTATACCGGCGGCGTTGCCGCTAAGGCAGGATACGGATTTCGTATCGGCAGCATGATGTTGGAACCGGGTTTTTATGCTTCGTATACGGCAGTTTCCGCCGACGATTATCATACCGCTTCCGGCGCCGAGGTTGAATTCGGCACCATGAGCGTGATACAGACGGCGCCCGGTCTGACATTATATAAAGATTTCGGCAACGGCTTAAAGGCTTGGGTCGGCGGCCGGTATATATGGACTTTTGCCGAGGGCGAACATGTTCGCGCCGACGATTTTAATTTGCCGGACGTCGATTTGGAAGATTACGTCGAATACGGCATCGGTTTGCAAAAATCGGGCGACGATTTTTCCGGCTTTGCGGAAATAAAGCGTCGTGACGGCGGTCGCGAAGGCTGGAACTTTATTGCCGGATGCAAATTTATGTTTTAGCGTTTTCGTGAAAATATACGAAAAAAAAGGCGGACGGTTGCAAAAATATTCTCCGTCCGCCGAGCTTCGCCTGCAAAGACAAAGCCCCGAAATCGGGGCTTTCGTTGTGAGTGGGATGTGACGAGCGGTTCTTTCTCCTCCCTTAAATGCCCACGCCATCCGCACTCCTTTTTTCCTTCCCTTCCCCTGCATGCCGCTTTTTTCTCCTCTCCCTTTCCCCGCACGCCGCCCCTTTTTTCTCCTTTCCCTGCATGTTGCTCTTTTTTCCTTCCCTTCTACCCCCTCCCTTCTCCCGCCGGCCACAGCTCTCTTTTCTCCTCTCCCTTTCCCATGCGCGCCTCCTTTTTCCTCCTCTCCCTTGAGGGGAGAGGGGGACGCGCAAGCAGGGTGAGAGCAAAAGAAAGCCCCCGCCTGGGGGCTTTCGTTGTGAGTGGGGTGTTGGCGTCCGGTATACCGCCCCGCATCTTGAGGGTCATCCTGAACTTGTTTCAGGATCTCATTATTCTATTTATCAGCTTGTCTTTGTTTGCAAAATATACGAGATGCTGAAACGAGTTCAGCATGACAATTTAATATTAGTTTGGCATGACAGTTTGGTGTGTAGGGGGACAGTTTGGTGGGGGCGACTAAAATTCCCTCTCCCTTGAGGGGAGAGGGGGACGCGCAAGCAGGGTGAGGGTGAAAATGAAGAAAGCCCCCGAGCGGGGGCTTTTCTCGTGTTTGGCGTTTATCGTCGTTTATCAGAACGCGTAGTTGAGGCCGAGGCCGAAGGTGGTGGCATCATAGTCCGAACCGAACGTATAGTTCGCCCAACCATAGGCCGAAAGATTCGTCGTGAAGCCATAACGCCCGCCGATCTCAATTCGTCCCAAAGTCGCGTCGTCCAGAGCTTCCACATCGCC
>CALXRS010000017.1 GCA_944390915.1 uncultured Alphaproteobacteria bacterium
GAAATTAAACTTTCGTTAAGTTATTATTTGAGTGTTGCAAAAAAACGATCCTTTTCCCGCGACAGATGAATAAAAAAATGAAATGCCGAGGAGATGCCGAAACAAGTTCGGCATGACAGTTTGGTGTAGAAATCGTGCAATAAAAAAATTGTGTAGATGATGTGTAACAATTTTTAGTATGAGTTCGGGGCAACGAAAAGGCGTGAAGTGCATGAGATGCTTAAAACAAGTTCGGCATGACAAGAAGAAGAGATGCTTAAAACAAGTTCAGGATGACACTCAATTGTACCAGTTCGGGGCACCGATTTGCGGCAGGCTCAAGATGATATCACGGCGATATTCCCATCGCTTAATTTCAATATTTTCCCCGCAATCAACCTGTTATAACTATATGAAACCAGGGCGCTTTTTCATAGAAAAAACACCGTTATTATTTCAATAACGGTGTTTTTTTTCAGGCCATGTTCTTAAAGCGCTTCGTTGACGCTGTTGGAAAACGCGCCGTTGAACTCGCGGATATGGGACAACGCCTGCAAATAACCGGAATAAACAGCAGTTTCATCTATTTTTTCCTGCAGAGAAAGCGTGTTGTCTTGCCATACGGCGGCCAGTTCCCGATCGTAGCGTGCAATCAGGTTATTTACGCCTTCTTTTCTTAGAACAACATCCGCATACCAGTCCTGATTGGAGGGCGAAAGCTGCCAGAAAAAATCGTCAAATTCCGGAGTGTCCGGCGACAGATGCATTTTCAGCCATCGAGCCCGCAATTTTTGCGTATGCAGATAGTGCCCGAAACATAAGCCGCAGACAAACAGACAGGCCAAAAAAATAAAGGTGGCCGGTCCTGCCGGGAAAAAGCAGTACAACAGAAGGGCGATAACAACCTGAGAGGCTGCAAACAAAATTTTGATTTTTTTCATGACAAAATTGTTAAGTTAATAATGCATTATTGATTTAGACAAAATACACCCAAAATCTGCGGATGTCAACAGCGATATTTTTGTCTATACCGAAAAGTCTTGCATTTTTTTTTTCGCGGCGCGCTATTTCTCAAGTGAGAAAGTTGAATTATTATACCTTAAAAAATCGAAAAAATTATGATTACGGCTTTTATCATTATGTGGTTGTTGTGGTTTTTTTTCGGCAAGCCGTCGCGCAGGGAGAAAAAGTGAAGGCCTTTCAAAAAATGCCTGTCCTCTCCGCCGCTGCCCCTGCTTCAGAAATTTTTTTATAAAAACCGGCAGCGTGAGCAAATGCCTGCTATCTGCCGTTTTTTTCTTTCGTTTTCAATATTCCCCCTTTTTTGTCCTGTCTGCGCAAAAAGGGGGAATTATTTTTTTGTCGATATCTGCCCGACAATGCAAAAAAACCGGCGCTGTAAAAACAGGCCGGCTTTGCGAAATCGGAAAAAGAAGATTACTTCAGCTTCTTTTCAACAAATTCTTCATGTTTTTTCGATTTCTTGTCATATTTTTTCATGGTCAACTTTTCCGGATGCGTGCGCGGATTTTTTTCGGCAATGAAAAAGGTTCCGGTACCGGCGGTGCTTTCCATTTTAACTTTGACTTTTACTGCTTTTGCCATGTTTTTATACTCTTAAAATTTAGTGTTAAACGCAAGTTTTTCTGTAATATAACGTTTTTTGCGGGCTTGTCAACAGCTTTTTGCGCCAAACAAAAAAGGCCGCGAAAAAGCGGCCTCGATTTTTGCCGGGACGGGCAAAAAATCTATGTTTTAACGATTAAAAATCGATAACGGCACACCGATAACCTCCTTGCCGTTTAGATAAAAACGAGTGATGAGCTTGCCGGTATCGTCCCGATACTGCTCCCAACCAAACATATCACCTTTGCGGGGGCGTTTCATCCCGCGGAAACGGGTTTTGTACACCTCGATTTTTGTTTCGTCGTCAAAAAACAAGGTATACAAGTAGTTACTGATCATCACCTTTTGGATTTTTGCTTCCTTTATCATAATTATAAATAATGAGTTTTACATGTTGTCATGATAGCAGGGAAAAAGATTTTTGTCAACAATTGCGAAAAAAATATTCCCGTTGCCGTGCGCCGGTAACGGGAATACGAAAATTAGTTTTTTTTAACGCTTAAAAAAACGAGTGATAACTTCTTCGTCGAGCACTTCCGGCAAGATGAAAGACGGCAGCCGCAAAACTTTTGAGTTTGTATAATCGGCGCCTTTTTTCTTGTCTTCCGCAAAGGCCTCTGCAAAGTCAATCATCTGCAAAATGCAACGGCGCACAAACAAATCTCCTTTCATCGGCAAGTCGGCATAAGCCACCAGAAAATGCAGGGCTTCCTGATAGTCGGGGCGGCGGAAAGCTCCAAATTCCCGAAGCAGGGCGCCGGCGGCGCAAATAATGTCGCCTTCGATTTTCAAACGGGCAGGCAATCGGTCGATATGCCCCATGGAAGTCAGATAAATATCTTCCCGCTCCTTGAAAAAGCTTTGCAGATTGGGAATGTTGTACCGCAGCACGTCCGGATTGTCGTCATATTGCGCCAGGGCATCGCGGATTTCCTGATTTTCCGTAAGATGAATGTTTCCCGCCCGTTCTTCAAACAGAACGACATTATCCATTTGCAGCTTGATGATGATCGGCGTGTAAGGCAGATATTCGGCCTCAACCTGATGTTTTTTGAACCAGTAAGGTTTTGGCGGAACCGAAAGAATGCAGTCTTCTTTAGGCAGATCTATCCGTGAGCCGTTCATGCCGACGATGACGTATTTATTTTCTTCGGAAATAATACGTTCAACCGTAAAGGTTTCTTTTTTTGTTTCCATATAAACCGGATGTTAATGATTAATAATTTGAATATTCTTAAAAAAACTGTTCATCATTATAGCATGGCGGCGTTGTTTTTGCAAACAAAAAAGCCGGCTGATTGCAACCGGCTTCCGTTTTTATTCTAATAAGACAGGGGCATGGTTTTAAGCCACTTTGATAAGCCCGTGTTTTTTCTTGCCCTGCGAAAGTTTTATCTGTCCGTCCACCACGTCGGCGGCGGAAAGTTTGTAATTTTCGTCGGTAACCGGCTTGTCGTTTATCTTCAGCCCGTTTTGCTTAATCAGCCGGCGCGCCTCGCCCTTGCTGTCGACAAAACCTATCTGCAAAAAGGCGTCCAAAACCGACAGCTCTTCGGCCGAACTCATCTCTATCGTCGGCAGCTCGCCGCCGGCCGCGCCCTGTTCAAAAACCTGCACGGCGGTTTTTTCGGCGGCTTCCGCCTCGGCCGGACCGCGGCAGATTTTGGTGGCCTCGAAAGCAAGTATTTTTTTGGCTTCGTTGATTTCCCTGTCTTTTAAGGCTGCCAGCCGGCGCACCTCGTCCATCGGCAAATCGGTGTAGATGCACAGACATTTTTCCACTTCCGTATCGCCGATATTGCGGAAATACTGGTAATAATTGTAAGCGGAAAGCTTGTCTTCGTTAATCCAGACCGCGTTGCCTTCGGACTTGCCCATCTTTTTGCCGGTCGAGTCGGTAATAATCGGGCAGGTAAAACCGAACAGTTCGACATTATATTTGCGTCGACCGAGTTCCGTGCCCGAGGTAATGTTGCCCCACTGGTCGGAACCTGCAATCTGCGCGCGGCAGCCGTATTTTTGGTACAGTTCGCAAAAGTCGTACCCCTGTAGCAGCATATAGTTAAATTCGAGAAAACTCATCGGCTGTTCGCGTTCCAGCCGGCTTTTGACGCTGTCCATGGTCAGCATACGGTTAACCGAATAGCAGGTGCCGATGTCGCGCAAAAAGGCAAGATAATTGATGTCCTTAAACCAGTCCCAGTTGTCAATCATTACCGCGTCGGTCTTGCCGTTGCCGAATTTTAAGAACTTGCCGAAAGATTTTTTTAAGCCTTCGATATTATGCGCCAGCGCTTCTTCGCTCAAAAACGGACGCAGCTTGTCTTTGCCGGAGGGGTCGCCGATGCGGGCGGTGGCGCCGCCGACGAGAGTGAGCGGTTTATGTCCGCATTTTTGGAACCAGCGGAGCATCATCAACGGCACGATATGTCCCACATGCAGGCTGTCGCCGGTCGGGTCGGAGCCGAGATAGCCGACGGCGGGCTCGCCTTTTTGTTCGCATTCCGCCAGATAGGCGTCAAAGCCTTCTTCGTTGGTGCATTGGTTGTAAAAACCGCGCTCAAGCATAATGTTAAAAAATTCAGATTTGAAATGGCTCATTGTTCTTACCTTTATTAAATATTAACGCCTACGAGTATATAAATTAAATTCTACGATTGCAATAACCTGTAAGTAAAAAATGAACAATATAAAAAGCGTGGTTGCTTTGGGCGTTGCCGGTTCCACTTCGCTTGACGGGCTGGGGCTTGCGCTTATGGAAACCGACGGCGTGGACATTTATCGGCAGGGGCCGGCCTATATTATCCCTTATGAAGAAGATCTGCTGGAGCAGATTCGCTCGGTGTTGGGCAAACGCGCCGATTCGCCCGAACGGGCGGAAGAAATCCGGCAGGCGGAAGAAGCTTTTACCGGGTTTGCCGCCGCGGCGGTGCGCGAATTTGTCAAAGACAACGATGCCGCCCCCGACGTGCTTGGTTTTGCCGGCCACACCATTTGCCACCGCCCGCAAGAGCACTATACCCACCAGATCGGCGATGGCCAGCGGCTGGCAGATTTGACGGGGTTGAAAACGGTGGCCCGTTTCCGCAATGCCGACATTTTGGCAGGCGGGCAGGGGGCGCCTTTTGCGCCGGTTTATTACGAAGCTTTGGCGGCCGGTTTGCCGCGCCCGCTGGCCGTGGTCGACATCGGCGGCACGTCGGAAATTGTCTGGTTCGGCTCAAACGGCGAGATGAAAGCTTTTGTCAGCGGTCCCGGCAATGCGATTATCAACGACTGGGTGACAAAACACGGCGGCATGCATTTTGACTACAACGGCAAGCTGGCGGTTACCGGCAAAGTGCAAGATAAAATTCTGGCCACTCTCATGCACCACAAATATATTGCGCTCTATCCGCCGAAAGCCTGCGATCGGACGATTTTTGCCGAAAAGGCCGAACATCTGGAAGGGCTGACTCTGGAAGACGGCGCCGCCACCGCCACCGCTTTTGTCGCCGAGTCGATAGCTTATTCGATGGCTCTGTTTTTACCCGAACCGCCGACTAAGGTAATTGTTTGCGGCGGCGGTGCGAAAAACCCGACCCTGATGCGTTTTTTGCGTCAGCGGCTGCCGCAGACGGAGGTGGAAACGGCTGTTGCCGCCGGTTGGCCGCCGGAAGCCGTGGATGCGCAGGAGGCCGCTTTTTGGGCGGTGCGCCGGCTGCATTGCCTGCCGCTCAGTTTTCCTTCCACCACCGGTGCGGCCGAACCGGTTATCGGGGGCGAAATCTTTATCCCCGCCGCGGGCTAGTTCTTTTGATTCTTCGGGCGCCAGCTGATGCGGATGCCGAGAAAAGAAAGGCTTTTCCTTTCCGGCTTAAAGATTCTTTTGAGGTTTTGCAAAAAGCTGCGGAGGTCTTAAAGGCGGGTGTTTTTTTTGGGAAAGGTTGTTTCGGAAAAATTCTTTCATTTCTGAAACTTGATAACGGTGCGGTAATCATAAACCGTGAGACCGCTTTCGTAGTCGGCTTCGATAACAACGGCAACATCTTTTTGCCGCAGCATTTCTCGTGCTTTTTCGTGCAGATTGTCAAGCACCAGAATATCGCCCGGGGTGCGGTAGAGCAGGGCGGAACTGCCGCCGTTATAAACAATTTCCGGCGCTTCGCCGGGCGGGTTTTTGCGGGCGGGTACGATAAAAGCCAGTTTGCCATCGGTGCTTACCAGCAGCTGATAATCTTTTGCGCAGTCCATGGCCGAATATTTATTTTAAGAAAGTTTGCTGCGCGCCGTGTCGGCCACTTTTTTGAGCAGCAAGGCGCTGCCTTTTTCAACCTGTTTGGTGCTCCAGTCAACGGTCTGCTGGGTCTTTTTAATCATAAAATCGCCGATGCCGCTGCCAAGCGAGCAGCCCGAAAAATGAGAAGCCAGATTGCCCACTTCTTTCAGCAACACGCCGGTTGCCTCCATGCCGCAGCGGATGAGCACGCAACCGCCGACAATGCCGTATTTGGCAAGGGTTTCCGCAACCGTAACGCCGCCGCGGGCAATTTTTTTGCCGTCCATGATTTTTATCCTTAAATATTGTGAAACATCCTGTTTAGACAAAATATATCATTTTTTGACGCAAAAGACAAGAAGATTTTTGCCTGTTTTTTGCCGATTTGCGCGCGGCGGTGCCGGATCGGCATTTAAGCGCTTGACTCGCCGCCGCTCTTGTATTACATTATCGGCTTGTAAATGATATTGCAGGACTTTTGTTTTATGTGCGTTTTTTTGATACATTCCGCTTTCATTATTATCCCCTGAGGGGATGATATTTTATTTTGCACATAAAACATTTACCGAAAAATCTGAATCCGATTGATTTTATACGTTCATCTGAAAAATTTAAGGTGTTGGAATAATGACGAAATATTATGCCGAGCAGCAGGCAAAACCGGACTTTGCCGAACTTGAAAAAAACGTTCTCAAATTTTGGGAAGAAGATAAAACTTTTGAAAAATCCGTGCACAACCGCGACGGCGCGGCCGAATTTGTTTTTTACGACGGCCCTCCGTTTGCCAACGGCACCCCGCACTACGGGCATATCATGGTGTCTTACGTCAAAGACGTGGTGGCTCGTTTCCAAACCATGTGCGGCAAAAAGGTAGACCGCCGTCTGGGATGGGACTGCCACGGTCTGCCGGCGGAAATGTCGGCGGAAAAACAGCTGGGTGTTTCCGGCCGCAAGCAGATAGAAGCTTACGGGGTTGAAAAATTCAATAACTTTTGCCGGCAGGACGTGTTGAAATATTCCAACATCTGGGTCGATATGTTCAAGCGCATCGGCCGCTGGGTAGATTTTTCGCACGACTACAAAACCATGGATCTGCCGTTCATGGAAAGCGTGATACATAATTTCAGGGAGCTTTACGACAAGGGGCTGATTTATGAAGATTTCCGCGTGCTGCCATATTCCTGGGCGGCGGAAACGCCGTTGTCTAACTTTGAGGTCAACCAGGGCTATCAGGACAAAACGGATACGGCGATTACGGTTTTGTTCAGGCTTGAAAACGGCATGAAAATTCTGGTGTGGACCACCACGCCCTGGACTTTGCCGTCCAACCTGATGCTTGCCGTCGGCAAAGATATTTCCTATGCCGTCATGGAAGAAGACGGGCAAAAATATATTCTGGCGGAAGCTCTGCTCGGACGCTACAAGCAGCAGCTGGCCAAAGCCGAACGCGTCGGCACCATGAAAGGTTCCGAGCTGGTGGGTTTAAGCTATGAGCCGATGTTCCCCTATTTTGCGCGGCTGAAGGAAAAAGGCGCGTTCAAAGTGCTGTCGGGCGAGTTTGTTTCCGTTGAAGACGGCACCGGCGTGGTGCATATCGCGCCGGGTTTCGGTCAGGACGACTTTGACGCCTGCCGCGCCTATGACAAAGATTTTCCGATCGTCTGCCCGGTGGACGAGGCCGGCAAGTTTACCGCCGAAGTTCCGGACTACGAAGGAAAGCAGGTGTTTGAAACCAACGAGCCGATTATGCAGTGGTTGAAACAAAACGGTTTGCTGGTCAAAAAAGAGCAGTATACGCACTCTTATCCTTTCTGCTGGCGCACCGACACGCCGCTGATTTACAAGGCGATGAGCTCCTGGTTTGTCCGGGTGACCGAGTTCCGCGACGAGATGGTTCGCCTCAATCAGGAAATCAACTGGGTGCCGGAACATATTAAAGACGGCCGTTTCGGCAAATGGCTGGAAGGCGCCCGCGACTGGTCGATCTCGCGCAACCGTTTCTGGGGCACGCCGATTCCCGTCTGGAAATCGGACAATCCGCAATATCCGCATATCGACGTGTTCGGCTCGCTTGCGGAAATCAGAGAAAAAACCGGCGTGGAGGTAACCGATCTGCACAAGCCCTATATTGATGACGTGGTCTATCCGAACCCGACTGACCCCACCGGCAAAAGTATGATGAGGCGCGTGTCCGACGTGTTCGACTGCTGGTTTGAATCGGGCTCCATGCCTTATGCCCAGGTGCATTATCCTTTTGCCAACAAAGAATGGTTTGAAAGCCACTTCCCGGCCGATTTTATTGTCGAGGCAATGGATCAGACCCGCGGCTGGTTCTATACCCTGACCGTTCTGTCAACGGCTCTGCACCACAAGCCGGCGTTTAAGAACTGCATCTGCACCGGTCTGCTGATGGCCGAAGGCGGGCAAAAGCTCTCCAAGCGGTTGAAAAACTACCCCGATCCGGCAATGGTGCTCGATAAAATCGGCTCCGACACTTTGCGCTGGTTTTTGGTTTCTTCCCCGGTCTTGAAAGGCGGCAATCTGGCCGTTGATCAGGAAGGCAAAGAAATCGTCAAGGCCGCGAGGGTGGCGCAGATTCCGTTCTGGAACGCTTTTTACTTTTTCACCCTCTATGCCAATGCCGAGGGCTACCGCGCCAAAGAAGTCGCAACGTCCGAAGATTCGCTTGACCGGTATATTCTGTCGCGTCTGAAGATGCTTGCCGCCGAAGTCAAAAAAGGGCTCGACACTTATGACGTGGCGCATTCCTGCAACGAAATTGCGGCGTTTATGGAGGTTTTGAACAACTGGTACATCCGCCGCAGCCGCGACCGCTTCTGGGCGGGCGACAGGCAGGCTTTTGACGTGCTCTACACGGTGCTGGTCAATTTGAGCAAAATTTTGGCGCCGCTGATGCCCTTTACCGCCGAACATGTTTATCAGACGCTGGTTGATGCCAAAGCTTCGGTTCATCTTGCCGACTATCCGCTGCTGACGGATATCGAAGCCGACGACCGGCTGGTGGCGGAAATGGATTTTGTGCAGGATTTGTGCTCGGCCGGAAAATTCATCCGCGAAGAAAAAAATCTGCGCAACCGGCTGCCGCTTTCCTCGCTGACCGTTGCCGGAGAAAACATAAGCTTTTTGCAGGGGCAATACAGGGAAATAATCAAAGACGAGCTGAACGTCAAAGAGGTTGTTTTTGACGAAGACGTTTCCCGCCACGCGGCAAAATCGCTTTACCTCTATACGCCGCTTTTGGGCAAAAAGCTCGGCAAGAGCATGGGGCAGGTGATGGCCGCCTATAACGAATACAGAAAAACGGGCGTGCCCTGCTGGGCGGAAAACGGCAATGAAGGCATTTCCCTTGCCGGTGTTTTCCTGACGCCCGATCTGTACGAAGAACGTCTGGAGATTTTGGGCGGCAAGGCGGGCAAGGCTTTTGCCGACAACAAGGCGGTGGTTGTTCTCGATACGGAAGTAACGCCCGCGCTTGCCCGCGAAGGCATGGCGCGCGATTTTGTCCGGCTGGTGCAGAATCTGCGTAAGGAAAAGGATTTTAACATTTCCGACCGTATCCGCCTGAGCTGGCAGACGGACGACGAAACCCTGCGCCTGGCCTTAAAAGAAAACGAAGAATATATCAAGTCGCAGGTTCTGGTGCCGGCGGAAGAAAAAGTTGCCGACAGCTGCGCGGCGGGAACGACGGCCGAAATAGAAGGAGCCACCGTTGTCTTTGACGTTGAGGTTCTGCCCTCGCTGAGAAAAGGAGCATAATTGTCATGCGTTTGGCCCTGTTTCAACCCGATATACCGCAAAACACGGGCACCATGCTTCGGCTTGGCGCCTGTGTGGACGTGGAAGTGGATATCATCGAGCCCTGCGGTTTTGTCTTTGACGAACGGGCATTGCGCCGCTACGGCATGGACTATCTGGAGCTGGTTAAATATCGCAGGCACGATTCTTGGGACGATTTTTGCAACTACGTTTATGCGCACCCCGAGGAATACGGGCGGATTATTTTGTTAACCACCAAATCGCCGCTGCCGTATTATAATTTTGAGTTTCGTCCGAACGACGTCATTCTGGTCGGCCGCGAAAGCGCCGGCGTGCCCGAGGAAGTGCACAATTCGGTCGATGCCCGGCTGACCATTCCGATGACCGAGGCGGCGCGTTCGCTCAACGTGGCCGTTTCGGCCACCATGGTTTTGGGCGAGGCTTTGCGGCAGACGCATATGTTCCCGACAAAATAGATTTTTGCAAAAAAAAGAAAAAAACCGCAAAAACAGGCTGGATTTACCCTTGAAAATGTGGTATAATCAGGCCTGTTTCTAAAAAAAAGAAGGTTCTTTTGGGGGTAGGTTAACAATATGGGAAAACAGATTATGAGCAAAAAAACAGCACCGAAAATTGCGTTCAATTCCGGCGAGTTCGTCGTTTATCCGGCACACGGCGTCGGCAAAGTGGCCGATATTTCCAAACAGAAAATCGGCGGTACGGAGCTAGAGCTGATAGTCGTAAATTTTGACAGGGACAAAATGACGTTGCGGGTTCCGCTCAGCAAGGCGGAAAGCATCGGCTTGCGCAAGATTTCCGAAACCTCGACCATGAACGAGGCTCTCGGTGTGCTGAAGGGCAAGGCTAAAGTCAGAAAAATCATGTGGTCGCGCCGCGCGCAGGAATATGAAAACAAGATTAATTCCGGCAGCCCGGTAGCCATTGCCGAAGTTGTGCGCGATCTTTACCGGCGCGAAAATCTGGCCGACCAGTCATACAGCGAGCGTCAGATTTACGAGCAGGCTCTCGACCGGCTGGCAAACGAATACGCCATCTGCAACAACATCAGCGCCGGCGATGCCACCAAGCAGCTGTTGGACATTTTGTCGGCGGAACCTGTTGCCGCCGAATAATCGGAAGTTTTGTCAAAGAAAAAATATCTCCCCCGGGGGAGATATTTT
Source organism: uncultured Alphaproteobacteria bacterium (assembly GCA_944390915.1). Lineage (GTDB taxonomy): Bacteria > Pseudomonadota > Alphaproteobacteria > RF32 > CAG-239 > JAFUYI01. The sequence goes on from CALXRS010000017.1 coordinate 10,822, forward strand.
TTTTGTGGTGAGGCTGCAGCCGCGCCGGATACTGCGCAAATAAAGATGTGCATAACTTTGTGAACAAAAAAGATTCCCGTTTGCAATTTCCCGGGAGTCCCGCTAACCTTTAATTAATATATGTTAATAAAAGGTTAAGCAGATGTCCGATTCGCTAAATGAAGAAATGGTTGTTGTCGAAAACGGCGATGTTGTCGTAACCGGCGGTTCGTCGCTGGTTGATTCGCCCGTTTGCGGCCGCGGCGATTTTTTGTGGGGATATTATTTTTGTATCGAAAATAACTCGGACGAAAACATCACCCTGGTCGGCAAAGACTGGAATATCACCGATGACAGCGGCCGCAGTTTCAGCGACAATTCGGAAGGCTTTTCCGGAGAAATTCCCGAACTTGCTCCCGGCGAATATTTCGAGTTCAGCGCCACGGCGCCGCTCAAAGCCGCCCATGCCGTGTTTTACGGCAGCTGTCGCATCCTGAAGGGCGCCGCCAAAATTGCCGAAAACATCCGTCTGCCGATACTAACCTTTGATGCCGGTCAGCGTGCGGCGGCGGCTGTCAACTGATTTTTCCTGCAGACTGCGGGACGATCTGCGGGTGTTGCCCGCAAAATTCCTCTCAACCAAATCGTTTAACGATATAGTCGGCAATTTTGCCGGCGGTTTGTTCGGGCGTTTCACCTCCGTTGTCAATGATTAAATCCGAATGTTTATAAGCGTTCATGCCGTCGCGGTACATTTCTCCGATGCGTTTTTGTTCCCAGGCGGAAAGTTTTCTTGTTCCGCGGTCGGAAAGACAAACGGCGAGCGGCGGGTTTAGCGTGATGATGGCAAAGTTTGCGTTGTCGCCGGCGGTTTCTTTTATGGCGCGGTAGCCTTTGTCGCCCATCGGATAGGCAAAAATGATATAGTGCGGGGCACGGCTTTGCAGATATTTTGCCAGCAGGCGGTACAAACGGTTCAAGCGCTCAAGGATGCGTTCTTCAAAAGAAGGAAAATCTTTTTCTTCCTCATCGCTTAACAGGTCGTCCACCTCAATAAAAACGGAATCCGGCAGCATTTTTTCAAGCAGCTTGCCGACGGTCGATTTGCCGGCGTTGATGGCGCCGCCGATATTGATAATTGTACTTTTTTGAGTTTTTTCATTCATGGCTTTTCCCTTGGTCGACGGCTGATTTTTCCATCGGGCTAAAAAAACGCCCCTTGCGAATAAAACCGTAAGGGGCGGATGACAAGCGCGATTTTTTGGCTTAACTGTTATTCTTCTTCATAATCTTGAATATAATCGGAGTCGGCAATGTACATATTCAGATATTTGTTAATGTTCATCTGCATACGGGCATTGAACTCGTCAAACAACTTTTCGACCATGCTGTTCCAGTATCTTTCCTTGTCCTCGATGGTGGTGTCTACCGGAATGGTCAGTTCGCGCCAGGCTTCAAGCGAAGTTTCCGCGCTGGAGAAATTGTAAGGATCGCTGATGGTCAGCACGACGGACAGTCTGGCACGATATTTCAAGCTGTCTTTTTCAAAAATTTTGTCGGATTTAACCACTTCTTCGGTGACGCTTGCGTCTTTGATGATGAAAGTAGCCTGTTTGTCGGAAGCAAAATCGACGGCTTTCAGACGATCCGTAGCCCACAACTTAGCTGTTTTTTCAATGGATACGGGGAACAGATGCTCCACGTTCGGACGGGTAAAGGAGGGGGTGAACTCGGAAACGATTTCCACTTTGTTAACATTGAGGTTAACGACGCCGTCGGCGTTAAAACGCGGTTCGTTATATTTTTCGGGCACGGCCTCGTCGGAAGAGGCACAGGCCGTAAGCGTTGAAACCATAGCCAAAGCGCAGAATATAGAAAGAATATTTTTAATCATCTGTTTAATCCATAGTTGTTAAAACATTTTTGCTTGTCAATTCTATTTTCTTGTTTAACATGACAGCAACATAAAAATCAAGAATAAAAATAGGTTTTTGCGATGGAAAATGACAAAAAAACGGCGCCGCCGCCCCCGAAAAAGAAAAAACTGACGTTTGAACGCCTGAAAAACATAGCTTTGTATTATTTGCAGCGTTTCGATTCTTCTTCCGAAAATCTGCGGCAGGTGTTGTGGCGGCGGGTATTGAACAACGCACGGGAAAATCCTGATTTTGACAAAGAAGCCGCTGCCTGCCGGATAGAAGAAATTATCAGTCTGTTTGAACGCGTCGGCTACCTTAACGACCGCCGCTATGCGGAAACGAAAATTTCGGCTTTTCTGGCCGCGGGCAAGCCGGAGCGCTATATTCGTCTGAAAATGCGCGAAAAGGGGGTGGCCGAAGAGGTGATCAACGATATTTTGTCCGCAAGGGAAACGGACGAAGAAGGCGCGGCCGTAAACTTTGTCCGCAAAAAGAAAATAGGTCCCTTCCGCGAGGACGAAGAAAAACGCCGCGCCTGCCGGCAAAAAGATTTGGCAACGATGGTGCGGGCGGGATTTGAGTATGATTTGGCAAAAAAAATCGTCGGCGGTGATTTTTTTGACGAAAATTTATAAAATATTTGTAAAATTTCGTTTATTGGGCTAATATGGAAAAAGCCGGCAGTAGCATGAAAGAAAATGTAAAATGGCGTCAGACGAAGAAAAAATAGCCGCGTTGAAAGCAATCAGGGATAAAACCCGCGCCGCTCTTCAGGCCAGAGGGGAAGACGGAGCCTTTGCCGTTTGCGACGAAGAGGAGGAAAAGCAGCCTCTGCCGCGGGAAGAAAAATATCCGGCGGAAAGCCATGATACGCGCCGCAACGACGCGCCGGAAGACGATTATTCCGAAGACGACGGGGATTATGCGGACGCGCCGGAAGACGATTATTCCGAAGACGACGAGGATTATGCGGACGCGCCGGAAGACGATTATTCCGAAGACGACGGGGATTATGCGGACGCGCCGGAAGACGATTATTCCGAAGACGACGAGGATTATGCGGAAGAAGATGACGACGGTGATGAAGATGAGGAAAAATTGCCGCCGGCAGCAGATGACGACGGCGGCCGGCCGGATCCCTGGCATGCCGTTTCCCGCTTGCCCGAAGATGATTTGCCGATTTTGAATATTGAGTTTAACGGCAAAAATCTGGAAAACGGCGAATTTGATCACGAAGATCTGTCAAACGCCAATTTTTCGGCGGCCAACCTGTCGGGGGTCAACTTTTCCGGTTCCGATTTGCGCGGGGCGGATTTTTCGGGCGCCAACCTGACCAATACCAACCTTTCGGGCGCCAATCTGACCGGTGCGGTTTTTGCCGGCGCGCAGCTTATCGGCACCAATTTCACCGGCGCGATTATGAACGATGTGGTGCTGACCGACGTCTATTTTCAAGACGCCATTCTGCTGGACGTCACGATGAACGAAATCAGCCTGCAGGAGTTGCAGAGTCTGGTGGAATATCTGGCGCAGTATTACCCGCACAAGCTGAACCTGAGTCGCATTAATCTGACCCTGCTCGATTTGCGCAAAATCGATCTTAGCCGTGTGAACCTTCGCGGGGTGGATTTTACGGGGGTCGATTTTACCGGCATCAACATCATGGAGCTGGATTTAAGCGAATGCATCATCACCCCCGAGCAGATAGCCCAGGCTTTGGGACGGGTGCCGACGGCCATGGAAATCAAAAAGATTCTGGCGCCGAAAAAGAAGCCGCGCGGCAAGTTTAAGAGTATAGATTTTTCGGATTTGTTTTTGGGAGACGCCCGCAATTACGGCGTTTATAACGTGGCCGGTTTTAAGGGAATGGATGTCGAAAATCTGGTTAAAATCGGCAAAAAAGTATTTAAGCACAAAGAAAAGCCACCGGTGAAAGATAAAGAGGCTCTGGATCATATCCGCGAACAAAACCGCGCCAACAAAGAAGAACTGCGCAATGTTATTGAAGAGCGCAAACGGCGGGTTCTGGAAGCGCGCCGCCGGCAAAAAGAGCGGCCGGAACCTTTCCGTCGGCAAGAACGCGGCGGCTACGAACGGTGATAGCCATGGAAGAAGATACTCTGTTTTCGCGCAACGTCAAACGCCCGCTGGCCGATCGTTTGCGGCCGAAAGATTTGAGCGAGGTGGTCGGTCAGGAGCAGGTTACCGGCGCCGACGCACCTCTCGGGCGGATGGTTCGGTCGGGCAAAATCACGTCTTTTATCTTATGGGGGCCGCCGGGCTGCGGCAAAACCACCATTGCCCGGCTGATTGCCGAGCATACCAATCTGTATTTTGAGCAAATATCGGCGGTTTTTGCCGGCGTGGCCGATCTTAAGCGGGTTTTCCAATATGCGGAAGAACGCCGCGCCTCCCAAGGCAAGGGCACATTGCTGTTTGTGGACGAAATTCACCGTTTCAACAAGTCGCAGCAGGACGGCTTTTTGCCTTATGTCGAGGACGGCACGGTCATTTTGGTGGGCGCCACGACCGAAAATCCGTCGTTTGAGTTAAACGCGGCGCTTTTGTCCCGTTGTCAGGTTTTTGTGCTCAACCGCCTGAGCGCCGAAGATTTTGAAATTCTGCTCACGCGGGCGGAAAAGGAAGTCGGACGGAAGTTGCCGGTTGACGCCAAAGCCCGTGAACTGATGAAAGCCACCGCCGACGGCGACGGCCGCTATATTCTGAACCTGGCGGAAAGCGTTTTTAACTACGCCAAAGAAGGGGAAATTTTTGACGAAGACGGGCTGCTCAAGATTATCCGTTCGCGGGCGCCGGTTTACGATAAGGGGCGCGACGGGCATTACAATCTCATTTCCGCCGTCCACAAATCGCTGCGCGGATCCGATGTGGATGCCGCGCTGTATTGGGTGGCGCGGATGCTTTCGGCCGGCGAAGACCCCAAATATATTTTCCGCCGGCTGACCCGGTTTGCGGTGGAAGACGTGTCGATGGCCGACCCGAACGCGGTGTCGCAGGCCATTGCCTGCTGGGAAACGTACGAGCGTCTCGGTTCGCCGGAAGGAGATCTGGCGCTGATGCAGTTGACGGTTTATCTGGCCACGGCGCCAAAGTCGGCGGCGGTGTACAAGGCCATGGACAAGGCTTTGGCTCTGGCACGCAAAACCGGTTCGTTGATGCCGCCGAAACATATATTGAACGCGCCCACCAAACTGATGCAACAGCTCGGCTATCACGAAGGTTATGTGTACGATCAGGATTTGGACGACGGCTTTTCCGGGCAAAACTATTTTCCCGACGGCATCAGCCGACAGAAGCTCTATTTTCCCGTAGAGCGCGGCTTTGAACGGGAGGTGAAAAAAAGGGTGGCGTATTTTGAAAAACTCCGCTATGAGAAAAACAGGGACAAATCCAAGGAGGAAAAAAATGATTGAACTGGCAGAAGACGAACAGCAGGAATTTACCCGCCAGATGGTGGAAAAAGCCCTGAAAGGCAAAACACCTTCGGCTTCGCCGACGCTTTATGCTCTGGTCGGCGCTCCCGGTTCGGGCAAATCGACCCTGGCCAAAAAGATTAAAAATGCGGTGGTCGTTTCTTCCGACGACATTATTGCCGAATATGTCAAAACTTTGGGCATTGATATTCGCGACGATTTTTACGAGCCGGAAATCGGTCTGTTTGCCTCCAAAGTTTCCAACGAAATTTACAAAGCCGCCGTAAAAAACAAAATGGACATAGTTTACGATACGGCCGTTTTGCGTAACACGGAAAAGGTGATGGAGCATATTGAACGGTTTGGCTACCATACGCAGGTTAAAGTGATGTTGACCGACGAATATCAGGCGGCGATGAACGTTGTCGAGCGCAAAATGGACATTGATGACGACTATACCGGATATCGCACTTTTCGCGAACAATACGGCTATCCTTCCGGCAACCCGCTGGCGGTTGATCCGAACGTGTCTCTCCATGTTTCGATGGCGGTGGAAGATTTTATCCGGATAGCGCAGATTAAAGGCTGGGATATGGAAATTTACGAATTCGGCAAAAAAGAGCCGTCGTTTAAGACCGGTGACGATTTTGACAAGTTTGTCGACAACCTGCAGCTAATGCCGATGGAAGAACATATCAACCGCTGCGAGCGGCTGGCAAAGCGCGCGGATCGCGCAGGCAGGGAAGACGACTTTTTGAAGCTGATGGCCTTAAAAAAAGAAATGACGGGAAGAAATTGATATGGCCGTGGAGCAGATAAAAGTTAAAGAAGCCGACGACGGCATGCGGCTTAACCGTTGGTTTTTGAAATATTATCCGAATCTGACGATGGGGCGGCTGCAAAAGCTTTTGCGCACCAAACAGATAAAGGTGGACGGCCGCCGCGCCGAAGCGGGGCTGAAGCTTGCGGCAGGGCAGATTGTGCGTGTTCCGCCGCTCAAAAACGACGAGGCCGACCCCGAAAAAAGCCGGCAGCCGACGGCGGGAGAAGCGGCGTTTATCCGCAGTCTGGTGATTTTTAAGGACGACAATGTCATAGCTCTGAACAAGCCGTCCGGGCTGGCGGTGCAGGGCGGCACCAACACCCGTTTCCATGTCGACGGTCTGGCGGAAGCCTTAAAGTTTGAAAAAGACGACAAGCCGCGTCTGGTGCACCGCATAGACAAAGATACGAGCGGCGTTTTGCTGCTGGCACGCAACCGCAAATATGCCGAACTTCTGACAAAAGCTTTCCGCGAGCACCGGCTGCCGAAAACCTATCTGGCGCTCACGGTCGGCGTGCCGCACGAAAACTACGGAGAGATTCGCGCGCCGCTTGCCAAATCGGGCGAAAAGATGGTTGTTCGTCCCGACGGGCAGCCGGCGCGCACGCTTTACCGTGTGCTGGACAATGCCGGCGGGCATTTTGCCTTGCTGGAAGTTTCGCCGTTGACCGGCCGCACCCATCAGATACGCGCGCATCTGGAATCCATCGGCTGTCCGATTGCCGGTGACGACCGCTATTTTGGCCCCGTTCGGCAAAAATTCGACTTATTTGCCGACAAACTGCATCTGCATGCTTACAAAATCGATCTGTCGGCCATATATAACAAACAGACGGTTATCGAAGCGCCGCTGCCGGATTATTTTGCGGCGGACATGCAGGCCGTGGGGCTTGGTTTGAAAATTTAGCGTTCTGGGTTTATGGAATACAGAGGAGAAAAATATGCGTTTTTTAAAGTGGTTGTTCGGCATTTTGTTGCTTTTGGTTGTTGCCGTTGTCGTCGGCGGTTATGTGTTTCTGAAAAATTTTGACTTAAACAAATATAAGTCGCTGGCCGAAGAAATCGCCTATAAACAAACCGGCCGCAAGCTGGTTATCGCCGGCGACGCCAGCCTCGGCATTTCGCTGGTGCCGACACTGGTTATAAACGACATATCTTTTGCCAACCCCGAATGGGCAAAAAATCCGCAGATGGCGGAAATCGGCACGCTGGAATTAAAATTTTCGCTGCTGCCGCTTTTGAAAAAACAAATCGTGGTCGACAAGGCGGTGGTGTCCGATGCCGAAATATATTTGGAAACAACGGCCGACGGCAAAAACAACTGGACTTTTGCTCCGGCGGCAACCGAAGAAAAAACGCCCGCTGCCGACAAACGGGCGGCGGCAGGCGGCTGGCTGATTGCCGCCGCTTATGCCGGGGAAACGACGACGGCGCCGGCTTTTTTGCAGACGTTAAACGACATCGTTGCCCGCGAAGTTGCCGTTTATGAAAGCGAAGTGAACTATCTGGCGGCGGGCGCAGAGCCGGTGCGGTTGCAAATAACCGGCCTTGCTTTTTCCGCCGAAGGCATCAATGCGCCGATGAATCTGGACTGGGATTTGCTTTTTAACGGCACGGAAATTTCCGGCAAGGGAATAACCGGTTCGCTCGCCGATCTGTTTGCCGCGGGCAAGCCCTGGCCGGCAGATGTCGAGGTCAGCGCCTTTAACGTTCGCGCCGAAGCAAAAGCCGAGCTTTATGATCTTACCGCAAGCCCGCGGGCGGAGTTTTCGATAAACGTCCATAATCCGGCCGGCAACTTCAACGCGCCGGAAACAACGCTTATCGCCGACGGCCGCGCCGATATGCGGAAAGTGGAATTGAACATTTCTTCTCTGGATGTCGTCAACAATGTGATAACCGGTACGGTGACGGCCGATATTGCGGGCAAAAAGCCTTATGTCGCGGCCGATTTGAACAGCAGACAGATTGATCTGCGCAGCTTTGATACGGCCGGGCCGACGGCTTTTGTTCTGCCGGCGTTGATTTCTTCCGCCGCCGCGAGCGAACTGGTGCCGGATATTGCCGTGCCCTACGATTTGTTGCAAACGGCAGATGCCGATGTCGATGTCGCCGTCGGCCGGCTGGTGGTAAACGATGCTTTTGCCGCCGACAACGTCAGCCTGAAAGCCAAATTAAACAACGGCGTTTTGGACATAAACCCGCTGCAAATGCAGTTTGGGCAGGGAACGGTGAAAATGACGGCCGAGGTTGACGGCGCCGCCCGTTCGGTTGTGCTCGGTATCAACACCGAAGATCTGTTGTTGCAGGATTTGCACCGCGAATTCAAGGTGGAAGGGCAAAACGATTTCGGCGTTTTGGCAGGCGGCAAAAGCGAAGTTTACGCCGACTTGCGGGCTTCGGGCAAAACCTTGCGCGCGTTGACGGATTCTCTTTCCGGCGAGCTGATTGTTTTGGCCGAAGAAACGGATATCCAAAGCGGCGCTCTCAGCTTTTTGAGCAGCAATTTTGCCCGCCAGCTCTTAGATGTCCTGAAAATCGATACGACCAGAGCCGAAAAGGCGGAATTGAAATGTGCGGTCGTTCGCGCCGATGTTAAAAACGGCGTTATCAATTTCCCGAAAGGCATTGCGATAGATTCCGACAAGCTGAGCATTGTCAGCGGCGGCACGGTCAACCTGCAAAACGACAGGCTGCAGCTGAGCCTGAACGCTTATCGCAGCGGACTGGCCGACATCAGCGTTATGCAGGCCTTGAGCAATCTGGTGGAAATCGGCGGTACTTTGCCAAGCCCGAAGATTGCTTTGGACAAGAAAGGCACGGTAAAAACGATTGCCGGTCTGGTGGCGGGTCCCGCCTATGCCGGCGCGGACATGCTGTTTGACCGCGATCCTGCCCCTTGCCATACGGCGCTGCTGAATACTCGCTATGCCGATCGTTTTCCGGCGGCCTCGGCGGCCAGAGGCGCGGCGCACAATACTTATCAGGGGGCGTCCGACGCTGTTTCGGCCGGTGTTAATGCCGCGGGCGATGCGGCCAAAGCGATCGGTCAGGGCGCGCGACAGCTGATTAAGAACTTGTTAAAATAATTTGCTTATAATGGAGCGTCGGTTAAATTACGGGAAAGCTAAAAAATGACGGTAGAAAAATTAAAACAGGCGGTGGGTGAAATACAGGAACGCAGAGAAGACGTGATAGACAGGCTGTTGCAGTTTGCGCCGACGGATTCGCTGTTGTTCTGGGGCAACAATGCCGGTCTGGTGGAAAAACAGGAAAGATTGTGGACCCCCATTTTGAGCTGGGCAAACAAGGAGTTTCACACCCGTTATGCAACCACGGACGGGCTGGATGTTCCCGAGCAGGAAGACGGTTCGTTCAGCCAATTGCGAAGTTTTATGGAAAATCTTTCCGACAAGGAGTTGGCGGCGTTTTATCTGGCTGCGGTCAACATGAAGTCGGAGTTGCTTGCTGCGGCACTGGTTAAAGGTCATATCAGCGCCGAGCAGGCTTTTGACGCGGCCAATCTGGAAGAACTGTGGCAGACGGAGCACTGGGGCAAGGAAAGTGTTTCCGAAGAGCGCCGGCAAAGCTTAAAGCGTGAATTGCACGATATTGAGCAGTTTTTGAATCAATGAGCGAAAAAAGCGTCTATGTCCGCCTGTCCGGCAGGGTGCAGGGCGTCGGTTTTCGTCGCTTTGTCCTGCGGACGGCAACCGGTCTCGGCGGCGTCTCCGGCTGGGTGCGCAACGCCGAAAACGGCAGCGTGGAGATTTTTATGCGCGGAGAAGAAGAAAAACTGGAGATGATGGTTGCCGCCTGCCGGGAAGGTCCTTTATGGGCGCGGGTGGACAGGGTAGATTTTCTGCCGCCGGTCGCCCGCGGTTTTTTGCCGGACATAACAGACGGAAAGTTTGAAGTCATCTAAAACCAATTTCCAATGGAAAGCAACGGAGCCAGAGCATATTTCCGAATAAAAGACGGAGGATTATGCCATGGACAATGCCGGCACAAAAATTTTCAAGGCCTATCGGAAAGCAGCGGAAACGGTGGCCGGGCTTGTTTTGTATCAGGACAAAATGCAGGCCTGGCAGATGGTGGTGGACTTTTGCCGCGACGAACGCAACCGGCGGGCGGAAAACAAAACCGCGCGCGATACGGTTTTGTTTTGGACCTATAACAATATGGCCGCTCTGGCGGCGGAAAACGGGGCGGATGTTTCTCTTGCCGCCGAATATTACCACAATTCCCTGCCGTTTGCGCCGGGCGAGCGCGACCGCGTTACCGTCTATCGCAAGTTGGCGCGTCTCTACCGGCAGTCGGGCGATTTGTCTTCCTGGCTGGGGGCGGTGGGCGAAGTTGTGCGCAAAGAGGAAGATTTGGCCAAAATCTCCGCCTGTCTGAAAGAAGCGGAACATTGCGCCGATGCCGCCGCCAAAAAGAAATATCTGCAACAGGCGTGGGCTTTGGCCGAATGCGGCGCGTCGGCGGAAAGCCGCGACTGTCAGCTGGTGGCCGAACATTGGGCGGGCGCCGCGCGCGAGGCCAGAGCCGTGCGCAAAAACCGGGAACGTCAACCCGCCCCGCGGGACAGGCGTATTTAATCCGAACTTCGGCTCAAAGCGGCAAAATCTTCTTTTTCGCGCGCTATCGTCTTTTTTTCGTTATCGGACAGGGCGGCCGGTTTGCGCGCCACCGTATATTGTGGCAGCTTTTGTTTCAGTATTTTTTCCGGCAGGCCGAAAGCCGCGGCGGAAATACGTATTTTTTTGCCCTGTCCGGCGGAAACGCGCGGGGTAATTTCGCCGGTTTCGGCATCGGTAAATTCCGTCAGCGTCAGGCGGATGTTTTCCAGCGAACCGGGGACGAGAAATTCGATAAATTCGCCGCCGTTGATGCAGTTGCGCAGTTCAAAAATAATGTCGCTGCCCTGCCATTTGACGATGGAGCCGGCAAACAGCCACTCGCCCGAAGTGCGCGTGTAATCGTAATTTTGACCGAGCGGCGAGATTTGTCCGTTATAAAAGCCGAGGCAATAGCCGCGGTTTTGCAGGGTATAAAGTTCGTCCATATAGCGTTTGGGAGAAAAACATGCCGGATTTTGCATATAGTCGTCGATGGCCTGTCGGTAGGCGCGGGCAGTGACGGCGGCGTAATATTCGGTTTTGTTACGCCCCTCGATTTTCAGGGAATCCATGCCGATATCGAGCAGATTGCCGAGTTTCGGCAGCAGACAGAGATCTTTGGAGTTGAGGATAAAAGAGCCGTGATCGTCTTCCGTAACTTCATAGAGTTCGCCGGGGCGAAAATCTTCTTTCAACAAAAATTCGAACAGATCCCGGTTTTCGTCGGTGATTGTCAAATCTTTGACGGTGCCGTCTTTCAAGCGCAGATGCAGCCGATAATGCCAGCGGCAACAATGGGCGCATTTCCCGCGGTTGGCGCTGCGGCCGGTAAGAAAGTTGGAAATCAGGCAGCGGCCGGAATAGGACATGCACATGGCGCCGTGGATAAAAGTTTCCAGTTTGATATCGGGGCAGCGGCGGCGGATTTCCGCCATTTCGGCAAAAGACACCTCGCGCCCGAGCACGCAGAGATCGGCGCCGAGCGACTGCCAGAAACGCACGGTCTGATAAGAACAGACGTTTGCCTGTGTGGAAACAAAGCGCTTGAGCTCCGGCGCGTGTTCTTTTAAGAACAGAAAAACGCCGGGGTCGGCAACCAATACGCCGTCCGGTTTAAGCTCGCGCAGGGTGTTCACGAAATGCGGCAGTTTTTCAACATCTTCGTTGCGGGTGAAGAGGTTTAGCGTCAGGTAGATTTTTTTGCCTTTGGCATGGGCAAAATCTATGCCCTCGCTGATGTCCGCCAGCGAAAATTGCGACTGTGTGCGCAGGCTCATGTCCGGCGTGCCGGCATAAACGGCGTCGGCGCCGTAGAGAACGGCGGTTTTCAGTTTAACCGGCGAGCCGGCCGGCAATAAAAGTTCGGCAGCCATTATTTTGTTACCTCAATTTTGGTTGTGTAAACGTTTAGCTCCCCGAGCGGCGTGTCGTCAATTTTTACCCGGGCGATGAAAGGAGCGTCGCTTTCCCTGTCTTTCAATATCCAGAAATAGACCGGCCGGTCGGAGGAAAGCTGCCACAACAGGTCGTCGCCTTCGGCGCCGAGCTTGTCAATATACATGGAGCATTTGGCGGCCGCGCCGGCAAAAGGGGAATATTCGTTGGCCTTGAGGTTTTCCTGTCCCTCGTCGCGAAAAATGACGTCGAAGCGTTTTTTGCCGTCAAAAACAGCCACCCGCGAGTCGCAAAAACCAAGTTCGGCGTATTGGCGGGCGATGGCGGCCAGCACGCTTTGCAGGTTGGTCGTGTCTTTGCCGTCGGCGGGCAGGGTGATTTCCTTTTTCTTTTCCCGTTCGTTTTTGGTGCTGACGGCATAAACCGGCACGCCGTTTTTATATACCATCACTTTGCTGCGCCGGTTAAAGCGCGACTGCGACGTATAGTGATAGTTTTCGGTTACCATTTTGTCGCCGTCGATGCGTCCGCCGGTGAAATAGTCGGCCTCAAACGGATATAAAAAGCCGAAAGTGCCGTAAGTGCGCACGGTTGCGCGGACGGCGTAATTTTTTGGCTGCAGGTTATATTCAAATTCCGCGGTGCTGGCGTTAAACAGGCCGACAAACGCGGTAAAATAATGCCGAACGACGAGAGCGTCGGCCTTTGCCGGCAGCAGGACGGCCAAAAAGGCGATGACTATAAATTTTTTTATCAATTTTGTGGCTTTCTTAAAATTTATTTGTTATACCTCAAAGCAAAATCAATGAATTTTTATAAGGATTTTCGGCAAATGTCAAAGAAAGTTTTGGTGCTTGCGGGCGGTTTTTCCGCCGAAAGGGAGGTCAGCCTGATAAGCGGCCGCGGCGCGGCGGAAGCCTTGCGCAAATGCGGCTATGAGGTTGTTGAGCACGATCTGACGGATGTTTCCGTTTTTCTCGACCTGCTGGCGGCAAACAGGCCGGACGTCGTTTTTAACGCCCTGCACGGCAATTGGGGCGAAGACGGGGAAATTCAGGGGCTGCTCGATTTGTTGCAGATTCCCTACACCCATTCGGGGCTGAAAGCCTCCGCCGTGGGGATGGACAAAGACCTGACCAGATGCGTCTGCCGGTCGGTCGGGATAAAAGTGGCTTCGGGCGAAAAGACGACCCTGCGCGCCTTAAAGGAAAAAGGCACGCCTATTGCCATGCCCTATGTTATCAAGCCGGTCAGCGACGGCTCGAGCGTCGGCGTGTATATCGTTCGGCAACCGGCGGATTTGACGGCGGCTGAATATGACGACGAAGAGCGCGAAATTCTGGTTGAAAAATATATCGACGGCCGGGAACTGACGGTTTCCGTCGTCAACGGCAAAGCTCTGACGGTAACGGAAATTTGTCCCAAACAAGGGTTCTACGACTATCGGGTAAAATATACCGACGGGCTGGCCGCTCACGTCATTCCGGCCGATATTCCCGAAGCGGCTTTCACCACCGCTCTGCGCTACGCCGAAAAACTGCATCGCGCGCTCGGCTGCAACACGGTTTCGCGCACCGATATGCGCTATAACGAACAGGACGGCGTCGTGGTTTTGGAAATCAACACCAACCCGGGGTTAACGCCGTTTTCGCTGGTGCCTGAACAGTTCAGGTTTGTCGGCGGCAGTTATGAAGAGCTGTGCCGTCTTTTGGTGGAGAATGCCCGTTGCCGCAAAATATCCCGATAGTCATCGGCGGTCCGACCGCTTCCGGCAAGTCACAGCTGGCCATAGACCTGGCGCAGGCATTTGACGGCGTGGTGATAAACGCCGACGCCAGCCAGGTTTATAAATCCATTCCGATAATTTCCGCCGCCCCGTCCGCAGCGGACAGGGAAAAGGCGCCGCACCGCCTGTACGGCTATCTGGAAGACGAGGCGTCAGGCAATGTTGTTTCCTGGCTGACGGAGGCGGCGGAGGCCGTTCGGCAGGCCTGGGCGGAAAACCGGACGCCGATTGTCGTCGGCGGCAGCGGTCTTTATCTCGACAATCTGATAAACGGCTCCACGCCGATACCGGAAGTTGACCCCGATGTCCGTCGGCGGCTGTTGGAGATTGCTGTGGCGGAAGGCACCGCTGGTTTGTATGCGCGGCTGCTTGCCGCCGATGCCGCCGGCGCGGCGATGGTCAACCCCGCCGACGCCACCCGTGTTCGTCGGGCGCTGGAAATTTTTATGACCACGGGCGTGTCAATCGCCGAGTGGTTTGCCAGACCGCTGATTAAAAAACTTCCCGAAACGGAATTTTTTGTCATCGGACTTATGCCCCCGAAACAGGATTTGGACATTCGTTGCAATTTGCGTTTTGACATGATGCTGGCGGAAGGCGCCATTGATGAAGTAAAAGGGCTTTTGGCCCGCGGAGTTTCTCCCCTGCTGCCGGTGATGAAAGCCAAAGGCGTGCCGGAACTGGCGGCCTGTCTGCAGGGTCGAACAACGCTGGCGGCGGCGACGGAAGATGCCAAACTGCACACCCGCCAATATGCCAAGCGCCAGCTCACCTGGTTTCGCAACAAACTGAAAACGGATGTTAATCTGCCGGTCTGTTATGCGGGACAGTCCGATTTTATAAATAGTGTTAAAAAACAATATAAAATGTTGCAGAAATAGGGGAAATGATATAAAAAGCAAGTTAATTGCAAAAAAAATCCGGAGAAAAATGTTATGTGGCAAAGGTTAATGAGCTTCTTCTCTTCCGATATGGCGATAGATCTGGGAACCGCCAATACATTGGTTTATGTTAAAGGGAAAGGTATAGTCTTAAACGAACCCTCGGTGGTGGCAATAGAAGAAAATCGGGGCAAAAAACAGGTGTTGGCCGTCGGTAACGAAGCCAAACAGATGCTCGGCCGCACGCCGGGCAACATTCAGGCAATTCGCCCTCTGCGCGACGGCGTGATTGCCGATTTCGAAATTGCCGAAGAAATGATTAAATATTTTATCCGCAAGGTGCACAACCGGCGTTCCTTTGCTTCGCCGATGGTGATTGTCTGCGTTCCGTCCGGTTCGACGGCGGTGGAAAGACGCGCCATTCAGGAATCCGCGGCCGCGGCGGGCGCCATGAAAGTGTGGCTGATTGAAGAACCCATGGCGGCGGCCATCGGCGCCGATCTGCCGGTGACCGAACCGACCGGCAGCATGGTGGTCGATATCGGCGGCGGCACCACCGAAGTGGCGGTTATTTCGCTCGGCGGCATTGTTTATGCCCGTTCGGTGAGAGTGGGCGGCGACAAAATGGACGACGCGATTATTTCTTACATTCGCCGCAACCACAATCTGCTGGTGGGAGAAAGTTCGGCCGAACGCATCAAAAAAGAAATCGGCTCCGCCTGCCCGCCGGAAGAAGGCGAGGGACGCAGCATTCAGATTCGCGGTCGCGACCTGATGAACGGCGTGCCCAAGGAAATTACCATTACCGAACGGCAGATAGCCGAAGGTCTGGCCGATCCGGTGGCGCAGATTGTCGAAGCCGTTAAAGTGGCGCTGGAAAATACCGCTCCCGAGTTGGCGGCGGATATTGTCGACAAAGGCATTGTCCTAACCGGCGGCGGCGGTTTGCTTTCCAATCTGGATCAGGTGTTGCGCAACGCGACCGGGCTGCCCGTCTCCATTGCGGAAAATCCGCTGGCCTGCGTGGTCAAAGGCACCGGCACCGCGCTTGATAATCTGCCAAAGTTCAAAAACGTGCTTTCCACCATGTATTAGGCCGGCGGCCGGGAATGGCCGTCTCCCTTTTGGATCGGAAGACGGAGGTTAAGCCTGAAAATGAAGGGCTTTCGGGCAAGGAAAAGTGTGTGACCTTGCGTCGCGGCGGCATGTCGTTTTTCGGTTTGTCGCCTAAGCAGTGATTACGGGTGATTGCGGCAAATCGCGCTTTCGTAACGATAATTTTCGGGATTGTCCAGTTTTTTCTGTTCGTAAAGCAGAGTAGCCTTAAACTCGTCTACCAAAGGACGGATAAGCGCCACATATGCCTCATTCATGTCTGCCGTTGTCGCATCGCTTGCCGACAGACTTTCCACTCGTCGCGGACGAACGGAAGTCAGCTGCTTTTCTATCTGCCGACGGATACGCGGCAAAAAATATTCCAAAGCGGCCACGCTTATTTGCAGATGCTGATGTTCATGCCGCAAAACCTGCCGATAGCGGCAACTGTTTTGCGGCAGAGTGTTGTCGATATATATCTCCGGCTCGCGAAAACCGATAAACACATCCAGACCGGTCGGAAAAATGCAGACGCTGTCATCGGCCGCCGCTCGCGCTACCGTATCGAGCGATACCGACCAGTCAACGCCGATGAGCGACAACCCCGAAGCGGACATCCCATCCTCCACCAGCCCGTAGCTGCGGCCAAGCTCGGTTAGAGCCTGTCGGTCGAGATTTGTGTTGTAACGCAGTTGTCCGTAAGAAGAGGTCAAATTGAGCCGAATATCGTAATCAAAGTTGGCGCAAGGATCGGCCGCGCCGGCCGAGATGTTTTCCGCGGCCGACAAATTGAACGCTGCACAAATGCAAAATATTGATGTCAAATATAAAATTTTCATGTATGTTACATTAACGAAGATTGGTTAACATTAGGTTATGGTTATGAAAAAAATTGCTTTTTATCTGGCTGCGTCTGTTTGTTTTGTCTTTTCGGCGGCATCAGCCCGTGCGGAATACGTGCGCAAAGCGCTCCGGCCGAATTTTTTTGTGCCTGCCGGAGAAGTCAACCGTGCGGAAAAGCTTCCGCCGTTTCCCGGTTGGGAAAAGGTAAAAGCGGAATATGCGCGTGAAAAAGCGGCCAAAGCCGCCCGCGCCGCCGCCGCGGAAGCCGAACGCCGAGCCGCCGAAGCGGAAGCGCGCCGACTTCGCGAAGAAAACGCCGCAATTTACGGAGATTATGTGCCGGAAATCAGTGAACCGGCCAATGTTCAAAACATTTATCCCGAAAAAAACGACGCGCCGGTCGATTACGATTTTGAAAAAATTCCGGCCTATCAAAAAATTCGCAGCGATTACGCCGCGGATTTGCAGGTTTTAAGCGAATCGGGAACGGCGCCGGAAAACGCGGACGTCAATGCCGTTTTGCAAAAAATGCAAAGCGGCGAAACTATTTGGGTTGACGACACTTTCGGACTGCCGCCGACAACCGGGGAAGAAAACGCTCCGACAAAAACGGAAGAAGAAAACGCTCCGGCAAAAAAGGAAACGGACACCGGGTCGACTGTTGCCCGATGAAACGAACCGGAGCCGAAATTGCCGCGTTGCAAAATAAGAAATAAGCCGAAAAACGACCAGTTCAGGCGGTCAGCAATACTTTGGCCGCCGCGCGCGCCTCGTCGGTAATATGTTCGCCGGCCAGCATCCGCGCAATTTCCTCAAACCGCGCCGCTTTGTCCAGCTCAAAGACATAGGTGGTGGTGGTTTCGTTTTCCGTTTTCTTTTCCACTTTGAAATGATGGTTGCCGCAAGCAGCCACCTGCGGCGAATGGGTTACCACCAACACCTGCACGCATCCGGCCAAACGCGCCAGGCGTTCGCCCACCGCCTGCGCCGTTGCGCCGCCGATGCCGGCGTCCACTTCGTCAAAAATCATGGTTTGGCAACCGCCGGTTTCCGCCAGATTAACCTTTAAGGCCAGCATAAAACGCGCCAGCTCTCCGCCCGAGGCGATTTTATTGAGAGGCCCCTGCGGCGAATTTGGGTTGGTCGATACGGTAAAGGTAACCGCATCCATCCCGTTTTCGCTCCAGGCCGTTTCCGGCAGACGCTCCACTTCGGTTACAAAACGCGCCTTTTCCATTTTAAGCGGCGGCAGTTCGGCCATCACTTTCCAGTCGAGTTTTGCCGCGGCCTGCCGGCGCTTTTCGCTCAACACGCCGGCGGCGGCCAGATAATCCTGCCGGCATTGCGCCGTTTTTTTCCGACATTCCTCCAGACCGTCTTCCCCCAGTTCAATACCGTTTAGTTTCCGCCGCATCTCCTCCAGCATTGCCGGCAGCCCGTCAATGGTCGTCCGGTGTTTGCGTGCCGCCGCCCGCAAGGCAAACAAACGTTCTTCAATGCGGTCAATGTCGCTTTGGCTGAGGTTGACGGAAGCGCTGGCCTCTTCGATTTGGCGCAGGCTTTCGTCCGCGTTGATCAGCGTTTGCTCCAAGGTTTCCGCCAGAGCATCGTATTTTCCGTCCACCAGCCGGTTGGCGCGGTCAACGGCCGCCTGAGCATGGCGCACGGCCGACAGAACATCGGCGCTGCCGGCAAGACTGTCATATGCCGTATTCAGATTTTCCAAAAGCTTTTCGGCGTTCATCATCTCGCTGCGGCGGGCGGTAAGCTCCTCTTCCTCGCCGGCGACGGGGTTCAGTTTTTCCAGCTCGTCCGCCCATGAGCGCAGATTTTCTTCGTCCGTTTTGGCCTGTCGCAGATTTTCTTCAAACTGTCGGCATTCTTCCAAAGCCTGCCGGTAAAGGGCGTATTTTTCCCTCACTTCCGCCAGAGCTTCGGGATATTTGCCGTAACTGTCCAGAATATCGCGGTGAAAAGACGGATTAAGCAGCCCCTGATTATCAAACTGGCCGTGCACCTCTACCAGATAGCGGCCGAATTCTTTCAGGGTTTTCAGAGAGACCTGCTGATCGTTGATAAAGATTTTGCCGCGGCCGCTAACGTCAAGCGTGCGTTTGACGGTCAACGCGTCGGCAAGCTCCAGATCATATTCTTCCGCCAGCGCATACAGCGGATGTCCGGCCGGCGGCAAGTCGAAAACCGCCGTCACCGAAAGTTTGTCCGCTCCCTGCCGGATGAGTCCCGTTTCCGCGCGGTTGCCCAGCACCAAACCGAGAGAGTCGAGCAAAATCGATTTGCCGGCGCCGGTTTCGCCGGTCAAAACGCTCAGCCCGCCGGCAAAATCCAAATCCAGCCGGTCTATCAACACCACGTTGCGGACGGACAAAGAGCAAAGCATGGTCTATTTGCCTTTTTTGCGGTTGACTATTTTGGCCGCTTTGGCCGTCCAGTCGCTTTGCGGATAATTGTAGGACAAAACCTGATAAGCCGCGGCGGCCTCCTGCGGCAGCCCGAGGATAGTATAGATTTCCGCCTGTCGGTAGAGGGCTTCCTCGATGTAGCCCGTCCGGCTGTAATCGGCCACCACCGCCGAAAAACGGTTCAGCGCCGAAAGATAGTTTTTGCGATTGAGGTAATAGCGGCCGACCTCCATCTCCTTGCCGGCCAGATTGTCGCGCGCAAGCAACATTTTCTGTCTGGCGTCGGCGGCGTATTTGCTGTTCGGGAAACGGGCCGTCAACTGGGCAAAAGCCTCCAGCGCGCGGCGGGCTTCGCCCTGTCCGCGGTTAACGTCGCTTATCTGCTCATAATAGCACATTGCTTTCAGATAATAGGCATAAGCCGCATTGGCGTTGCCGGGATGAAAGCGGATAAAACGGTCAAGCGCCATTATCGCGTCGTCGTAATCTTCGTTTTTGTAATAGGCGTAGGCAGCCATGATTTTGGCATCCGTCGCCCAGCGGGAATAGGGATATTCCAGCTCCACCTTTTCAAAAGTTTCCGCCGATTTTTTATAGCGCGTTTCTTCAAGATAAACATGCGCCTGGTTGTAAAGTTCTTCGGCGCCCATGCTGTTGAGATCGACGTCATTGCCGGCGCAGCCGGTCAACAGGAAAACGGCAAACATTGCCGGCAGGAAAAAATGTTTTTTCATGTTTTTACACCACTTCAAAATTTGAGTTGTCCGCAAACAGAGCCGCCAACAGACGATTGTTGTGGAAATGTCCGGTTTTTTCGGCCGTCAGTTTGCCCAAAATCCGATATCCCGAAGTATAAAGATCGCCCAGGGCATCCAGAACCTTATGGTTGACGCATTCATGCGGGTGACGCAGTCCGCCGGGGTTGAGCACCGTGTCGCCGTCCAAAACGACGGCGTTGTCCAGGCTGCCGCCTTTAATCAGGCCGACGGATTGCAGATAGTCCACCTGATATTTTTCGCAAAAAGTGCGGCAGGGGGCTATTTCCGCGGCAAAAAGCTCCGGCGTTATCCGGCCGCAAAAAACCTGATGTCCGACGATTTTTGACGGAAAATCTATGGCAAAAGAAACTTCCAACCCGTCGGCACAAGGCTCCAAAACCGCTCGATTGCCTTTGTCGTCAACAAAAGAAACTTCCTTTTTTACTTTGAGCAGGCGACGGGGCGCGCTGCCCGAAACAAGCGGAACTTTTTGCAGAAAATCGTACCACACGGCGGCGCTGCCATCCATAATCGGCAGTTCTTCGGCGTAAGCCTCCGCCAAAACATTGTCTATGCCGCGGGCGTAAAGAGCCGCCATCAGATGTTCTATGGTGCTGATGCGGTTGCCCGCGGAATCTTCCAGACAGGTGCAGTTGCGTGTATCCTTAACATTGGACCACAGGGCGGAAACTTCCGGCGCGCCGGCGATGTCCGCCCGCCGAAAAACAATGCCGCGGTTGTCGGCCAGGGGTTTGAGCACGACTTTGGACTTTGCGCCGGAATGCAGACCGATACCCTCAACTTCAAGCGGTTCTCCGATAGTTTGCTGCAGCATCCGTTCCTCCGTAAAAAAATAAACTTGCAGGCAGTCTGTAAGCCGGGTTCTGTATCCCGTTTTCTTTGCCTTTGCGGCAAGGGTCGGGATGGCAGCCATTCATCTCGGCCGCCCGTTGCCGGAACGGCTCAATGCGACCTACCTCTGGAGCAGGGTGGAAACGCCCCGTATAACCGGCAACAGCCGATCCTCCTGACTTGGTCTTGCTTCAAACAGGGTTTACCTCAAGCCAAAACCGTTGCCGGTTTTGCGGTGAGCTCTTACCTCGCCTTTTCAACCTTACCGGAACCTGTCCGGCGGTAACTTTCTGCGGCACTTTCCCGTGGATTTCTCCAGCCGGACGTTATCCGGTGTTTTGTTTCCATGAAGCCCGGACTTTCCTCGTCGGCGGATTTTCCTTTCCGTGACGCGGCTGCCCGACCGCCTTGTTGTAAAAACTAATCTGAAGCCGCCGTAAAAGCAAGCAAAATTTGCCGGCGCTCCCCAAAAAAACGGTTTTTTGCTTTTTGCGTTTTTCCGGTGCGGGAGACTCGCGTCGTTCGTCGGAGCGGCATGTTTTTGCTGTTTTTATGGCGGGAACTTACTTTGTTTTCGGGAAATTATCCGAAAAATATCAAAAAAAACATTTTTTTGTCGCAAAACGCAAACCGGCTCTCATCACCGTTTTGCGGCTTGCGGCGGCAAGCGAAGACAAGAACAAACCGCGAACATTCGTATTTGTGTCAAAATTTCCCATTGATTCCCATGTTTTCCCATGCTATACCATTAACCTGACAGGATAAAGTGTAATTTGAAAGAGCAATATGACGGCCGGAAAAACATTTCTGTTTATGGACACCATCGCCAACAAGGTAGACGCCAAAGGGCGCGTCTCCCTGCCGTCAGACTACCGCGCAATCGTTAAAGAACTGTCAACGGATATTGTCTGCTACCGCAGTCTTTCCTCCCCCTGCATCGAGGGCTGCACCGAAGAGCTGCTCGACCGGCTGGCAAGCGACATGGAAAATTCGCTCGACTTTTTCTCGCAGACGCAAGACGAACTGACCAACCTCATTTTCGGCGACGCGAGGCGTTTTGCCTTTGACAGCACCGGCCGCATCATGCTTTCGGAAAAGCTGCTTAAACATGCCGAGATTACCGATACCGCCGTCTTTGTCGGCAAGGGACGGAAGTTTCAAATCTGGAACCCCGAAAACTGGGCCAGGGAGGAAGCCCGCATCCGTGCCGAAGTGTTCAAAAAAAGACCGTCGCTTAAACCCGTCGGAGGGCAAAATGACTGATGCGCCGCGGCATATTCCGGTTATGTTGGCGGAAGTGCTTGCCGCCCTTGCGCCGACCGCGGGCAAAACATATATTGACGCCACGTTCGGCAACGGCGGTTACAGCCGGGCTCTGCTTGACGCCGCCGACTGTCGGGTGGTTGCCGTTGACCGCGACCCGAACGTTCGCCCCCGCGCGGAAGAGCTCAAAAACAGATATGGCGACAGGTTTGACTTTGTTGCCGGCTGTTTCGGCGACCTTGCCGAACTGATTGCCGCGCCCGCGGACGGCGTCGTTTTTGACATCGGTGTTTCGTCCATGCAGATAGACGAGGGCAACCGCGGCTTTTCCTACAACAAAGAAGCCCCGCTCGACATGCGGATGTCCTGCGCGGGAACGTCGGCCGCCGAGCTTGTCAACGCCTGCGGCGAAAAAGAGCTGGCCGATCTCATCTACAAATACGGCGAAGAAAGAAAATCGCGCCGGATTGCCGCGGAAATCGTCCGCGCAAGAACCGCCGCCCCGATTGAAACCACCCGGCAGCTGGCGGAAATCGTCTATCGCGTTATCCATAAAAAACCCGGACAGCCGGATCCGGCCGTACGCACTTTTCAGGCGCTCCGGATTGCCGTCAACGACGAACTGGGCGAGCTTGAACGCGGCCTAAACGGCGCCCTCTCGCTGCTCAAGCCTGGCGGACGTCTGGCTGTGGTTACTTTCCATTCGCTCGAAGACCGCATCGTCAAAGCTTTTTTTAAGGAAAAATCGGGCAAAACCGCCGGCGTTTCGCGCTATCTGCCCGCCGGACAAACCGCCGCTCCGGCCGTTTTGGCCTTTTGTTCGAAAGCCGTGCCGCCGAGCGCCGAAGAAATTGCCGCCAACCCGCGCGCCCATTCGGCCAAGCTGCGCTTTGCAATTAAAAATGACAAGGAGACAGAATAATGAACACCACAAGATCTGCCGCTGTTTGCTTATGGACTGCCCTAACTGTTTTAACCGTCGTTATTTTTACCACTTTCATCATGAAGAATCGCGTCCAAAATCTTGAAAAAGAGCTGGCGCAAATCAACGACGGCATCAGCGAAGACATAAAAACCATTCATATCCTCAAAGCCGAATGGAGCCATCTGAACAATCCCGAAAGGCTGAGAGTGTTGGCCGAAAAACATATTGATCTGCGTCCCGTGCAGGCGGAACAGATTATAAACTATGCCTCTTTGCCGTTTGATTACGAAGCCGACCGGCAGATGTTGGCGCGTCACAACCTGAGCACGCTGGCTTCTCGCAACCGCGAACTGCGTCGGCTGGCCAGAGCCGAACGCTGACCGGAGATGGCAATGGCCGGTTTTTGGGGCAAAAAAGAAACGGGAAAATTTTATCATCCGGGAGAAGAAATCAAAATCAACCGGCGTTCGGCGTTTGCCGGTTACGATTTTGCGCAAGATCCGCTTCAGGCCTGCAAAAACCGCATGCTTTTTGTTGTTTGCGCGTTTATTCTGGTTTACATGACAATTGCCGTTCGCACCGTAGGCGTTTGTCTCAGCGGGCTTTCTCCGCAGGAAGACCGCGCCGAAAACGATCTGCCTCGGCTGAAGATAGAAACGTCGATTGTTCGCTCCGACATTACCGACCGCAACGGCACGATTATCGCCACTTCGCTGCCGACGGCCAATCTTTTTGTCCATCCGCGCAAAATCAAGGACAAAGAAACGGTTGCCGCCAAACTCAGCGAATATCTGCCCGACATGCTGTATGAAGACATTCTTGCGCTGCTTAACAAAGACGCCAATTTTGTTTATATCAGGCGCAATCTTTCGCTGGCGCAGAGCTACCGGATTTATGCCCTGGGCATTGAGGGGCTGGGGTTTGAAAATGTGGAAAAAAGGGTTTATCCGCAAAAGAATCTGTTTGCCCATGTTATCGGCAAAACCAATATTGACAACATCGGCATTTCGGGGCTTGAAAAAGAGCTGGACGACCGGCTGACCGCGTCCGACGTGCCGCTTGAACTGAGCCTTGATCTCGGCGTGCAGGACACCTTGCGTCGCGAACTGAAAAAAGCCGTTGACGAATATCGGGCGCTCGGCGGCGCGGCCATTCTGATGGAAGTTGACAGCGGCGAAATCATTGCCATGCTTTCGCTGCCCGATTTTGACCCCAATCTCAGCCTGCCGCCGGAGACGAAAGCGCAGTTTAACTTTGCTACCAAAGGGCTGTACGAACCCGGCTCGGTGCTGAAAGTTTTTAACGCCGCTCTGGCGCTTGAAAGCGGCGAGATAAAGCTGACCGATCGTTTTGACGCCACCAAGCCGCTCAAGCTCAAATACAACACCATCCGCGACTATCTCGGCAAAAACCGTTGGCTTGATCTTGAAGAGATCATGATTTATTCGTCCAACATCGGTTCGGCGCAGATTGCTCTGAAAATCGGCCAAAACAAACAAAAAAGCTTTTTAAGAAATTTAGGCCTGTTTGATGAAATATCTTCTTTCGAGGTGGCCGAAAAAGCCACCCCCGGTGTTCCCGGCCGTTGGGGAGACGCCACCACCGCTACCGTTGCTTACGGATACGGCCTGTCGCTGACGCCGCTGCACATCATTTCGGCCTTTTCGGCGATTGTCAACGGCGGCATTTATCATACGCCGACACTCATAAAGCAACATCAGGGCGCGACCCGCCGCGTCGTTTCCGAAAAAACGTCCGCCACCATGCGTCGCCTTTTGCGCGCCGTGGTAACCAAAGGTTCGGGCAGGCATGCCGATGTTCCCGGTTATGAGGTAGCGGGCAAAACGGGCACCGCCAACAAGCTTGTTAACGGCAGCTATGTCGATAAAAAGGTGATGACTTCGTTTGTTGCCGCTTTTCCGGCCTCAAAGCCGCAATATGCCATACTTTTGATGTTGGACGAGCCCAAACCCGGCAAAGATTCTGTTTCCACGCAGGTCACGGCCGGTTGGAACATTGTTCCGGCGGCAGGCAGGATTATTGCCGCTGTTGCGCCGCAACTGAACGTTCGCACCAATTATGACACAACGTCCATGCGCAACGAATTGATCGAAGCGGCTTTCCGCTCCGAATAAAAAAACGTTAAAATTTGTTGCGTCTGTCGCGGGAAAAGGATCGTTTTTTTGCAACACTCAAATAATAACTTAACGAAAGTTTAATTTCAAGATTATTTTTGCATTTATCAAAATGTTATAAAGCCTTTTGAAAACCGAGGAAAAGCCTTGAAAGCTGTCGCAAAAAAACGATCGTTTA
>CALXRS010000018.1 GCA_944390915.1 uncultured Alphaproteobacteria bacterium
TTTTCTTCTGCAGCCCTTGATTTTCCGTCTTGATTTTTGTTCTTTTTTAACGTACGTTTTCGCGCCATATCAAAAAACAACCCCCGAAGCCTTGCCCGGCAAAGCCTCGGGGGTTGTCCGAAAAGACGACTTTTTTTATTTTTTTTTTACATTTTCTGCAAACAGGCTATTTTTTCTCTCAGATAAACGGAGAGTTCGCTTTCGGCCGGCATGCTTTCCGCCTTGCGTAACAAGATTTCCAAAACGCCGGCGCGCGCCGTTTCGGAATTCTTTGCCGTTTTATACAAATCAAAAATTGCCGCACGAACAATTTGCACGTTTTTACTGCTTAAATGAGCGGCAATGTCCCGATAAACGGGGGTAATACTTTCGTCCAACGGAACAAAGCCATCCTCGTACGCATGGCGCTGAATCCTTTTGGCCGCCCGCGCGCTGATATTTTTTTCCTTCCGTTCAACAAACCATCTGTTGCCGACATCCTTCAGCAATGCCGTAAATTTTCCGGTCATCCTCATTTTTTTCCTTCCCTTTGTTTTCTTCCTGCTGCGAACGAGAGTCAGATTCCGGCTCGGCCTTGTCTTCTTCCCTGCCGTCCCAATATTCGTTCCACATTTTTTCAAGCTTTTCCATAAAAGTCAGCTTGTCTTCGCATATTTGCTTTTCTTCGTTCCACACGCGGCCGGCTTCTTTGCAGGCAATTTCGTCCCGATTGACATAGCGGTAATATCCGTAGGCAATAGCGCCGACCACAGCCAGCAGCAACAAAAACTTTATCAGATTCTTAAACACCAGCCACAAAACCCACAAGCCGAGCGCGGCAAACATCAGCACCTTGCTTCGCCAGGGCTCAATATCCAGCAGATAGGCGCGTGCACCGTAATAGGCGGCCGCACCCAACAAAATAACCGTTACCGGCGAGGTTACAACCCACAGCAGCAGCTTTTGCCACCAGCTTTTTTCTTCGTTTTTGTCACTCATCGGATACTCCTTTGCCCGTATGTTAAAACGAAAACAAAGCAAAAGCAACCTATTTTGCCGCCCTGCCCGCCAACCGGCAATAAGCCGCAAAAAAAAGAGAGTCCGGTTTTGCCCGGAACTCTCTCTAATTTTTTTTAGAGATTAGAAGAGCTTTTTATAAGCCTCCTCAATCTCTTTGCTCAGTTCGGCCATGTCGGTTGCCTCATCGAAACCGATGCAGAAGATGCGGTAACCCGCTTTCTTATAAGCGGCTTCGATATCTTTCCAGTTCTCGACGCCATTTCTGTTAAACAGAATGATCTGCGGGATCTCCGGAAAGCAAGACAGCATAATCCAGGTATGTGTACCCGCTATGCCTACCGATGCGGCAAGGCTGCGGTACATATTCAGATACTCAACGTGAGCCACGCCGCGAATTCCGAATACCTCAGGATTTTCCGTCTGTCCCGGCACATAAAGGTCAAACTCTTTCGCCAAGGCTTCGACCGTTGAGAGGTCGTTCACCTTGTGAAAGTGTTGACCAAGTACCAGATTGGCAGTGCCTTTCATGAAGGCCAGCACCTGCGGGTTGAGCGACTGCTGCGCAGCCGTAACGCCGCATTCTCCGTCACTCTGCAGCTTCTGCGGCACGAACAAAACGTTCTTCTTGCCCTCAAGCTGATAGTAGCGACGAAGGCCTTCAAGAGACGGGGTCAGCTTGCTTGACGCCATTTTGTCCCAGAGGGAAGCGTCAAACTTCCCGTCTTTCAGTTCCTGCACGATATCCCATCCTGCTTTCATGAAACGGTCTTTTTCCGCGAAAGGAATGACCTCTATATTGGAATAGAAAGGACGCATCTTTTCATAGATATTGTTAACATCCTTTTCGTATTCCTCAGCTGTTTCCTTCTTGGAAATAACTTTTACTCCCAGATTCATGGCTTTTGCTATTGAAACCGCCATGAACTCATGCCCGAAACATGAACTTACAATAATAAAATTTTTTTTCATATATAATAATTAATTGGTTACAAATTCAGTATACGAATTTTGGACAAAAAGTCAATGTCTTTTATCCTGTCAAAGGCACAAAAAAACGCCGAAAAATTTTCGGCGTTTTTTGAAAACTGGTGCCAACTGCGTGACTCGAACACGCGACCCACGCATTACGAATGCGTTGCTCTACCAGCTGAGCTAAGTTGGCGTCTGGGCATAAACTATAATAATATTTTACAAAATACAAGCCTTATTTTTACAAAGCCCGCACAATTTTCATAAAATGTTCGCCGCGCTCCATAAAATTCTTGTAAAAACCGAAACTGGGACTGGTCGGCGAAAACAAAACCGTCCCGCCGCCCAAAGCCTGCAGTTTGTCATACGCCAGGCGCACCGCCTGTTCCAGCGTTTTTACCTCCTGCAGTTCAAAATCTTTGCGGGTTACATGCTGCCTGAGCGCGGCGGCAATTTTCGGACCGGTCTGGAACAACGTCACCGCCATTTTGACACGATCGTTGTTTTCGACTTCTTCCGCATAGGGACGATAATCCTGATCGTTATCCTGCCCGCCGGAAATCAGCGCCAGATTGCCGGCAAAACTCTTCATGGCACCGATGGCCGCCTCGGGAGCCGTTGATATGCTGTCGTTGATAAAGCAAACGCCGTTTTTAACCGCCACTTTTTGCAGCCGGTGCGGCAGCGGTTCAAAATCTTTCAGCAACTCCGCCGCCTGCCGAATGTCGATTCCCAGATATTCCAGAACGGAAAACACACCGGCCAGATTATCCATATTATGATAACCGCTTAACTTCAATTCTTCAATACCGACAATTTTTTCTTTGCCGCGGTAAAGCACACCGTTTTCGGCATGAAAACCGCTTTCTTCGTTATACCACCGCCGGTGTTCTGGATAAGCCTGCGTATAAGCCACCAGCTGTTCGTTGCGCCGGTTGGCAAAATACACGTCGCCGTCCTTTTGCGCCGCTATCAGGTGGATTTTGTCGCGGCAGTAGTTTTCGTGCCCGCAGTGCCAGTCGCTGTGCACATAATACAAATTGGTAAACATGGCAATCTGCGGCGAGGCCGTCAAGTCCGCCGCCTGATAGCTTGAAAATTCCTCCACCACAAATTCGTAATCACCGTCGAGCAATTCTATCATCGGCGTGCCGATATTGCCGCCCAAAGCTGTTTTATGTCCCGTTTTGCGCAAAATCTCCGCCAGCACGCTGACGCTGGTGCTTTTGCCTTTGGAGCCGCTGACGCCGATAACCCGACAGTTCGGGCGCGCCAGAAATTCGTTTAAGCACAAATCGGTAACCGAGGTTACGGCGCATCCCCGCTCCCTGGCGGCAACCAACTCCTCGCGATAGATACTCACCCCCGGCGAGCGGATGACAATTTCCGCCTCTTTTAACCCGGCGGCAATATCTTCGCTCAGAAAAAGGCGACAGCCTTTGCCCCATTCCGGCAGGGAAACGGGCGTATCGTTCAACAACATAATTTCCCGCGGCAGATTATGCTTCTGAAGATAAGCCGTTATCTGCCTGCCTTCCGCGCCCAAACCCCAAACGGCAACTTTTTTGCCTTTAAGATCGCCAATCCGCATTTTGCCGACTCCCTATTTTTTTCCTTTTTTCGCTTCATCACCCGCGGGCTGCGAAAGAGACGCCTGTTCTTCCGCCTTTTGTCTGGCCTCTTCCTCGCGCAGTGCCTCGATATTTTTACGCAAGGCATAGAACTGAGACTGCGCTTCTTCGGTAATTTCGCCGCCGCGGTGGACAACCAGCTGGTTAAACGGAATTTCTATTCCCTCCTCGCGGAAACGGCGGTCTATCTCATATCGCAGTTCGCTCGGAATCTGCCACCCCGTCCAGATGTCGCTCGTATAGCAACGCAGCTCAAAATCCAGACTGCTCGGACCAAAATCTTTGAACAAAACATAAGGCGCCGGATTTTTCAAAACCTTCCGGTTGCCCCGGGCGCACTCCATCAACACGTCGGTAACCTTTTTCGGATCCGTACCATAGGCCACGCCCACGTTCACCGACTGGCGCGACCAGTTGTTGCTGTGCGTCAGGTTGGTAACCGAGGTGGAAAGAAGCGTTGCGTTCGGAATAATTACGCTTGCTTTTTTGAACGTCTCCACTTCGGTAGAGCGGATGTTAATCTGTTTTATCCGTCCTTCCTCGCCGTTGATAATCACCCAGTCACCGACTTTGACCGGCCGCTCGAACAGCAAAATAATGCCCGAAACAAAATTGTTGACGATATCCTGCAAGCCCAAACCGATACCGACGGAAAGAGCACCGGCAACAAGGGCGATGTTGCTCAAATCGCCGCCCATCACCGCGATTGCCAAAAACACCGCCAGCACAAAACCGACAAAGCCGAACCCGGAGGCTAGCGAATGACGGATGCCGTCGTCCATCTCCACATGCGAAAGAATGTTTTCGAACAACTTGCGGCGCATCACCTTGACCAGGCTGAGGCAGGCAAAAAACACGCCGATGCCGAGCAAAATCGACAACAGCGAAATCTCCACGCTGCCAACCTTAAAACCGAACAGAATTTTTTGAATACTTTGCAACAGCAAATCCGTCGACACGCCCCACAGCATCAGCACGGCAAGCGCGGCAAGAACCGTAAACAGCGAATTAAGCGCAATTCCCAACCAAAAATCTATCTTTTCAATCAGCTGCCGCCGCACCCGAAAAGTTTTGACCCAGAAATTAAACAGCAAAATACGCTTAATCATTTCAAACACCGACTTGTTGGCCACGACAAACACGCCGATGACCAAAAGCGATATCAGAAAACGATTGATGATAAAAGCCGCCAACCGCGGATAGCCGAACAGTGCGATGCCGACCACCACCAACGCAAACATGGAGGACATGAACATAATCCGAAATGCCGTACGGGTTTTGGCATCCGCCGCCTCGTCGTCTTCCGTCGCCTCATCCGTCGGTTCGGCTATAACGCTGCTTTCCCAAAAGACGCGTTTAACCACCAGCGCCAGACAGCCGGCTTTGACCGCACAGCTGACCAACAGCAGAAAATAGATAAGCTCCGACGACAATTCGGCTTCTTCGGCAATATGCAACAGCATATCGCTGATACCGGTGCAGAAAAAACTGAAATAAAACGCCCCGGTCATAACTTTGGCTTTGGCATCGTCTATATTAATCAGTCGCCACATACCGTTATAGGGTGCAAACACCACACGCACCACCGCATTGGCCAAAAAGATGCACAACAGATAATAGAGCGCACTGGCCAGCGTAATACCGAAAAAGCCGATGGTTAAAATCTGTGTATGGATGGCCCATACCAAAAAACTGCCAAGCAGCACCGCCGGAATCACCCCGTAGGCGCAGGCCACAAAAAAGGCAGCCAGCACTTTGGTAAAATACGGCGGCGGCGCACTCAGGTTTTGTTTATATCCCAAATGACGGATAATCAACCGGCGAAGCATATAGCCGATAGCCAACATAACCACGATGGCCAAAAGCACCGGCAACATTTTGGAATCGACCGTTTTTTTCTGTTCGGCGGTCAGTTCACGATACCAGTCAATGGGCGACTTCAGAATATCAAAACAAAAATCCAAAAACTGCCCTGTTGCCTTAAACATATTGGTCGGGTACAAAAGCGGGCTTTGATAAACGAACAAATCGCCGAACAGCACTTTGTTGCGCACCACCACGATCAGTCCGGTCAGTTCGTCCACGCGGTTTACCAACAGATCGTTTTCGGCAATGCGCCCTTTCTGATAAACGGCTTCCTCGTTATATTCCTTTCTTTTTTCGGCAATGACGGGCAATTCTTCCACGCCTTCCGAAGGCGCCTCGCCGAGCGATTCTATGCGTCGATTGATGCTTTTTAATTCCGCCTCCAAACGCGGTTGTATTTCCTGCAGACGGGAACGAACATCACCGAGATAAGACACATACTGATTGATAAGCTTAGTATCGATTTTGCCGGATTTCAAGTTGTCTTCAATCCGGTTCAGCTCTTTGCTGACGGTTACATAATCGACGCTGAGATAATTGCCGGAAGCGGTTGCCGCCGGTGCCGCTTCGGCCGCGCCGGAGATAAACAGAGCTGCCGCCAGCAGCAGAGTTGCCGTTAAACGCCGATATGTCATTTCCGCCTCCTTTTGCAGATATTGCGGTCAAACGCCGCGACTTAGTTTTTACCGAGCCATTTTTCCATTATTTTATAGGCGTTGCCGGCCACGCCGAAACGCAGATTGTCCGCCGCCGACCAGAAACTGAAGCCGTTTTCGACGGAAGCGTCCTGCCTCAGCCGGCTGATATAAACTTCTATCTCTCCCTGCACGTCGTTTAGGGTAACATAACCGCCTTTCACGTTTTTATCAAACACGATAACGCCGTCGGTCTGTTTCATCAGTTTGCGCACCTCGTCAACGTCAACGTCTTTTTCGCATTCCACGTTAACATAAGCGGCATTGCCGATAAACGCGGGGATAAAGGCGCAGTTTGCATGAACCTTGACATCGCGGCCGAGCACTTTCTTGGTTTCCGCATTAATGGCCCATTCGCAGCGGGTTTCTTCCCCGATGAACTCTTCCACCTGCGGAATGGCGTTAAAAGCTATCTGTTTGTCAAAAACTTTCTGATTATCGGCCAAACTCTCGTTCATAAAAATTTTGCGCGTCTGGTCAAACAGTTCGTCCATGCCTTCTTTGCCGTAAGCCGAGGTTGAAGTGTAGGTGGAAACAATCAGTCTTTTGATTTTGTATTGTTCATCCACGGCTTTAAGCGGCAGCAAAATCTGCGTCACCGTCGGCGACGGCACGGCCACCATGTTTTTGCCGGCGGCGGCCAGTTTTTCGTCATTCACGCCGGCCACAACCATCGGCACGTCGGCGTCGGCAAAAAAAGCGCCGCTGCAATCGATCACTTTGCAGCCTTTGGCTGCGGCTTTGCCGGCATAACGACGGGACAATTCCTCCGTTCCGGCAAAAACGGCAATCTCCGCCGTGCCAAAATCAAATTCATCAAGATTAAGCACATCAATATCGTCCTCTTCGCCAAAAGAAGCCTGCGTACCGAGCGGAGCTTTGGTGTCAAGCGCCGCAACATCCGCGGTCTTATAGCCGCCGTCGGCCAAAAAGGCCAGAACTTCCCGCCCCAGACTTTCCAAAACACCGATTACTGCAATTTTTTTCATTTTTCCCCCGTTTTTTCTTTTACTTTCAAAATAACCCACATTTATTAAAAAGTTATAAGATTTCTTAAAAAAATTTTTTTTATTCCAGTTCTGCCAACCGGCGCGCCTGATCTTCGGCAATTAAGGCGTCGATAATCTCGCCCAAAGCCTCACCGGAAACAACCTCGTTCAGTTTATAGAGCGTCAGATTGATGCGATGATCGGTCACCCGTCCCTGCGGATAATTGTAGGTGCGGATGCGTTCCGAACGATCGCCGCTGCCCACCTGCAATTTGCGGCGTTCGGAATATTCGGCGTCAATGGCCGATTTTTGATAATCGTACAACCTTGCCCGCAGGTGATTCATGGCCTTTTCTTTGTTTTTGAACTGCGAGCGGTCGTCCTGACATTGCACGACGATGCCCGTCGGCAGATGGGTGATGCGCACGGCCGATTCGGTGCGGTTAACATGCTGCCCGCCGGCGCCAGATGCGCGGTATACGTCAATTTTCAAATCGGCGGGGTTGATATACATGTCCACTTCCTCAATTTCCGGCAGCACGGCCACCGTGGCGGCCGAAGTATGCACGCGTCCCTGCGATTCGGTAACCGGCACCCGCTGTACGCGGTGCGCGCCGGATTCGAATTTCAGCCTGGAAAAAACATCTTTGCCGGTAATTTTGGCGGAAGCTTCCTTATACCCGCCCAGCCCGTTTTCGTCGGCATCAAGAATCTCAAATTTCCATCCCTGTTTTTGCGCATAGCGTTGATACATTTCAAACAACACGGCGGCAAAAAGGGCGGCCTCGTCCCCGCCGGTGCCGGCGCGAACTTCCAAAATGGCGTTTTTTTCGTCTTCGTCGTCTTTGGGCAAAAGCAGGATTTTGATTTCCTTTTCCAGCTCCGGCAAACGCTCTTTCTGTTCATAATATTCGGCCGTTGCCATCTCCCGCATTTCCTTGTCAAGAGAAGCGTCGTTCATCATCGCTTCGGCATCGGTCAAATCCTGCCTCGCCTTTTGATAGCGGTTAATGGCCTCCACCACCGGCGTAAGCTCTGCCAGTTCCCTGTTCATTTTCACCAGATTTTCGGGGGCAACGTCGGGCGAGGCCAGCAAAGACGAAATTTCATCGTAACGATTGACCACATTGGCCAGATTTTCTGCAAAACTCATTTATTTCAATTCTCCCGCTATATTTTCCAAAGGCACGTTTTTCTGTTCGCCGTTATCCAGATTTTTAACCACGGCAACGCCTGCCGCCAACTCGTTGCCGCCGATGATAACCGCCGCCCGGGCGTTGGCTCTGGCGGCTCGGGCCATCCGTTTTTTCAGGTTTCCGCCATATCCCTGCTCCACCGGCACGCCGGCGCGGCGCAGTTCGTAAGCAACCTTCAACGCCGCCGGCAAAGCCTCGTCGCCCACCGGCACCACCGCCACCGGCCGCGGACTTTCGGGCTCTTTCTCAAGCAGCATGGCCAGCCGCTCGACGCCGCAGGCCCAGCCGATGCCGGGAACCGCGCCGCCGCCCATCTGTTCCACCAAACCGTTGTAGCGGCCGCCGGCCAACACCGTCCCCTGCGCCCCGAGCTTGTCGGTCACCAGTTCAAACACCGTGTGCGAATAATAGTCGAGCCCGCGCACCAACCGGTTGTTAACCCTATATTTAATGCCGAGCAAATCAAGCCCCGCCAGCACCTGTGCAAAAAAAGCGGCGGATGCTTCGTTCAGGCTGTCGGCATAAAGCGGCGCGTTTTCAACCACCAGACGGTCGCATTCTTCCTTGGAGTCGAGCACCCTGAGCGGATTCCGCTCCAGCCGTTCACGGCTGTCGGCGGAAAGTTCGTCATAGTGCGCCCGCAGATAATCCACCAGTTTCCGCCGGTAGGCGTCGCGGCTTTCGGCATCGCCCAGAGAATTGATTTCCACCGTTACCTCGCCGGCCAACCCGAGTTTTTCCAAAAACTCGTAAGCCATGGCAATAAGTTCTATATCCGCCTGCGGCGTCTCCACCCCGAGCAACTCCGCGCCGAATTGCGTAAATTGCCGCTGACGTCCCTTTTGCGGACGTTCATAGCGAAACATCGGCCCGTGATAATAAAATTTGACCGGCAAATTCTGCTGCATACCGTTTTCCACAAAGGCGCGCACCACGCCGGCCGTGCCTTCCGGGCGAAGGGTCAGGCTTTCGCCCCCGCGATCGCTGAAACAATACATTTCCTTGGTGACGATATCGCTCGTGTCGCCGAGGTTGCGGGCGAAAACCTCCGTAAATTCGAAGACCGGCGTTTCTATTTCTTCAAAACCGTATTTTTCCGCCACTTCTTCGCCGATGCGTTCCACCTGTCTGGTCTTTTTCTTGGCGCTGCCGTATAAATCATACGTTCCGCGCACTCTCTGCAATTTTGCCATATTATTCCCTCTTTCCGATAAACAAATTCTCTTTAAAAATATATCAAAAAAAGAAGGAAACGGCGGACGTAAAGACCTGCCATTTCCTCCCGCATGCACAAAAAACTAATGCTCTTCCGCCGCTTCCACAAACGGATCAAGCGCAATGTTCATTTTTTTGTTGGGCTTGACGACTTCCGTCAACCGGCCGTTGATATAAACTTCCACCCCGTCGTATTTTCCGGCCGAAAGCACCATGCCTTTGCCTTCCGGTACAACATAGCTTTCGCCCGGATGCATCACTTTGTTAAAATAAATTTTATCGGGATCGCGAACTTCAATCCAGGTATCTTCTTTGCTGATTTTAATTTCTATTTTTGCCGGCACCGGTACGACCGCGGCTTCTTTTTCACCGTCGGCGGGTTCTTCGCCGTTCAGACTTTCGGCCTGTGGTTCAATCAGCGAGGTCTGTTCTTTTTCGGCAACGGCTTCCGCCGATATTTCGTCTGCCCCGACTTCATCGGCCGTCGATTCTTCGTTTGCCGTCACGTTTTCCTCTGCGGAGGAAAAATATTCTATCTCCCCGGTTTCTCCTTCATCGGCAAGGGTTTCCACCGCCGCGTCGGCTGTTTCTTCCGCCTTGTTTTCTTCGCCGCCGAAAAAACAGGACCACAAACCGCCGATGACCAACAGCGCCGCCAGTCCGCCGATAACATAACGCTTATCGGGCAGACTTGCTTCCGACGCCATATCCTCGGGCAAAAAGACTTTTTTATCCGCCGGTTTCAAATTCAATTCTTCCTTAAACAGCTGCGCTATTCTGGTATTGTTCAGCCCCAGATATTTGGCATACGAATTAACAAAACCGACCGAATAGGGCAAGGGCGGCAATTCCACATAGTTACCGCTTTCAATGGCTTCGAGATATCCCCGACGAATGCACAAAACCTGCGCGATATCTTCCAGCTCAAGACCTTTTTTCAGCCTCTCATGGCAAAGAATATTGCCGATTCTGTCGCTTTCTCTGGCCAGCT
This sequence comes from uncultured Alphaproteobacteria bacterium, assembly GCA_944390915.1. Classification (GTDB taxonomy): domain Bacteria; phylum Pseudomonadota; class Alphaproteobacteria; order RF32; family CAG-239; genus JAFUYI01. The sequence continues at coordinate 10,552 of CALXRS010000018.1, forward strand.
CGGCGGCCAGCCGGTCGGCAATATTGTCGTTTTCCTCCCGAGCGTTGTTTGTTTTTTGTGTTTTTTCGCTGTCTTTTTCTTTTGCCACGGTCTTATCCTCTGTTCAAATTTTCCAAATTCCCCGAAACGGGCTTATTCAATCACACTTTCTAATAAATTTCAATACCGTGATCATAAGCATAGGCAATTAATTGCGGTCTTAAGGTATCACGGGTGGATTTCAACAGCAGGCGCATGTAATCGGCGATTTCTTCCGTATTGACCGAACGCACCATGCTTTTCACCCTGCCGAACGCCGCCCCGGTGCTGGAAAGATTGCGATATCCGAGACCGATAAGAGCCAGGGCTTCTATCGGATTGCTTGCCATCTCCCCGCACACGGAACAATAGACGCCGGCCGCCGCCGCTTTGTCGGCAATGGTTTTCATCACCTGCAAAAAGGGCGCCGAAAGCACGTCGTAACGTTCGGCCAGTTTGGGATTGCCGCGGTCGCAGGCAAACACGAACTGCGCCAGATCGTTGGTTCCGACCGAAATAAAATCGGCCTTAGGCAAAATATCGTCCAGCTGAAAAATGACCGACGGCACTTCTATCATCAACCCCACGTTCACCTTGCGCGGAACGGGCAGCCCCCGGGCACGGTCTTTTTCCAGTTCAATCATCAGGGTTTCTTTGGCGTCTTCAAACTCTGCCAAATCCGCTATCATCGGAAACATGACGTTGAGTTCACGGCCGGCGGCGGAAAGCAGAAAAGCTTTTATCTGTTTGCGCAAAATCGCCCGCCGGTCGAGAGTGATGCGGATGGAGCGCCACCCGATGGCGGGGTTTGCCTCACCGGCATAGGCCCAGTAGGGCAAAAGCTTGTCGGAACCGACGTCCAGACTGCGAAAAATAACTTTTTTATCACCGCAGCGGTCTATCAATTCCTTATAATAGGAAACCTGTTTTTCCACATCGGGCATGGTTTCCGACGTCATAAAGGGAATTTCCGTCCGATAAAGCCCCACGCCGGCGCAGCCAGTCGATTCGATATAATCAAAATCCATCGGCAGACCGACATTGACATAAAGGCCTATATCTTTACCGTCCAAAGTTCGGGCGGGCAGATTGCGCAACGACGCCAGTTTTTTCTGCAGTTCTTCGCGTTCGGCCAAACGCTTGCGAAAATCCGCCTCAATCTGCGGCGACGGGTTGACATAAACAAAACCTTCGTTACCGTCAAGCGCCACCGTCTGCCCGTTCTGAATTTCGCCGAAAATACCTTTGATTTTGGCCAGCACGGGAATATTCAACGCTTTGGCGACAATGGCCACATGCATGGTCGGCGTGCCGTCTTCCAAAATCAGCCCGCGGATTCGGGTGTAGTCATAATCCATCAGCTCCGCCGGTCCCATGGTTTGCGCCACCACCACGATATCGTCGGCCTCAATTTGCGCCGCCCGCTTATAATCGCCGCTCAAATACGACTGCAGGCGGTCGGAAACATCTCGCAAATCGTGCAGACGCTCGCGCAGATAGCGATCCGAACTTGCCGAAAGCCGGTTCCACATGTCTTCAAAAGCGCGTTCGACGGCAGCCTCGGCCGCCAGCCCGCTGTTGATGTTATCGACGATTTTGCCGTACCATCCCTTGTCTTTGGCAAACATCCGATATGCTTCCAAAATATCGGCGTGTTCGCCGAGCCCGAGCTTGGTGGCATTAAATTTGGCGTCCAGATCCTCATTCATCTGCTGGTGGGCAATCTCCAGCCGCCGCAGTTCTTTTTCGCGGTCTTCGGCAAAAATGCTGGTTACCGACTGCCGCCGGCGGTGAACGACGGCCTTGCCCAAACCATAACCCTTGTTTAGGGAAACGCCTTTGATGCGCTCGCGGGCGGCAACACCGCGCGCCTTTATCAGCGATTTTTTGTAGCGGCCGACTTCTTCGGAAGACAAAATTTCCGCCAAGACCATGGCGATTGTCTCAAGCAGTTCGACATCTGTTTCCGTTCGGGCGCCTTCTTCCGTATTGTAAAGAGCCAGCACGCCGACGGTGCGGTTCCACTGCAGCACCGGCACGCCGATAAACGAATGAAAATCTTTTTCCTCCGCCAACTCCGGCCGGAAAGAAACTTTCGGATAAAGCCAGATATTGTCCACCAACAGCGAACGGCGGTTTTCCGCCACCTCGCCGATAAGCCCCTCGTTGTAGCGCAGCCGGAGCGGACGCCCCGACGGCTGCCGAAAACCGTAAGCGGCAAAAAGCTCCAGATAATTGTCGTCGGCGGTAACATAGCAACAGGCGGCGTCTGCCTGCATTTTGACGGCGATTGTTTCCAGAACGCGCTGCATTTTTTCGGGTACGGCTTCCGCGCCGGACATAATCTGCCGCAGCTGGTTGAGTATGCCGAGAGCCTCTCTTATTGCCGGTGAACGCATTCGAATTATTCCGCAAAAAAAATATTACAACAACGCCTTTCCTTTGTTATAAAACGTATCTTCCTTTTCATCAAGTGCAAAAATCAAACCTGCCGCGCCTGCCCGAAAAAAGAAGATAACGGTTGACTAATCCCGCACATTGGCATACTTTTAACCGAAGTTGAAAATTTTTATTGCCTTTCGGGGAGGAACAAAACATGGCAAACAATTATCAGCGCGGACAAAAAGACACCCGCCCGTGGGGAACATGGGAAGTGATTGACTGCGGCGAAACTTTCTGCGTCAAAAGAATCAAAGTCGTTCCCGGAGGCAAGCTTTCGCTGCAGCTGCACCACCATCGGGCGGAACATTGGATTATCGTCAAAGGCAACGCTCTGGTCACGCTCGGCGAAGAAATATCGGAGAAAAAAACCGACGAACATATTTTTATCCCCGTCGGCGTCAAACACCGGATTGAAAACGCCTCCGACGGCGACGTCGAATTCATAGAAGTGCAGGCCGGCGACAATCTGGACGAAAACGATATTGTTCGTCTGGAAGACGTTTACGGCCGCGTATAAAAATATAACCGACAAATTTCAGCAGGGGGGCACAAAAATGAATTTTCTGGATCTGGGTTTAAGCGAACAAACCGTTCGCGCCGTGAACGAATGCGGCATTGAAAAACCGACCACCGTGCAAACGGACGTTATCCCCGCCATTCTGCAGGGCAAGGATATTTTTACCATTGCCCCCGGCGGCTGCGGCAAAACCATTTCCTACGTTTTGCCGCTCATTGACATCATTTTTCGCAAAAACAGGCAAAACATTCTGGTTATGACCTCCGATTCGCAAAAATCCGTCATGATTTCCGATCAGTTTGCCCGTCTCAGCCGTTTTCATGAAGAAGAAGGCGAAAGCGACGAAAAAAATGCCAGCGACGTCATCATCGGCTCGCCCGACCTGCTGACCGATCTGGTCAAAGAAGGACAGATAGACCTTTCCCAAATCAACATTCTGGTTGTCGACGACATCAATCTGATAAAAAAGAACAAACAGATTAAAAACATGGAACAGCTGTTGGAATTGATGCCCGCCGACAAGCAAAACATCGTCTACACCAATCGTCGGTCAAAAGAAACGCAAAGCATTCTGGACAAGATATTAAAAGCGCCGGAAGAAATCAAGGTTGACAAAAACAAAGAACAGGAGGCCAACCTTTCCCATACGGAAACGGTCGCCCGAACGGAAACGCCGCAACCGACGGCGTCCGTTAAACCGATTCCCGATCCCGAAGCCATGGAACTTTGCGCCAAATACCGCAGTTTTCAAGGCAAAACGCCGAAATTTTTGCTCAACAAGGCGGAACTTGCCGATTGCGAATAGGCAAAACAACCGGCAAAAAGCACCGCTTTGATTGAACAGTCCCCCGAAAATTGGGCAGTAAAAAAAAGCTCCCGAATATTGCCGTCTCAATATTCGGGAGCTTTTTTTACCATGCGCGCCGACCGGCAGCGGAATCATTCATGCGTTTTGGCATAATTCTCCATACTGCGGGTCAGGCGACGCGCGTACAAATGTTTTTCCTGTCTGCTTTGACTGCGCAAAGACATTTTTTTCCGGCGGCCGAAATTTTTGCCGCTGTCGTATCCGGTTTCTTGTTCGGCACGGATCGGCGCAAAAGAAGAAACCAACCCCAATCCGGCAAAAAAAGGCGCCAGACGGGCAATAAACCTTACAAAACTCATAAGCAAAAAAATTATATGGTTAAATAATACAAACTGTTGCTTTTAAGTGTATGCTTTTTTTGCTTGTTTGCAAGCTATTTCTTTTTTCGCGCGCGGCGGTAGGCCGCCACGTTGTCGTTGTGTTCGGCGAGCGTGCGGGCAAAACGATGTCCGCCCTTGCCGGAAGCGACGAAATAAAGATAATCGGCGTCGCTCGGGTTGGCCGCCGCAAACACGGCCTCGCGTCCGGGATTGCAGATGGGACCCGGCGGCAGCCCGTAATAAAGATAGGTATTGTACGGGCTTTTGACCTGCAAATCTTTGCGATAAAGCGGACGCCCGAGATCTTTTTGCCCTTTGGTTATGGCATAAATTACCGTCGGATCGGTTTGCAATTTCATTCCCCTGCGCAGACGGTTGGCAAATACCGCCGCCACATCGGCGCGCTCCGCGGCCAGTCCTGTTTCTTTTTCGATAATGGAGGCAAGCGTCAACAGCTGACGCCTGTTTTTCAAAACGGACAGACGGTTTTGCGCCCAGGCTTCGTCCACCACGCCGTCCATGGCCTTTTGCGCCCGGCGGACAATGCTGTCGCGACTGTCGCCCTTCATATAGCTGTATGTTTCCGGCAGCAGTTCGCCTTCGCCGACGGCAACGGTAATTTTTCCCGACAGATGCGGTTCGTTTTCTATCAATTTGAGCATTTGTGCGGTCGTCAATCCTTCGGGCAGGGTCAGGCGGCGATAATGCACTTTGCCGCGGCTGATAATCCGCAGCGCCTCACGCACGGAAATTCCCGGCAAAAAAACATATTCCCCCGCTTTCAGGTTCTTGTCCGTATCGGTCAGTCTTGCCGCCAGATGAAACAAAAGCGGGTGTGTAATCACCCCCGCTTCCGCCAACTGTCTTGCCACCCGTTGCGACACCGCGCCGCGGGCAATAACGATATTTTTTTCTTCGGTCAAACCGTTCGGGCTGTTGAATAACTGCCACCCCCATCCTGCCGCGGCGACAATACACAGGGCAACGGCAAACAACACCCCTTTCAACCGGCGCATATTTTACCCGTCGATTTTCTTGAACACGACGGACGAGTTTGTGCCGCCGAAACCAAACGAATTGGACATGGCCGCCTTAAACTGTTTTTTCCTGGCTTTAAGCGGCACCAGATCAAAGCCGGCGACCTCGTCGGCCGGATCGTCAAGGTTTAAGGTCGGCGGACAAACCTGTTCGCACAGCGCTTTGATGGTCAGCACGGCTTCCACCGCACCGGCGGCGCCGAGCAGGTGGCCGATGGCCGACTTGGTAGACGACATGGAAACATTGGCCATATTGTCGCCGAACAGGCGTTTGACCGCCAACGCTTCGCCGACATCACCGGCCGGGGTCGACGTGCCGTGAGCGTTGATATAGCCGATGTCGGCCAGTTCGATTCCATGTTCGGCGGCGTGACCGACAGCCATTTTCATGGCGCGATAGGCGCCGTCGCCCGAAGGCGCGGTAATGTGGTAGGCGTCGCCGCTCATACCGTAACCGACCAGTTCGGCATAAATTTTAGCGCCTCTTTTGACCGCATGCTCATATTCTTCCAGCACCACGGCGCCGGCGCCCTCGCCCATCACAAAGCCGCTGCGTCCCTTGTCCCACGGACGCGAAGCCTTTTCGGGGCAATCGTTAAAATCGGAAGTAACTGCTTTCATCCGCGCAAAACCGGCAAGCCCGAGGATATTAACCGCCGATTCCGCACCGCCCGCCAACATAACGTCGGCATCGCCGCGGGCAATCATCGCCGCCGCGTCGCCGATGGCGTGGGTGCCCGTCGAACAGGCGGTCACGCAGGCATGGTTCGGTCCCTTCAGCCCCAGCCGGATGGAAAGATTGCCGGAAATCATGTTTATCAGGCAGGATGGAATAAAAAACGGAGAAACCCGGTGAGTGCTTTTGTTTTCGTTGATAATCACGGAGTTTTCGTAAATTGTCTGCAAACCGCCGATGCCCGACCCCATCATCACGCCGGCGCGAAACTGTTCTTCTTCCGTTTCCGGCTTATAGCCGCTGTCTTCCATGGCATCGATACCGGCCGCCATGCCGAAAAGGATAAACTTGTCAACGCGGCGCTGTTCTTTCGGCGGCATAACCGTATCCGGGTCAAACTGGTGCGGCTCTTTGCCCATCGGCACCATACCGGCAATTTTCACCGGCACGTCATAAAGCTCCATATCGCCGTCAATCCGCCGGATTGCGGATTTTCCGGCCACAATGTTTTCCCACATATAATCAACGCCGCGGCCGAAAGGCGACACCGTTCCCATACCGGTTACAACAACTCTTCTCATCGAATTTCCTTACCAAAAATTAAACTTCATTCAGACCATTTTATAAGAAAAAACTCGCTTTGTGTCAAGCGAGTTTAAGCATCGTCACAACAACGGAATTAAGCGTTTTTGTTCAGATAATCAATGGCATCTTTAACCGTCAGGATTTTTTCGGCGGCCTCATCGGGAATTTCGCAACCGAATTCTTCTTCAAAAGCCATAACCAGTTCAACGGTATCCAGGCTGTCGGCGCCCAGATCGTCGATAAAGCTGGCATTGTCGGTTACTTTTGATTCTTCAACGCCAAGATGTTCCGCAACAATTTTCTTAACGCGATTAGCTGTATCAGTCATTTGATAAACCTCTAAAAAATACATTAAAACAACAAAGTTTTGGGCATTGTTCGACCGCCCGTGTTGCCTTGTTAGCACAATTTTATATTAATTGACAAGCATTTTTTCAAAAAATTCCCTTTTCTTTTGCGGCAGACGGCCGGCAATTCTTGATTTTTCTTGCCTTGCGAAAAAAATTTAAAGTGTATAAAGTTGTTGGCGTCTTGACATTTTTCGGTCGAAGCATAACTATTTGTTTATCACTTTCAGACCAAAGGCTTACGGATAGATGCAAAAACTGTTTTTTACAATTCTGATAATCGTTACCGTTCTGGTTACCATCCGTCTGCATAACCAGGAGAGCGGCGGAGCAACCGGACTGTTTGCCAACACCGCAACGACGGAAACGCTGATTCCCGACGCACCGATGCCCGAACCGGATGAAAATTCTCCCGCTACCGATGATGAAGAAACGGACGGAGAATTCAGAGAAGAACACCCCGAAATAACCTCCGGCGACGAAGAAACGCTGATAGAAGAATAAAACTGCCCAACAAATATTTTTTAAGCCGCGGCGCTTGCTTTTCAGCCTGCGCGCACATACATACAATCAAAGAAGAAAACTCAAGGAGACAAATATTATGCTTAACATCGGAATCATCGGCGCCGGCGGGGTCGGCAGCACGGCCGCTTTTGCCCTGATGCTGCGCGGCATCGCACGCAGCGTCGTTCTCATTGACCAAAACCGCAAACGCGCCGAAGCGGAAGCCGAAGACATCGCGCATGCCGCGCCTTTTGCCTATGCCAACAAAATCAAAGCCGGCGACTATCCGGACTTAAACAACGCCGACGTCATCATCATCACCGCCGGCGCCAACCAAAAACCCGGCGAAACGCGCAACGACCTTTTGGCTACCAATGTCAAAATTTTTGAAAATATCATTCCCTCCGTAAAAGAACATGCCCCGAACGCCATTTTGATTATCGCCTCCAACCCGATGGACGTGATGACAACCGTTGCTCTGCGGCTTTCGGGCTTTTCCGAAGACCGCGTGTTCGGCAGCGGCACGGTGCTCGACACGGCGCGTTTTCGCACGCTTCTCGGCTACCATCTCGGTGTTTCGCCAAAATCGCTGCACGCCAACGTGCTCGGCGAGCACGGCGACAGCGAAGTGCTTATCTGGTCAAACGCCGTCGCCGGCACCGTTCGCCTTGAACAACTGGCGCACGACTTAAACCGCCCGCTGCCGCAGCAGGTGAAAAACGAAATTGACGACAACGTGCGCAACGCCGCCTACAAAATCATCGACGGCAAAGGCTCCACCACTTTCGGCATCGCCGGAGCGCTCTGCCGTATCTGTCAGGCCATCGACGGCAACGAATACGCCGTTCTGAATGTTTCCGCCTTTCATCACGAAGTTGAAGGCGTTAAGGAAATCTGCATGTCCATGCCCTGCATTATCGGCAAACGCGGCATTCACAACCGCCTCTACCCCGACTTCAGCCCGGAAGAGCACGAAAGCTTAAAACAAAGCGCGGAAACCATCAAAGGCTTTACGGAAACGGCACTGGCCTGCATCCGCAAATAACCTCCGCCGAAGCTTTCGCGTAAGGCACGGAGTTTTTTAAAACACAAAAGAGCATCTTTGTCAGAGATGCTCTTTTTTCTTCAATCTACCCGTACGTCAGGTTCCGCACATACGGTCAAAGGCAAGCACCAGCGCTTTTTCGGCATGACCGCGGAAAAAAGACCGTGCTTCTTCGCATAAATCACGTTTCTTGGCATATTTTAACGTGTTTTTCGCCTTTTTGTTTCTAACTAAAACCTTTTGCGAATTTTTGCTCAATTCGTGATACTTGGCATAAATCGACAAGGTCTTCGGATAACGCACCAGCAAAGCTTCGACATAAGAACAGCAGCGATAAAGAGGAAAATATATTTCAAACAAATCTCTACGTCCGCTTTCCACCAGTTTTCGCTCGGCTTCGGGATCCAGTTGATACATATTGACGTAGCATTCAAATTTTGCCGTGTCGCGAAGCATAATCAGTTCAAACTGAGCTTTGATTTTCAACTTACCCTGGCTTATCCGGTCTTTGAATTCGCGCAAACTGTAATATCTTACCAGCGCGATTTGATTATCTAATGTTTCCATAGTAATATTTTTTATATACTTTCAGTGTCCGATTTTTTTGTCCAACAGTCAAGAGTTTTTTTATTGTCACAGAAGATTGTTGAATTTTTTTTCGTTTTGTTATATCCTTTAAAGTAGAATTAAAAGGAGAAAACACAATGCGCAAACTTTGGACATTTTTGCTGGCTGCAACATTTTCCGTTATCGGCGGCTATTCCGCCACGGCGGGCGTGCGCTTCATTACCGATGTTCCGTACAACACGATTGAAAGCGTTGTCTCCTCTTCCGCTTCGGAGAGCGGCCAGTCCCGTTGCGCGGCGGCCGGATACACCAAAACCGTAGATTCGTGTTCGCGGGGCAAGATAGCCGTTCGCCCCTGCCCGTATAATTCGAGATATTTCAAGGCCTGTTGCGAGCCCAAATATAAACACAGCAAAGAATATTGCTACAAAAAAGGCAAAACGCCGAGCAGACATTCCTGCGCCGGCATGTACGCCTGCGAATAAAGATATATTGCGATTCGCTTTGTCATGCCCTGCTCCGCGGACGGAGGAGGGCATTTTTCTTACCGCAAACATTTCTGCTTCGGCATAGCGTTAACATATTGTTATTTTTAACTTGATTTTCTGATGCGTTGCCGGCCGATGATGGCATTCACGTAATCAAATTCCGCAAACGAACGATAGGCCTCGTCATAGCTGCGTCGATCATATTCGTAAAAAACCTTGTTGGCCAGCATCTTAATAGCATTATCAATTTTTTCAAACGCGGCGTTGTAGTCCGCGTTGAAATTATTTTTCACCTTTTTTTTAATCAGCGAATGATAGGCATTGATCACTTTTAAGGTTTCGTCGGCGGAATTGGCATAACCTTTGGCCTCAAAATCATGCATAATCTGAGCCGTGGTCTGATAAAAGCATTTATTTGTCAAAATATTTCTTTGTTTGGTATTACTACTGTCTATGATCATAATCCCAATACCCAAAATTAACAAATCAGTTTTTTTATACCATAAATTTTACCTTCTGGCAACATCTTTTGCGCCCTAGCCCGAACGCCCCGCAAATATGAAAAAACTGCTCCGGTTACCCGAAGCAGTTTTTTTGTAAAACACACCGCGCGGATCTATTCGACGTTGCCGAACGGATTGACGGCTTTGTCTTTGTCCTGATTGGCGCGCAGATTGAAAAGGTTGAGCATGGTGCTCGAAACATAAATGGAAGAATATGTTCCCACAACCACGCCCCACATAATCGTAAACGAAAAACTGCGCAGCGTGTCACCGCCGAAGATAAACAGGGCGACCGAGGCAAAAAACGTCGTCAGACCGGTCAAAATCGTGCGCGAGAAAATGTCGTTCACGCTCTTGTTGAGCAGTTCGTACTGCGGCATTTTCTTATATTTGCGCAGGTTTTCGCGGATACGGTCGTAGTTGACCACCGTATCGTTAACGGAATAGCCGGCAAGCGTTAAAATGGCGGCAACCGTCGTTAAACTGAAATCAAAACCAAACAGCGACAACAGGCCGAGCGTGGTCACCAGATCGTGGATAAGCCCGATCATGGCGCCCAGAGCAAACTGCCATTCAAAACGGAACCAGATATAGAGCGAAATGGCCAGAACGGCGATAATCGAGGCAATGGTGCCGGCTTTTTTCAGCTCGTCGCCCACCTGCGGGCCGACGGCTTCCACCCGACGATATTCATACCCGCTGCCGAGCACTTCCTTGATGGCGTTGATGGCTTCCTGCTGCGCTTTTTCGTCGGTTGCCTTGGTTTGGGCGCGAATCATCATTTCATCGCCCGCTTCGCCGACGGATTGCAGGTTGACGTCGTCCAGATCCACATTTTCCAGCTGTTTGCGCACTTCTTCCATATCAATCTTTTCGGGGCTCTTCAGCTCTATCAGAATGCCGCCCGAAAAGTCTATGCCGTAGTTAAAACCCTTAAAAACGATACAGACCACGGATAAAACCACCATGGCTATCGACAGCGCGTAGCCCGCTTTGCGAAACTTCATAAAGTCGATGTTTGTATCTTTGGTTACCCAGCTTAAAATTGTCATTTTTTATTATCCTTAAATTTTTTCTCAGTTAAATCGGCAATTTGGTCGGTTTGTATTTGTTCAGCCAGCCGGTAATAATCAGGCGGGTGACGGTAACCGACGTAAACATCGACGTGGCAATACCGATGGCCAGAGTCACCGCAAAGCCGCGTACCGGACCGGTGCCGAAATACAGCAGCACGAAAGCGGCCACCAGCGTCGTCAGGTTGGAGTCGACAATGGTCGACCAGGCTTCGTTGAAGCCGGCTTCCGCGGCGTCGCGGGTCGAGCGGCCGTTTTTGACCTCTTCGCGCATGCGTTCAAAAATAAGCACGTTGGCGTCCACCGCCATGCCGATGGTCAGGATAATACCGGCAATGCCCGGCAGGGTAAGCGTGGCTCCCATAATGCTCAAAACGCCGAGCAGCAGGAAGAGGTTGAGAAAGACGGTAACGGTTGTAAAAACGCCGAACAGGCCGTAAGCCGCCAGCATGAAGGCCACCACGGCGATAAGACCGATAACCGAGGCGGTGATGCCTTCCCTGATCGAATCCGAGCCAAGCCCGGCGCCGACGGTTCTTTCCTCCAACACTTCCAACGGTGCGGGCAAAGCGCCGGAACGCAGCAGTAAAGCGAGTTCCTGAGCCGATTCGACGGTAAAGTTGCCGCTTATCTGACCGGAGCCGCCCAAAATGGCGGTCTGGATGTTCGGAGCGGAGATAACTTCGTTGTCAAGCACGATGGCCAGCCGTTCGCCGACATGGTTTTGGGTGGCTTCGCCGAACTTTTTGCCACCGTAGTTGTCAAATTTGAAGCTGACAATCGGCATGCCGCCGTCAAAAGCGGCGCGGGCATCCACCAGATGTTCGCCGGTAACCACCGGTTTGCGCTCAATCACCAGCGTTTCTCCCTCGGCGCTGTTAATCAGACGGGAGGAATTGCTCAGTTTGCCGCGGCGGGCGTCGGCGGCGGTCGTGCGGCTGTCGACCAGATGGAACGACAGTTTGGCCGTCTTGCCGAGCAGAGCCTTGATACGTTCGGGGTTTTGTTCGCCCGGCAGCTGCACGGCTATGCGGTCGCTTCCCTGACTTTGGATGGAAGGTTCGGTGGTGCCGGTTTCGTCCACGCGGCGGCGGACGATTTCAATCGACTGGTCGATAATTTTGAGTTTGAGTTCGTTTAAGGCCAGTTCCTTATAGCGGATTTCGATAACGCCGTCGGCGTTTTCGGTAACCTCAACATCCGGATTCATTTTGCGAAAGGCGGAAATTGCCTTGCTGCGGGAGTTGAGGTTGTCGATTTTAACCTTAACGCTGTCGGCGCCGGTTTTCAGGTTCTGATAGCGGATTCTGCCTTCGCGCATGGCCTGGCGGGCTTCGTCTTCGATCTGCCCCATCCGTTCTTTGATAACGTCGTCGATTTTAACTTCCAGAAGCAGGTTGGAGCCGCCCTGCAGGTCGAGCCCCAGATTGACGGGGTGCCACCAGGAGGGCAGTTTGACGCTGTCGCCGAGGAAGTTCGGCACGGCAAAAAATATTCCGGCTAAACAGATAGCAAGAATGATGTAAATTCTGGTTGGTGATAGTTTATACATTGAGCATGTTCCTCTTATTTCTTTTTAACGGCCTTGTCCGCGGGTTTGGCGGCGGGTTCTTCGCCGTCGATGACGTTGCGGACGGTGGCGCGGCTGACGGTGATAATGATGCCTTTGGCTATTTCCACCTCAAGTTTTTCCTCGTCGGCTTTGGTAACGGTGCCGTAAATGCCGCCGCCGGTTACGATTTTATCGCCTTTTTTAATGGCATCGAGCATGGTCTGATGCTGGGCGATTTTTTTCTGTTGCGGACGGATGAGGATAAAATAGAAGATCAGAAAAATAAGCGCCAGCTGAACAAGCGTGCTGGCCATGGACGTTTGCGGCGAAGAAGCCGCCGCGGCGGAGGCGGTCGATGCCAGGCCGGCAGTCTGCGCCAAAGCGTCATTTATAAACATTTTTTTCTCCTTGCGATAAATTGACTGGACAAGAATATACACCATTATCTATGGATAACAACCATAAAAAGTCAAGTCGTCAACAGATTTTTGCTTAATTTTACGGCAGGTAGTTGAGCGGGTTGACCGCTTTGGTGCCGGCGCGGATTTCAAAATGCAGCTGCGGACTGTTGACGCCGCCGGTTGAGCCGACAACGGCAATTTTTTCGCCGCGCGCCACTTTTTGCCCTTTTTTCACCAGCAGCCGGTCGTTGTGGGCATAGGCGGTGATGTAGCCGTCGCCGTGGCGGATGAGAATGAGGTTGCCGAAGCCTTTGAGCTCGTTGCCGGCATAGGCGACGGTGCCGGCGTCGGCGGCGCGGACGGCGGTGCCGCGGGCGGCTTTGATGTTGATGCCGTCATTGGCGCGCCCCTTGCCGATGGTGCCGAATTTGGAAACGACGGTGCCCCGAACCGGCCACGAAAACTTGCTTTTGCGGTTGGTGGAAACAACGCGCCGGCGATAGGAGGTTTTCCGCGCGGTTGTTTTTGCGCGGGCTGAGGGCGTATATTTTTTGCCGGCAGTGCGGCGGGCGGTTGCTTTTTGCGCCGGTTGCGCGGCCGCGCTCCCCTGCAGCATGATTTTTTGGCCGATGGCAAGCGTATAGGGATAGGAAAGTCCGTTGACCCGCTTCAGGCTGTTGACGTCAACGCCGTATTGGCGGGAGATGCTGTAAAGCGTGTCGCCGCGGGCAACGATGTGATAGGTGCTGACCGGCAGCCGCAGCACCTGTCCCACCTTGAGCGTGTAGGGCGGTTTGAGGTTGTTGGCGTCGATAACGTCGCGCAACGGCAGCCCGTAGCGCCGCGAGATGCTGTAGAGCGTGTCGCCGCGGTCAACCACGACCGTTTCCGGCGTGCCGAACAGCGACGTGCACCCCGCCAGCCACAAAAGCAATATTCCCGTCAGCAGTTTTTTCAACGCCGGTTTGACCTCATTAAATATTTTACGACAATATATTGTAATCGCGAGAAGTTTAATTTTTCCTTTATTCTTAAATAGAACTTGCATTTTCGACGGAAAAAAAGTACATTGACGGGCAGTAAAAAAGAATGAAAAAAGCAAAAATACCCTGGCACAAAAGAGGAACGGATGACAGCAGGCGATCGACCGGAAATCATTGACGAAAGCGGCGACAAATATAAATACGGTTTTGTAACCGAAATTGACGCGGACACGGCGCCCAAAGGCTTGAACGCCGATATTATCCGTCTGATTTCCGCCAAAAAAGGCGAGCCGGACTGGCTCTTGGAAAAAAGGCTCAAGGCTTTCGAATACTGGCAGACCATGACCGAGCCGTCATGGGCCAAACTTTCATACGACAAAATAGATTATCAGGATTTGTGCTACTATTCCGCGCCGAAAAGAAAAAACGGCCCGAAAAGTCTGGACGAGGTGGACAAAGAGCTGCTGAAAACCTATGACAAGCTCGGCATTCCTCTGAAAGAGCAGGAAGCTCTGGCCGGCGTGGTGGCGGTGGATGCGGTTTTTGACAGTGTGTCGGTAGCCACCACCTATCGGGCAAAGCTGGCGGAAAAGGGGGTTATATTCTGTTCGATTTCCGAGGCGGTGAAAGAGCATCCCGAGCTTGTAAAAAAATATCTCGGATCGGTGGTGCCCTATACCGACAATTTTTTTGCCTGTCTTAATTCGGCGGTGTTTACCGACGGGTCTTTCGTATATATTCCCAAAGGGGTGCGCTGTCCGATGGAGTTGTCCACCTATTTTCGCATCAACGCCCGCAACACCGGACAGTTTGAGCGCACGCTGATTGTGGCCGACGAAGGCAGCTATGTTTCTTATCTGGAGGGCTGCACCGCCCCCCGTCGCGACGAAAACCAGCTGCACGCCGCCATTGTCGAAATCGTGGTGCTCGACAATGCGGAGGTAAAATATTCGACCGTGCAGAACTGGTACCCCGGAGACAAAAACGGCAAAGGCGGGGTATACAATTTTGTGACCAAACGGGCGGCCTGCCGCGGGGTTAATTCCAAAGTGTCGTGGACACAGGTGGAAACGGGTTCCGCCGTTACCTGGAAATATCCGTCCTGCGTGCTGCAGGGCGACAATTCGTCGGGCGAGTTTTATTCGGTGGCGCTGACCAACAACCGCCAGCAGGCCGATACCGGCACCAAAATGATACATATCGGCAAAAACACCGTGTCCAAAATTATCTCCAAAGGCATTTCCGCCGGCTTTTCCAACCAGACCTACCGCGGTTTGGTCAAGGTGGCGCCGACGGCGGACAATGCCCGCAACTATTCGCAGTGCGACAGCCTGCTTATCGGTTCGACCTGC
This sequence comes from uncultured Alphaproteobacteria bacterium, assembly GCA_944390915.1. Classification (GTDB taxonomy): domain Bacteria; phylum Pseudomonadota; class Alphaproteobacteria; order RF32; family CAG-239; genus JAFUYI01. Next base: position 25,830 of record CALXRS010000018.1, read on the forward strand.
GGTTCGCACACCGTGCCTTATATCGAAAACCGCAACCGTTCGGCCACGCTAGAGCATGAGGCCACCACCTCCAAAATCAGCGACGAGCAACTGTTTTACTGCAAGAGCCGCGGCATTTCCGAAGAAGACGCCGTCAGCCTGATAGTCAACGGTTTTTGCCGCGAAGTCATGCAACAGCTGCCGATGGAATTTGCCATTGAGGCGGCCAAACTGATAAACATCAATCTGGAAGGGAGTGTCGGCTGATGATAAATCCGGTCTTAAAACGTGCGCTTGCCACCTGGGGCGAACAGGCGCAAATGATGATGGTCGTAGAAGAAATGTCCGAACTGACCAAGGAAATATTAAAAAACGTCTGCCGTCATAAAGACAATCTGGACGCCATTATTGAAGAAACCGCCGATGTGGAGATTATGCTGGCGCAGCTGAAGGAAAATTACCGGATTGCCGACAGGGTGGAAGCCTATAAAGAAAACAAAATCAAACTGATAGAGCGCCGCCTGAACGAATGGGACGAAAAGGCAAAGGTTTGATAAAAACAAAAAAATGCCAAAAAGGATTTGGCATAGGCAGGTAATAAAGAGGAGGCCGAAACAAGTTCGGTGTAACAAACGGAAAATGAGCACAGCACTATTGGAAATAGAAGATCTGCACGCCCGCGTGGCCGGCAAAGAAATCATCAAGGGCTTAAACCTCACGATTAACGAAGGCGAGGTGCACGCCGTCATGGGGCCGAACGGCGCCGGCAAATCGACGCTTTCGTATGTCCTGAGCGGCAAGCCGGGATATGAAGTTACCGGCGGCACAATCAAATTCCGCGGTCGCGACCTGCTTTCCATGCCGCCCGAAGACCGCGCCCGCGAAGGTTTGTTTCTGATTATGCAATATCCGGTCGAAATTCCCGGTGTGCCGGTAACCGGTTTTTTGAAGCATGCGGTCAACGCCGGGCGCAAATATCGCGGCGAGCCGGAGCTCGACACCATGGAATTTATCAAAATGCTGCGCGAGGAGGGACGCAAACTGGGCATTGATGCCGAGATGCTCAAGCGCGCGGTCAACGTCGGCTTTTCCGGCGGCGAAAAAAAGCGGCTGGAAACTTTGCAGATGACGATCTTAAAACCGCAGTTGGCTATTTTGGACGAGGCGGATTCGGGGCTTGACATCGACGCTTTGAAAGTGGTGGCCGAAGGCGTCAACCGGCTGCGCGACGACAGGCGTTCGCTGCTGGTTATCACCCACTATCAGCGGCTGCTCAATTATATTGTGCCCGACGTGGTTCATGTTTTTGCCGAAGGGCATATTGTCCGCAGCGGCGGCAAAAATCTGGCTTTGGAGCTGGAAGAAACGGGCTATGCCGAATTTGTGAAAGAAAAATAAAATGGCGGGATTGATACAAAATACGGCTTTGATCGGCGATGATATTCCCCGCCTTTCGGGACTGCGGGAAAAGGGGCGGGAAGCTTTCCGCCTGCCGACGGCCAAAACCGAAGCCTGGCGATATACCCGTCTGCATGCCCTGAAAGCGGACGATTTTGTCGTGGCGCCTTCAAAATTTCTGGCCGAGCTTGCCGGCGGGGAAGAAAACGGGGAATGCGCCTGTTGCCGCGGGCAAGACTGCGCCGATGACAGGAGCGAATGCTCCTGCGGCTGCGGCAGCCGTGAGCACGAAAACGGATGCCGCTGTCAGGGGCATCATCACCGGCGCGAAAGCCTGCCTTTTGCCGCCTATGAGCTGCATTTTGACAACGGCAAATTCGTGCCGGTTTATCCGGTGCTGCCGCCGGGAGCGGAAGTGATGACTCTGATGGAAGCCGTCATAACCGGCGAAGAGCGGCATCTGCTCAATAAATATGCGGAATTGGCAAAATATCCTTTTGCCGCGCTGAATACCGCCTGTCTGGAAGAAGGCCTGTTTGTGCGCATCGGCCGCAATGTCTGCCTCGACCGGCCGCTGGCAATCATCAACCATGCCGTGGATACCGGCGTCAACCTTATGGCCAACATTCGGAACCTGATTGTTGTCGAAGAAGGGGCAAAGGCGGAACTGGTTGAATATTTTGCCTATGAGGGCAACCCAAAAGCGCGTTATTTCAACAATATCGTCAACGAGATATATCTCGGTGCCAAAGCGGAATTCAATCATTACAAATTCCAAAACGAAAGCTACAAGGCGGTGCATATTGCCCTGAATCTGGTGCGGCAGAAAAAAGGCAGCGTCTACGGCGGCTTTTGTCTGCAAAAAGGAGCCGACCTCGGCCGCAACGAAACCCGCGTGCAGCTGACGGAAGAAGAAGCCAAAGCGGAGGTCAACGCCGTTTATCTGATGAACGGCTGGGCCACGCTCGACACCACCACCGACATTGAGCATCTGGCGGCCGAAACCTATTCTTCCCAATTGATAAAAGGAGTGGTCGGCGGCGAGGCCAAAGGCGTGTTTCAGGGCAAAATCCATATTGCCCCGGGCGCCCGAAAAACCGAAGGCCGCCAGCTGCACAAAGCGCTGTTGCTGATCGACACGGCGGAAGTAGACGCCAAACCCGAACTGGAAATTTTTGCCGACGACGTCAAATGTTCGCACGGCGCGGCCTCCGGCGATCTGGACAAAGAGCAGCTGTTTTATCTTTGTTCGCGCGGCATTGGCGAAGAAGAGGCGCGGCAGCTGCTGATAGACGGCTATCTGGCGGAGGTTTTGGCGCGGGCGGACAACGCCGCGGTCAGGGAATGGCTGTCGGCAAATATTCGGGAAACAAAATGAAAATAATCATCCGCAACAACCGCGGCGAAAAGCTGGAAATTGCCGTCGACGGCTGGGAAACGGCCGTTCCCGGCCGGCTGGCCTTTGTTCAGCACGGGTTGAGCGGACACAAAGGACAGGTGATGGTGCGCCGTCCGGTGCAGGCTTTTGCCGACAACGGTTTTACGGTTGTTTCTTTCGATTCCAGACATTCTTTCGGCGCCAGCGACGGCAATCTGGAACTGGCCACGCTGAGTTCTTTTGCCGAAGATCTGGAAACGGTTATCCGCTGGGCCGAAGGCGAAAGTTTTTATGCCGAGCCCTTTGCTTTAAGCGGGCATTCTCTGGGCGGCGGCAGTGTGTTGAAATATGCCGAAGACCACCCCGGGCAGGTCAGCCTTCTGGTGCCGGTGGCGGCGATGGTCGGCGGCAAATATTTTATCCGTTCCCGGCTCCTGAACGAACATGACAGCTATCGCCGCTGGCAGGCGGAAGGGCGCCTTTATCGCGAAAACAAAAGGCACCCCGAGCAAAACGGCTGGTTGTCCTTCAACGTGGTGCGCGACATGTTGCGCTACGATCTGGTGCGCGACGCTCCCGCGGTGCGTTGCCCGACGCTGCTGGTTACCGGCGACGGCGATCCGTCGTCCACGGTTTATAACAACACGAAACTGTATGACAATTTGCATTGCGACAAAACATTAACTATCTTAAAAGCATGCGGGCATTTGTATGAAAAAAGGGAAAATGCCGACGATTTGTACCGAACCGTCCGCGATTGGGTGAAAAAACATGTATGACGTATACGAGATAAGAAAAGATTTTCCCGAACTGGCGCTGACCGTCAACGGCCGGCCGAATACCTTTTTGGATACCGCGGCTTCGGCGCAGAAGCCGGAAGCCGTGCTGGAAGAAATGACGTCTTTTTATCGCACGCATTATGCCAATGTGCACCGGGGGGCATATTACCTTTCCGAACAGGCCACCTTTGCCTATGAGCAGGCGCGCGACATCGTGGCCGGTTTTATCGGCGCGGCCGGGCAGGAAGTGGTGTTTACCCGTTCGGCAACCGAGAGCATCAATCTGGTGGCGGCCAGCTGGGGGATGAACAATCTGCGCCCCGGGGACGAAATTTTGCTTTCCGAAGCGGAGCACCACGCCAACCTTGTCCCGTGGCAGACGGTTCGCGACCGCACCGGCTGCACGCTGAAATTTTTTGCCGTTAACGACGATGGCAGTTATAATCCGGAAAACTTTTACAATGCTTTGTCGGAGCGCACAAAGCTTGTCGGCGTCACCGGCATGTCCAATGTTTTGGGAACGGTTTTCCCGATTCGGGAAATTATAGCGGCGGCGCATGCCGTCGGCGCCCTGTGTCTGGTAGACGCCTGTCAGTCGATTGTGCATCAGGCAACGGATGTTAGGGAATTGGATTGCGATTTTCTGGCTTTTTCCGGGCACAAGCTCTACGGCCCCACGGGCATCGGCGTTCTTTACGGCAAACATAGACTGCTTGCCGCCATGCCCCCGTATCAGACCGGTGGCGATATGGTGCGCAAGGTAACTTTGGAACATACCGATTTTGCCGAACCGCCGGCGCGTTTTGAAGCCGGCACGCCGGCTATTGCCGAAGCCGTCGGTTTGGGCGCGGCCGTAAAATATGTGCAAAGTCTGGGGATGAAAAACATTGCCGCCCACGAAAAGGAACTGTTGGCTTATGCCAACGCCCGCCTGGCGGAAATTCCGGATCTCAAAATCATCGGTACCGCGCCGGACAAAGGCGGAGTTATTTCTTTTGCGCTCGGCAGCATTCACGCGCAGGACGTAGCTTTTGTGCTGGATAAGGAAGGCGTGGCCATTCGCACCGGTCACCATTGCGCCGAGCCGATTGTCAACCGCATGGGCTACACTTCGCTTGCCAGAGCATCGTTTGGCCTCTATACCGCGCGGGAAGATATCGACCGTTTTGTCGCCGCGCTCGGCAAAGCCAAAAGCTTTTTCTAAACAAAAATCACGACGGGTGGAAAAATGAAAGAAGACAAAACAAATATGTTAAGCGACGATCAGGAGGCGGAACTCCTGCAGGCTCTGGCGGCGCAGGCGCCGGCGGAAGAATATACGGCCACGGCGGGCGAGCCGTTGCCGGCAGGCGCGGTTGCCGCTTCCCGCGAGGATATTATCAACGCCTTAAAAACGGTATGCGATCCGGAAATACCGATTAACATTTACGACATGGGGTTTGTGTACGATATCCGGCAGTCGGCCGCCGGCGATGTGGAAATAGACATGACGTTAACCGCGCCGACCTGTCCGGTTGCGGGCATTTTGCCGCAGCAGGCGGCAGACGCCGTTGCGGCTTTGGTCGGGGTCGGCCGGGTAACCGTCAAGGTTGTTTGGGAGCCGGCCTGGACGCCCGACAAAATGAGCGAAGACGCCAAGGCGTTGCTGGAAATTTTCTGAGCGGTCGGTTTTTCCGTTCACAATATACCGACCTGTTCCGCCGACCGACGATATCCCCGCCATAAAAAAAGACGACAATATACAAAAAAGCTCCGCTTCGGCGGAGCTGAATTTGCAAGACAACAAAGATTCTTAACCCTGGCAAGCCTTAAACTTCGGGTTCTTCTTATTAATCACGAAAATGCGACCCTTGCGGCGGACGATTTTGCAGTCCTTGTCGCGGTTTTTCTTGGTCTTTAAAGAACTATAGAGTTTCATAACTATTCCCCATCTCAAATGTTTTGCTGCAAAATATGCTAAAACTAACCTTTTGTCAACCATATTTTTGGTAAAAGATAAAAGATTATTTTTGCAAAGCAAAATAAATTTCGTATAATCGGCGTAAACAAAACAAATTTGTCAGGGAGCGGCTTTGATGAATAAGATATTAACGGTATTGGCGGCGGTTTTTCTTTTTTCGCCGACGGCTCGCGCGCAGACAACGGGCTACATTGAAGAAGTGGAAACTTTGGGCTACATTGCCGGCCAGGGGCTGGCCTGCGGCGCCTCAAAATTCCAAACCTTTGAGATGTTGGCACGGGCGATTTTGATAACCAAGGCGCCGACCGACCAGGTGCAGGCCAAAGGCATGTACGCTTACAACAATGCCAAGGCCGACGGCTATTTTGCCAAACAGGCCGACGGTTTTTTCAACTGCAACGAAATCAACCGACGGTTTGACAATCAGCTGATTTATCAAACGACCCTTTATGCCGACGGCTCCATCAAAATGCCCGACGGCAAACTTTTTACACCGCGGCGCCCGTATGATGCAACTTTGCTTTACGAAGACCGCAACGACCGCCAAAACGCGCAAAAAATATACGATCGCGGCAAAAAGGTAAAAGTCGGCAAAATCACCGTGCAGGATACCTCGGCCGGAGCCTTGCCTTCCGCCGGCGGCATCGGCCGCATTTCCCGCTGACCACGGATAACCCCAACCTCAACAACCAAGGAGTTTTTTATAAATGGCCTCTTACCAATATGTTTTTGTCATGCAAAATCTGACCAAGGTTTTTCCCGGCGGCAAAGAGCTGTTTAAGGGAATTACGCTTTCTTTTCTGCCCGGCGCCAAGATAGGCGTCCTCGGCGTGAACGGCGCCGGCAAGTCGACGCTGCTGAAAATCATGGCCGGCGTGGATAAGGAATTTAACGGCGAAGCCTGGGCGGCCGAAGGCGTTCGGGTGGGATATCTGGAACAGGAGCCGAAACTCGACCCCGCCAAAAACGTGATGGAAAATATTATGGACGGTTTGGGCGAAACCCGCGATCTGTTGAAAAAGTTTGAAGAAGTTTCCGCCCGCTTTGCCGAACCGATGAGCGATGAGGAAATGAACGCCCTGATAGAGGAACAGGCGGAACTGCAGGAAAAAATCGATGCCTGCAACGGCTGGGATTTTGAGCGCAATATCGAAATTGCCATGGATGCCCTGCGCTGCCCGCCGGCAGATGCCGACGTCACCAAACTTTCGGGCGGCGAAAAGCGCCGGGTTGCCCTTTGTCGCCTGTTGCTGCAAAAACCCGATATGCTGCTTTTGGACGAGCCGACCAACCATCTGGATGCGGAATCCGTCGCCTGGTTGGAAAAACATTTGCAAAACTACGCCGGCACGGTGGTGATGGTCACCCACGACCGTTATTTTCTTGACAATGTAACCGGTTGGATTCTGGAACTCGATCGCGGTCAGGGCATTCCCTATGAGGGCAACTATTCTTCCTGGCTGGAGCAGAAGCAAAAACGTCTGGCGCAGGAGGAAAAAGAAGAATCCGCCCGTCAGCGGACTTTGGCCAGCGAGCTGGAATGGATAAAGAAAAATCCGAAAGCGCGTCAGGCAAAATCAAAAGCCCGTATCAATGCCTATGACGAACTGTTGCAGGCCTCGACAAAAGAAAAAATCACCACCGCCAACATCAACATCCCGATGACCGAACGGCTGGGCGATTTGGTGATAGAGGCCGAACATGTCACCAAAGGTTACGGCGATCGCGTGTTGATTGACGATTTGTCGTTTAAGATTCCGCGGGGGGCGATTGTCGGCATCATCGGGCCGAACGGCGCCGGCAAAACAACCCTTTTCCGCATGATTACCGGACAGGAAAAGCCCGATTCCGGCACGATTCGCATCGGCGAAACGGTGGATTTGGGCTATGTCGATCAAAGCCGCGACGAACTTAACCCCGATAAAAACGTATGGGAGGAAATTTCCGACGGGTTGGATATGATAAACCTCGGCAAAAAAGAGTTTCCCTCCCGCGCCTATGTCGGGCAGTTCAATTTTAAGGGCAGCGATCAGCAGAAAAAAGTGGGGCAGCTTTCCGGCGGCGAGCGCAACCGGGTGCATCTGGCCAAAATGTTACGCAAGGGCGCCAATGTCATTTTGCTTGACGAGCCGACCAACGATTTGGATGTCGATACTCTGCGGTCGCTGGAAGAAGGAATTATGAACTATCCCGGCTGCGTGTTGGTTACGTCGCACGACCGTTGGTTTTTGGACAGATTGGCAACCCATATTCTGGCTTACGAGGGCAACGGTCACGTCGAGTGGTTTGAAGGCAATTTTGAGGAATATGAAAAAGACAAAATCCGCCGTCTGGGCGCCGATGCCTGCAATCCGCACGCCTTTCGCTACAAGCCGTTGGTGCGCTGATGCGATTTGTTCCGTTTGCGGAAGCAGAGGCAAATAATTGTTTAAAACAAAAACACCTTCCTGTTTGGGGAAGGTGTTTTTGTA
>CALXRS010000019.1 GCA_944390915.1 uncultured Alphaproteobacteria bacterium
CGGAGCAGCGGTTGTTTTTGCTTAGCGCTTCTCCTCATCCGCCAATTACAAGAAAACACCCTTCGGGGTGTTTTTTTGTCGGCTGAGCCGTTTCAATTTTCTTGCTGTATCTAATTTTATTGACTTGTGACAATAAGTATTTATTATGCCGGGTACCGCAACCGTTAACAGTAGAAGTGATTAAATATGACGGCAAATGTATTTTAGATGGTTTCAGAAAGTTATATGAATTTGATGGCAAATATATAAAAAATATTGCGGTACGAGAATAGCCTAATATAAGGATTTTGGGGAAGCTTTTATTAAGGTTTTAGCTTTAAGAGGATTGTTTTAGAATGGCGGCGCGAAGGTATTTGAAGGCGGATTTTCTGGATTTATTGAAGGAAGCTGTTGGAGATATTGACAGCTTTTATGCTCAAAATTTTCTGAATTATCGCGGAATAACCAGCGACACCAAAGAACGATATGAAAATATTGCGGCTGAATTTGTTTTGGAAAATTTGGCCGCTTTTGAAAAGATCCAAGCTATTCATCGGCAATCTTCTTATAAAACGGAAGGGCACGAACAATTAATTCCTGACGATAACAAAATTAACGAGATTAAGAAAAGGGCAGTTCGGCGGCAGGAAGAGTGGCTGGCGAAAAGCATGTATGGTAAGAGCTATGAACATCTGGGAAAAATTATAGATTTTCAGGTGCCGATAAAAAATGTTAACGACAACCAGGTTGATAAACAACCCGGTAAAATCGATTTAATCTCTTTTTCAGAAAGCGATGGAGCCTTGTATCTGCTGGAATTTAAGAAGCCCGACAGTAAGGAAACTTTGTTGCGCTGTATTTTGGAAGCATATACTTATTATAAACAAGTTAATTGCTCCAAGCTTTTGAGAGATTTTGAATTTCCCTCAGACAGTAAAATTATACCGGCCGTTTTGATTTATAAGCAAAGTTTTGCGGCCACTGGTTTAGGTGATTTATCTCTGCAAAAACTAAAAAATACACTTGGGGTAAACATTTTTCTGATTAACGAAACAGGTTGGATTGAGAAAGTATGAAACTAATAATCCATCGCGGGACTAATGAGATTGGCGGCAGCTGTGTTGAATTCAGCAATGGCCGGAAACGGGTTGTTTTTGATGTCGGTTTACCCTTGAATGCGATTGACGAGGATTTGGACATTAGCTGTTATAAGCCGAATATTTCCGGTTTATTCGGCGAGGAGAACGGTGTTGCCGCAGTATTTATCAGTCATGCCCATCCGGATCATTATGGTTTGCTTAGTCTGATTAATAAAAATATTCCTGTTTATATGAGTAAAGCATCGGCAATTCTTTTGAAGAAAATTGCGCCGTTGTTAGGCAAAGAAAATTATGCGGATTTAAGTATAAAAGAAATATCCGACGGCGAAGAAGTGAGAATCGATGATTTTAGTGTCAGAGCCTATGAAGTTGACCATAGTGCCGCGACTGCGATGGCTTTTGAAATTTCGGAGGAAAATAAACGGATTCTTTATTCCGGCGATATTCGTTTTCATGGTCGGCGGGCATGGCGGAGCAGAAAACTTATGAGTAACATAGCATCGCCGGACTATTTATTGTTGGAAGGTTCCACTTTAGGACGAGAAAATCAAGAGCAGCTTACAGAATATGATATTGAAAAACGTTTAACGGAATTTTTTGCAGAACCTAAGTTATCGCTTATTGTTTTTTCGACGCAAAATATTGACCGTTTCGTGTCGGTTTATAAGGCTTGTGTGCGGCAGAACAAAATTTTGGTGCTAGATCCGTATAGCTGTGCAATTTTGGAAAATTTGCGGGAGATAAGCGCCCATTTGCCGCAATTTGACTGGAATAATATTCGGGTTTATTTTGCCGGAAATTCTATTACCCGCAAACTGGCGGAAAATGGCGATTTATATCGCTATAAGACGGCAAAAGTTACTTTTGATGAGATTATGGCGAAGTCTGAAAATTATGTCGTGAAAGCCAACTTTACCATTGCTGAAAAACTTTTTGAAAAATTGGGGGCCGATAATATGCGGCTGATTTATTCTCTCTGGTCGGGATATCTGGATAAACCGGGATTTTGGCATGACTTAAGAAATAAATTAATTTGCATACATACATCGGGACATGCCGGCATCAAAGATTTACAAGATTTCGTGAAGGTTGTCCGGCCGAAACACATTATTCCAATCCATACGGCATGCAAAAATAAATATGCAGATTTGTTTGATGCTGATGTGGTTGTTTTGGATGATAATGAGGAAGCGGAGTTGTAAAAGGATAACCATAAAAATAAATGTACCCGTAATATAGAGGGTTACAAGTGGCGGATTGAGAGTTTTTTTATGGTTGCCTTCAGGATCGAGTCGGAGCATCCTTTTCGCGCGGGCGGATTAAAAAAGACGTTCGGCTGTCGGCGATGTTTCAGCCGATATTAAATTCCGGCGGGTAAACGACCGTTCCTTCAAGCCGGTCTGCTTTTTGCAGGGTTGCGGTCATAAAGCATTCTTCGGGTACGTCGAACGGGCATTTGATACCGAACCCGGCTGCCGGCCGGTAGCCGAATTTCGGATAATATGAAGGATGGCCAAGAACGACGGAAAATCTGAATCCCATTTTTTTTGCGATTTGATGTCCGCTTTCAATCAGTTTGCCGCCGATGCCCTGTTTTTGATATTCCGGCAAAACGGCAAGGGGCGCCAGAGCCAGTTGCTCCGTTCCGGCAATTTTCAGTCTGGTAAACATAATATGTCCGACGATTTTTCCTTCTGTTTCTGCTACCAGTGATAATTCCGGAATAAAGGCGGTGCTTTTGCGCAGGCGGCAGACAAGGTTTTGTTCGTTACCGTCGCTTTCTTCCGCTCCGGCAAAAGCACGGCGAACGGTTTCATACACTTGTGCGTAATCCTTTTCTTCTTCCTGTCTAATGGTGAGCCTTTTTTCTCCTTCGACTGCAATTTTGCCCGATTTTCCGAAATTCCGCAAGTAAAATTCCGCTTTGTTCTCCGGTTGAAAATTTTTTGCTTCGTCATATATCTTTGTAAAACGGTCATGAAAAAAGGAGAAAGATTATGGGACAGGTCAGGTTGATGAAAAAAGTTCAGGCTTTTGCCGACACATTGGCGCAGCAAGGAGGAAAACCTTTGTACGAGTTGACGCCGGCGGCCGCAAGGCAGGTGTTGGTTGATACTCAAAGTAACGGGGAGACAGATTATCCGGATACGGTGGCGGAAAGGATGGAAATTGAAACCGGCGGCGGTCGGAAAATGGCGGTTGAAATCGTCCGCCCGCTGGGGATAAAAGATGTGTTACCGGTTGTTTTTTATATCCATGGCGGCGGCTGGGTAATGGGTAATGAAAAAACACATGAGCGTTTGATTCATGCGCTGGCAGCAGATGCAAAAACGGCTGTTGTTTTTCCAATATATGAGAACGCGCCCGAGAACGGATATCCGCGGATGCCGGAAGAATTGTTTGCCGTATTACGACATTTTGCCGCCGCGGGCGGACAATATGATCTGGATGCAAGGCGGCTGGTTCTTGCCGGAGACAGTGTCGGCGGCAACATGGCAATGGCGCTGGCCTTAAAAGCTAAAGAAAACAAATTTTCTCCCGTAATCAGGTTTATGTTGTTACTCTATCCGGTGGCGACAGCTTCTTTTGAAAGCCGTTCCTATACTGATTATGCCGACGGTCCGTGGCTGACCAAAAAGGCGATGGAATGGTTTTGGAATAATTATACGACGGATGCCGCAGCTCGTAACACGATTTATGTCAGTCCGCTGAAAGCGTCGATCGAGGAACTTCGGGGACTGCCGCCGACATTGGTTGTTACTGCTGAAAACGATGTTCTGCGTGACGAAGGAGAAGATCTGGCACGGCGGCTGGATGCGGCCGGTGTGGAAACGGCGTCCGTTCGCTTTAACGGTACCGTTCACGATTTTATGATGCTTGACGCTCTTGCCGACACAGCGCCTTCAAAAGCGGCGTTGATGTTGGTGTCGGCGAGTTTGAAAAGGATTTTTGACAGCATTTAGAACAACGATTTGTCGACAAGCGAGTAATAGCGCTTGCGGATGCATTCCAGACAGGTTTTGTGCACGCCTTTGGTGATTTCGTAAATAATAAAACGTCCGTCGCGGCGGTCGCCTTGAGGGGCTTCCCTTGCTCATTAAGATGTTCCCGAGAGCTTGCAGACAAAAACAACCGGAGCAGCGGTTGTTTTTGCTTAGCGCTTCTCCTCATCCGCCAATACTAACCCCCTTGCTCAGCAAGGGGTTTATCGCTTATTAAACGCTTAGAGAACAGCTGATCACAAGGGATTTGAACTCCTGAAACGCTCTGTGGTAAGCCTTTATTTATACTCAATTTATGGATATTACCCGACTTTACATACTTTGCCCAAATTAGCAGCAGCCAATTCCTGCATGGTTATAACGGATTGCTTTCCGGCGAAAATAGGTTAATGTAGCTTGTATAAGCATAGGTTTGTCCCCACTTTTTCTCAGAAGTATTGGTAATTATTCCGAGCTTAATGAGACGGTTGATTGAACTGATAATTGTCGGACGAGCGAGAGTGATTTTCTTTTCGATCTCGGCAACCGTTAAAACCGGCTTTTGTTCAAATTGCCGCAATATCTCTAAAGCCGAGGGCTGAGCACGTCCTAAATTATCTAGATTCTTTTCATCATCAGTAAAAAGTTTCTGAATTTTGATAATTGTCTCTCTGGCATCGTTAGAGGTTTCTATAACTCCTTCCAAGAAGAAATTAAACCAACTTTCCCAATCGCCGTCATAACGAACATTGTTTAGATATTCATAATATAACGTGCGGTTTTTCTTGAAAAACAAACTCAAATAAAGGAATGGCGATTTCAAAACCTCTTTTACGCACAAAAAGAAAGTTATAAGCAACCGACCTAATCGACCGTTACCATCTAAAAAGGGGTGAATGGTTTCAAACTGTACATGAAGCATGGCCGCTTTAATTAGTGTCGGAATGTTATCTTCTTCATTCATAAAAATTTCTAATTGTCCTAAAACCTCCATTAGTTTATCCGGAGGACAAGGAACAAACCTTGCATTGCCGGGTCTGGTGCCGCCAATCCAGTTTTGCGAAGAACGAAATTCTCCCGGTAGTTTGGTTTTGCCCCGAGAATTTTTGAGCAATATTGCATGAATTTCTTTTATCAATCGCAAAGCTAAAGGAAAACCATTATTAATCCTTTCAATGCCATAATTCAAAGCTGCAACATATGATGACACTTCCGAAGCATCGGCAACAGGAATCCCTTGAGTTTGTTTTGCTTCATATTTTAATAAATCATCTAAGGTAGATTGCGTACCTTCTATTTGAGAAGACAAAAGAGCTTCTTTCCGGACATACATATAATTGATAACCGCCGGATTGGGAACGGTTGAGATAACCCCATTTAAAGCACCGATTGCTTGATTGGCTTTTTCCAAAAGCGGAGATATAATATCCAAAGCAATTGCCGGTTTGGGCGGCAGGGGATTGGGAATATATGCCTGATAACTCTCGGAGTTCAAAGAGCATTTAATTAATTTTCCTTGGATACCTCTTTGCATAAGACCTCGCTTTTAGGTAAAGTTTATAAGTATATGGTAACATCTGGCTTTAACAAGTCAAGCGTAAAAATTAAACATAAATTATTATCTTTAACTTTTATCTAAAGAAAGTTAAAGATAAAAAGTGATTTGAGGCGGCTATTTTATATTTTGTAAATTGTTTCATAAATGGCGGATATTTTCCCTTTCAGGGCAGAAACTGTCTCTAAAACGGCTAAAAATTAAGAGTACTGACTCGTGTTCTGTTCTCAAATTCTTATCGCTCCGCCAATTACGAGAAAACTCCCGACGGGCTGTCGGGAGTTTTGCATTTATGAACAAACTGTTTTTATTTCAAAATTTCCCGTATTTTGTCGGCAATCTCATAGGCGGGGTTCAGCCGTTTGACGGGAGAAAATTCCAAAACGCCGGGAGCGTCGATATCGATGGCATATTTGCCGTCAAACAGCGACTGCACAAATTTCTGATGTTTTTTCGTGAGCCATTTTTTGCCCTGAAAAATCATCACCGGTTTGCCCGTTCCGCAGGCTTCGCAGGCCATGGAAACGGAGTCGCCGGTCACGATAATGCGATCGGCGCAGGCATAAAAGCCCATAATCGGGTTTTCTTTTTCTTCGCCCCACAGATAGGTATAAGCGGGAATTTGCGCCTGTTTGATTTGGTTCATCAGCAGATCTTCCGCTTCTTTGCCGGTGCGGCGGGACGAGGTAATCAAAATCGAACCGCTGACGGCTTCCTGTAATTGAACGATTCGTTTGCCGAGAAGTTCGATGTTTTGCGGGTCGACCGGTTTGTTTTTCACCGCGCCGCCGACCACCACCATGGTCCAAGGTTTGGGCAACGAGGCAAACACGGGTTCCCATTTGCTTTTGGCTTCTGCCAGCGTTTCCGGAAAAATGCGGTGCGGACTGCCGGTTACGTAGAAGACATTGTTGCCGTCGGTTTTGCCGCGGTCGTGTTCGGACAACACCATCAAGTCCACCTGGTCGGCGCCGAATTTGCCGGGGTACATCAACTGAATGATTTTTGTTTTGCCGCGGGAACGTTTTTTTAGATACAGGGCAACAGGCAGCGTACGCCTGCTGACGGAAAGGACGACGTCGGGAAAATCTTTTCCCTTCAGGGGGTCGCTCTTTTTCGTGTTTACGCCGAGCAGCGTACTGCGCCGCAGCCAGTTCGGCAGGGCTGCCAGCTTATTGTAAACGATATTTTTTTCCACCGTCTCGAAGTCGTTGCCGAGTCTGAGGAGGATTCCCTTAGCCTGACCGACGCTGCCCCGTCGATCGTCAAATAAAGCCCAAATAACTTTTTTCATGTCTGATAACTCTGATATTTTTATGGTAAAACGATTCGTTTTTCATTATATTATCTGTAACGATTAATACAATCATTTTTTAAGAATAAGGAGATCTTAAAATGAAAAAATTGATTTTGCTTTTGGCGCTTCTGTGTTACTGCTTTCCGACACCGGCAGCCGCGCAGCTTTCCGCCACCCGCGATGCGCAGTATATTGCGGTGTTGAAGGCGGTGGTCAATTATAAAATCGATGACGAGGAAAACATCCGCAACATAGAGCGCCTGCGCGAAGACCGCCGTTTTAACGACAAATTGCAGAAGATGCTCGACAAACTGAGCAACAACCGCAGCAAAAACACCACCAACCGCAAAGTGTTGCAGATTTTGGAACAGGCCGGTGAAGACTTGTACAAACTTTTGGATTAAGCATTGCTTAACCAAGCGGTGCTAAAGTAACCGACAGAGCGTGTCAACCAAACGGGGGAAAAAATGAAAAAGCTCGGATATCTGATGCTCGGTGCGGCGTTTGTGCTTTGCGGCTGCCGTTACCACGGGTTCTACTATGACGAAGAGGCGCTTGCCGCCGAACAAAATGCGGAAAACGACGCCGGCAAAGGCACGGTGATTGCGTCGCCGGTCGATGAAGAAGCGCTGGCCGAAGAAAAAGCCGCGGCCGAAAAAGCCGCCGCCGAAGAGGAAAAGAAAAAAGCCGCCGAAGCTGCCAAGCCGGAGGTGATGCACCCCGATGAGCCGGTGGAAAAACTGGTTTACGATTCCGCTTACGATCGTTTTTTGGACAATGTGGTCATAAAATCCCGTTCTGAAAACCATGTTACCTACGAATACAAAGATGTTCGGGTGGACGAGCTGGCGCCGATTGCCTCCCGCTATTGTGAAGAGCACGGCAACCGCACGGCCGTTTTGAGAAGCGTCATTCTCTACAAAAACTACGCCCGACGGGCAACCTTTGACTGCCTGCGCTTGCAATAGGCCGGGCTGCTCCCTATATAGATACTGAGAAATACAGGTTTTACATCTTAAGGATCGGTCGAAAGTATCAATGGGAAAAGATTTATATACGGTGCTGGGGGTTGCCAAAGGGGCAACTAAGGCGGAAATCAAAACCGCCTATCATAAGCTTGCGCGCAAATATCATCCGGATGTCAACAAAGACAATCCTTCGGCTGCCGAAAAATTCAAGGAAATTTCGGCGGCCTACGATATTTTGGGCGATGACGAAAAACGCAGAAAATATGACAATAATGAAATCGACGCCGACGGCAAGCCGACCGGTTTCGGCGCCGGGTTCGGCGGCTTTGACGGCGGTAGACCGTTCGGTCAGGGCGGTTTTTATTCGTCGTCTTCAACCGGCGGGCAGGGTGCTAATTTTGATTTTTCCTCCATTTTCGGTGATGACATATTTTCGGCTTTCGGCGGCGGAGCCCGGGGCGGATATCAGGGCTTTGGCGGCGCTTCCCGCCGGCCGCGCAAGGGCGAAGACATTACCTACACCATGCGCATCGACTTTTTAACGGCGGTTCGCGGCGGCGAACGCCAGGTCAGTCTCGGCGGTCGCAACATCAATGTAAAGATTCCCTCCGGCACGGTAAACGGCCAGACTTTGCGCTTAAAAGGCCTGGGCGCCCCCGGGCATTATAACGGCGAGCCGGGCGACGTGCTGATTACGCTGAACGTGGACAAGCATCCCTATTTTGAATTGGAAGGGCAAAACATCACCATGGAGCTGCCGATTAGCGTCAAAGAGGCGATTCTCGGCGCCAAAGTTACCGTGCCGACCATTGACGGACAGGTTGCCGTCAAGGTGCCGCCTTATGCCGGCAGCGGTGACAAGCTGCGGCTGAAAGGCAAGGGCATCAAAAACCGCAACGGGCAGGGCGACCAGATTATCACCTTGAAGATTGTTGCCCCGCGTACCAAGAGCCCCGAGCTGGAAAAGGTGCTGCAAAGCCTGCCGGACGAAAACGTGAGGACTTTTTAATGCTGTTGACGACGCTGCGCGATTTTGAATGGTTGAACGAAGCCGGAGAAGTTTCTTTCGGCGAGCGCGGCGTGAAAATGACCGCCGCGCCGGAAACGGATTTTTGGATGAACGGGGCGGGCGGCTATTGCAAACATAACGGTCATTTCTTTTTTTGTCGGCAAAACGGGGCTTTTACCATGACTGTCTGCTGGCGCCCGGGGGAGGCGGCGGATTTTGCGCAATGCGGGCTGATGGTTCGCGCGGACGAAAAGCATTGGTGCAAAATATCTCTGATGTCCAAGACCGGCGGCAGCTGTCATATTGCCAGCGTGGTCACCGGCGAAGCGGGGTCGGATATGGCGCTTGTTCCCGCCGAATCCGTGCCGGCGGAAATTTGGTTCCGTGTCAAAAGCCACGACAACGGCGCGCTGGAGTTGTTTTATTCATTCAACGGGGTGGTGTTTACGGCGGTGCGGCGTTTTTATCTGCCATCGGCGCCGACCGGCGCGGAAGCCGGCGTATTTATCTGTTGTCCTGCGTCCAGACCCTATACGGCCGTTCTTTCATCCATTGAGTTTGCTTGAAAAAAAGGGAAAATAACGTGAAGCTCGTAAAAATCGACAATCGTTCTTCCTCGTTGATTATCTTCTTTGCCGGCTGGGGGTGCGATGAAAACCAGTTTACCAATCTGCGCGACCGCGAAGATGTGCTGATTTTGTACGATTATCGGGATTTGGAGCTGGATTTTGATTTTTCGCCTTACCGGCAGGTGGATGTTTTGGCCTATTCCGCCGGTGTTTTTGCCGCTTCGGCCATGGCTTCCCGCCTGCCCGCGGCCGGCAAAAAAGCCGCGGTGAACGGCAATCCGTATCTGTTTGATGAAAAATACGGGCTCTCGTCGGCCGTAATGGACGTGCTGCAACATATCGATATGGACAACTATCTTGATTTTCGCCGGCAGTATATGGTGGAAACCGATGACGAATTTCGCCGTTACAATCGGCTGGAAGTGCATAGGAGCATGGAGAGTTGCGCCGCCGAGCTGGCCTCTTTGCAAAAGCTTTACGGAGAAAACAAGGCGCGGCTTAATCCCGCATATTTTGAGCGGGCGGTCGTTTCCGATCACGATCGGTTGTTTGCCCTTGCCGCGCAAAAGGAATTCTACGGCCGCCGGCTGCGGATTTTGCCGCAGTCGCGCCACCATGTTTTTTTCCATTTTCCGTCGCTGCGGGCGGTGTTAGACTATGCTTACGGACAATAAAACCGCTACCCGAAAACGAAAAAAAAGAGCGACCCGGCGCCGCTCTTTAAATATAGGTCGACTTTTCTTTTATTTTCCGTAAAACCAGGCAATGCCGCATTTGTAAACGGGATCGCATCTGCAGAAAGGTGCCACCTCGGCCGGAGACAAGGGCAAATCTTTGACATCATATTCGCCGGCGGCAAGGTTGGAGGGAAAACCGCGCGGCGGCACCAGGCCGGTGGGGGAGACGACCAGATAACGCAGGCCGGAGGCCGATCCGCCCCAGTCGTAAGAAGCCAGAGATGTGCAGGCGTTGGCCGTCAGGCCGTTATAAACCATGACAAATCCGGTGTTGGTTGCAATCGGCTGAATATAAACTTCACCGTTCAGGATATGGAGGATTTTTTTGTTCATGCCTTCGGTTTGCCGTCCGCCGTCTACCAGATTCAAGGTATAAACCTGTTTGTCCAAGTCTTCAAAAGAACGTTGGTCGGCATACAGATTATGAATTTTTCTGGTGGTGCTGTGGATGTCTTCAATCAGGTTGTTAATATTGATTTTTTCCATTGCCTTGGAATATCCGGCAATACCGCCGACGGACAAAACCCCGATAACGGCCAATACGCCGAGGATTTCTACCATGGAACGACCGCTTTGTGTCAACAACTTGTTTTTCATATCCGCAACAGAAGTTTAAGCATGTTATCAAATTCGAATTTAACAGCATCATATATCAGTCCTGCTAAAAAAACAAGAAATATAATCACGATATGTTATTTTTGATGTGGAAAAAACGGCGGAATATCACGGTTGCAAGCCGTCGGTTTGTTTTGTTTCGGGGTAAATTGTCAAATTGCGAAAACCCAGACTGACGAAGGCCGATTTGTCGTTTTTGTCGTTTCGGCGTTTAAACACAATATGCATTTTTTTGTTTTGCGGACGGTCAAAGCAAATTTTTCGGGAAAAGGGCGGTTTTTCGCCGAAGGCAACCTGCCATTTGCCGATCGGTCGGCCATTGACGAAAACATCCGTGGTTTCGTTTTGACCGGCTCTGGCAAAGAAAAGGATAAATTCTGCTTCAAGACACAGTCTTCCGGAAGTTGCGGCGTTTATTTCCATATTCAGCGTATCCGCCCACACAATGTCTTTGTCGATCTCAAAAGCTTCCGCATAACGGCCGATGTCCGCCGCTTTCAGTAATTTCCCCGGCCGATAGGAAACAAAGCTCCGTTTGTTTTCCGCCGGCGTTTGCAATCGGCGGTAAAAGGCCGAACTTCTGTTGAATTCCAAGTCCAGGGCGGAACCGTATTTTTCCGCCAACGTTGCTTCGGTGCGCCACAGAGAGCGGCCGAGTGCCATGCCGCGGGCGGCTTCGCGAATCCCGAGAGCCTCAAGAATCGTCGGAGCCAGATCAAGCGTTGTCCATTGATGATTTTGTGCAGCAAGCCCCGGAATCGGATTGATGACGGTGTTGAAAATTTCCCGTCGGCGGCATTCCGGATAAAGCGGATTTTTTCCCAGAGCCGTATGGTCGCCGAGCACGACAACGGTTGTATCGTCATAAAAATTCTGTTTTTTTATCCAGTCGATAAAATCGGCGGCCATCTTGTCGGCACAAAGAACGACATCCCGCATATCGCCGTATTTTTGCGGACAGGAAGCATCGAGAAAATCGGCGGGTTCGTGCGTGTCGATCGTTGCCATCATCACCAGAAAGGGCTGCCGTTTGTCCGCCAGCTGCAAAATTTTTTCTTTGGCAAGGTCGTACATCACATAATCTCTGATGCCCCAATTGCTGCCGGTTATTTTGTCGCGGCGTCGTCGTGTCAGTTCGTCAACGCCTTCCGCTTCGTCAAAACCGTGGCTGCGGATAAAATTGTCGGTATTGGCAAAGGCAAGGGAGCCGCTTTGGATAAAATAAGTATTGTAGCCGTATTCTTTTAAGATATCCGGCAGGCAACGGGCATTCGGCAGCACGCTGTTGAGAAGTGCAAAAAGATTTTTGCCGCTCAGTTCAATTTTGTAGGGCAGGGCGCAAAGACCAGCCGCCTGAGCGGAAATTGTCGCGTCGGCATAAGCCAGCTGCCGAAAACCGCCGAAAGAAAAATTTTCGTCGGCCAGCGCCGACAGCCGCGGAATAAGATTGAGGCCGTTGATGTCACGATAGTTGTTTTCGAGCGATTCGATATATAAAATAATCAGGTTGCGCTTGGGAGTGGGGGTGTTTTTGTCGGCGGCCGGCAAAACGACGTATTCTTTTTCGTAAATATCCGTTTCTGCCGTTCGTCCGCTCAAAAAATCACCGATTCGGAAAGTATGGGCAAACAATATCGTGCACAGAACGACAATGATTATTTTGTGCCGGGTTTTTGCATGCAGTGAAAAGTAAGCCAAAAAACACGGAACAATAAGCCCGGCGGCCACAAAGGCATTTCTGACAAAATCGGCGGCACCGTGAAAATGCCGCAGATAGAGCAGAAGATAATCAATCCTTGTTCTTCCCCAAAAACAAAGCGTCAGGAGCGAAGAGGCGGCCAGAGCTCCGAGAATAAAAAAACAAATGACGGACAGGGTGTTTTTTACGATTTTCATGTTAAGGCTTCCAAACGGCTCTATATATAAAGCATGCTATCGGCAAAAAAACAATGTTTTTTTCAAACGGTCGTGTTTTTGTATCGCGGTGCCGGAAAGGAAAAATTAAAGCGCCGATAAAAAAATATCGGAAAAAAACAAAAAGGAGGAATAAAAATTCCTCCTTTTTGGATTGCAAAGACTATATTAGTAGTAAACCCAGGTAACCTTATTGGCATCGCCTTCCACGTTACAGCCTCCAGCGGCGGTTGCCAAGTTGAGAGGCAGCGTGCCCGAAGCGGTTGTACCGGCCGTAGCACTACCGGCCTGAACGCTGACCAGACCCGAACCGGAACCGGAACCCCAGTCGGAAGAAGCCATCTGTACGCAGGCTTCTTTGGACAGGCCGCTGAAGACCAGTTCAAAACCGGCGTTCTTCCGTCCGCTGACCTCCGTGGCGGTAATGGTAACTTCGCCGTTGAAAGCGTTATAGGCAACGGTTGCGCTGGTGGCTGACTGGCCGCTCAGCATTTCGGCACCGATAGCGCCCATTTGGATGGCGATTGCCGTGTTCAAACCTTCATAGTTCGGCTGACCGGAATACAGGGTACGAATATTGGCAACGGTTGTTGAAACCTGATCCAGAGCTTTGGACGTTTTGAATTTGGCCATGGCTTTGGAATAACCCGCGATACCACCGACCGACAGCACGCCGATAATGGCCAACACGCCGAGCATTTCCACCATGGAACGTCCGCTTTGTTCGCTTTTATATAAAGTCTTCATTTTTTTCTCCCAAAAAAAATCGTATTTCGAAAACATAGTAGCTTAAAATTTACCATAAAACAAGTAAATTTTTAGTCCTTCCTTAAATTATCTGCCACAAAAATCATTCTATTGTCCACAGGACTTTTGAATTATTGGTGCAGATTTCTTTTGCCGCCGGTCGGCTGACCGGAAGCCGGTATTGTTCGTTTCCCCAGTCAAAACTCCGGCTTTGGCCTTTGCCGACGACGGTAACTTGCAGCAACCCTGTTTCTTCGGGGCGTTCGAAACGGTAGGATGCCAGAGCAATGCATTCGCCCATGCTCAAATTGTCATAAATGACGTTAAAGCTGCGTTCGCCGGGCATAACGGTATCTCCGTTTTCGCCGCTGCCGATAAAAATCGGTTTGCCGAGGGCATTCAACAGTCTGCCGTCATCATAAGGCAGTTTGGTTAAGATTTTGTTATCAATCGCCGTTTGCGTGTTCAACCCCCAATAATCGACCTTGTCGGCATATTGCCGCCGGACGGCGTCGGCAATCGCCTCCACCTGCAGGGCGGCTTCTTCCGCACTGCGTCCGGGAGCAATGTATTTCCACATCAGCAGTCCGATCGCGGCAACCATAATCGCGATTAGAGTATATATCTGTTTTTCCGCTTTTCTCATGCTCATGGAAACTTTTTCTCTTTTACATGCTTATCGAATTCTCTTTTACATGCCCATCGAACTGGTAATCTGGTCTTGCATTTCGAAGGTGCCGAACACGGCCCAGGCAATAATGCCGGAAACCATCAACAGCGCGATCATGTTCAAAATGCTGGCTTTCTGTTCAATAACATAGGCCGATTCGTCCAGCCAGTTGTTGGCCAGATTTTCGAGCGCTTCCTCAAAGTTATCCATTTCCGAATAAATCTTCAGGTCGCCGATAATTTCCGCATCCGGAAAATCAAGTTTTGTTTTCGACAAGGCCTGCCCCAGGTTGTCACCGTTGTTGATGAAAACGAGCGCCTTGTCAATCCGTTCTTTCAGATAGCGGGTAGAATCTTTTCTAAGCGCGCGCATGGCGTTGGAAACGGGCGTGCCGCCTTTCACCAGCGCCGACATGGCCAAAAGCCAGGTAATGCCGACGAAGGTTTTGTAAAGCGACCATGGCGGTATTTTGTCAAAAACCACCCGTATCGGACCGGTCCAAACGCCGATGGTCAGATAAATGACTAACATGATGGCCGGCATAATCGAAAAGGCAATCATCCAATATTCCTGAATCCAGCTGGACAAATCCACCAGAGTGCGCGCCGTTCCCTGCCAACGGGTGTTTGGCGCGGCGTCAATCATCGGCGGCACCATGAAGGCGCCGATACCGTAAATAATCAAAACCACCATCATCATCAGGAAGGCCGGGTAGGAAATGGCGCTGACGATCGGGCGCACCATTTTGGTGGTGCCTTCCGTCACGCGGATAAGGTTGTAGAGCGCGCCTTCCAAGTCGGAAACGTCGCCCACGGAAAGCATCAGTCTTTCGCGGTCGGGCGCCCAGCCTTTAAGCGCGTCGGAAAAGGACATACCGTTTTGCAGGCCGTAGCCCCATTGGGCAATGGCGATGGCCATCGGTTCGCTCGGGTTCTTGCCGTCATTGGACATGGTGGCGTGCAACATGTCAAGCGCGTTCATCAGCGAGAAACGGTTGCTCATCAGCGAGGCAATCTTGCGATAAATCTTCAGGCGGGTAGAGCCGGAAGTCATACAGATGATCTTGGCATAGTATATTTCAATGGCGTTGACTTTTTTCAAAGCCTGATTGATGTTGGATGCGGAATTTTTCTTCTTCTCTTCCATTTTTTATTTATCTCCCTAATACACCGGACGCTGGTCGAGCAGACCGCACCAGCGTTCGACTTCGTCAAGATCAATAAGTCCTTTGAGCATACGTTCCAGAGCGGCGTCTTTCAGCGTGCGGCCGTTTAAGTCGCCGGTCCAGTAGTCGATGGCCTTGCGCGTTTCGCCGGCAATCATCAACTCCAGGAACGTGCCGTCGGGCAAAATCATTTCCTGCACGCCCAGACGTCCCTTCACGCCGCGGCCTTCGCAAAACTTGCAGCCCGGCCCTTTCAAATAAGTGTTCTCCACGCCGAAATCGCCGAGCGCCGTCCGCAGACGCTTAACCGAAGGATAATCCAGCCGTTCTTTCACCGGCACGCGGCAATAAGGGCAGAGCTTGCGGAACAAACGTTGAGAAATGAGCCCTTTTAAGAGTTCTGGATCTCCCAACATATAAGTTTGCACGCCCATGTCGCGCAAACGGGTGACGATGGCCGGAGCGGAGTTGGCGTGCAGCGTGGCCCATACCAGGTGCCCCGAAAGCGCGCCTTTGAAGGTCAGACTGGCGGTGGCAAGCGAACGGATTTCACCCACCATCAGCACGTCCGGGTCGGAACGCAAAGCGGCCGACAACGCCAGCGTAAACTGCACGGTTTTTTCTTCTTCGGTGTTGGCGTTGGTCACCGGCATTTGCCGGGCGCCGGGAATCGGATATTCCGGCGGATCTTCCACCGTCAGCAGGTTAATTTCGCCGTTTTTCTCTTTTATCAGCTTAATCATGTTGCGTTGCAGCAACGTCGATTTGCCGGAACCGGTCGGACCGGCCACGATGTTCAAACCAACCGGCGCGGCGCGCAGGCGGAAAAACAGGTCCTGTTCATATTCGCCGCAGCCCAGCGCTGCCAGGTCGTCGTTGCCGTCCGGATTGTCGTCGGCATAAAGAATACGCATAACCAGATATTGCGAACCGAACGCAATCGGGTTAAATTGCAGGCGGATGGCCAACACGTTGTGCGGCAGCATCAGTTTGCCTTTGGAGCCGCGCAGCGGAGTAGATCCCAGTTTTTGTGCGCCCTGAAATTCGTTTTGGGCATAGTTGGCATCCGAAATATCGGCCGAGGCAAAGGCGGCGCGCACAAATTGGTCGCCCCATTCCCGACTATATTCCATCTCCTTAATCATAATACCGTTGGCACGGAAGAAAATCTCCGTACAGTTGTCGGAAACAACCACGTGCACGTCGGAAACTTTCATGGAAGACGCGCGTTTGATAATGTTAACAAAGTCACGCTGCATCTGCAGCCGGGCAAGGTCTTCGTCGTCTTCGGAAAAAACCTGATTGCGCTCGGCCATGGCATAGATCGTGGAAAGCTCGTTTTGCGAAATATAAGTCGGGGATTTCATCTTTATCCCCTTCTTTTCGGCAATGCTCAAAAAGCTCAACACCGGTCCGTCAAAACGGTGGTCTTTGGAAATAAGCAACGTGCCGTCGGCAAAAAGCGCCAAACGCCGGCGGGTTTCGTCGTTGATGTTCAACGTCGAACCGTCCGGCAGCTTGGCTCCCGACATGGTGCAAAGATAGTTATCGTTGGCAAACAGGCCTTCAATAAAATCTTTGGCGTTCACCTTCTTCGCCTGATCTTGGGCAGAAGACGAAGAAGATTCCGACTCTGTTTTGTTTGCGCTTTCTTCTACCATTTTCCTATCTGATAAACATGCCCTGACCTAAGCTCGGTATCCCCTGAGTCGTATTAATCCGACGGCCGCGTCCGCGGGAAGACGAACTGTTGTTGCTGCCGCCGCCTTTGTCTTCGGGGTTAACCGCTTTAATGGTGATGTTGGAAGGAATCGGCTCTTGTTCCAAAACACCGCCGGCCGAGAAATAGAGAAAATCTCTTTCGTTGTCTTTATTGACGGCGCTGACATAAGTTTGTGCAACTTCGTCAATGGTAAAGCCGTTCAGCAGCGTGGTGCCGACTTTTGCCATAAAGACATCGCCTTCGGTATTAATCAACTTTGCCGCCAGTTCGTTGCCGCGGCCGGTGATTTCCATCACGGCATATTCGTCGCTCAGTTTGGCTTTTGTCTGTGCCAGCGGCGTAGCCAGCCCGCCGGATGACGTTGCAAACGGATTTCTGCGGCTGCCGGCCTTAGCTTCGGCCTCGGCTATTTTTTTCTTGGAAGATTCTTTTTCCGCTTCAAGTCTGGTTTTCAAAATGGAAATCTGGCTTTCGAGATTGGCGACTTTTTTGTCGTGGGCAATCCTTGCCGTTTCCGCTTTGCTCTTCACGTCGTCCGCTTTTTGGCGCAAAACTTTCAGTTTGTTTTGGTTGTCTTCAAGGATCTGTTTCATCTCCAGATCTTTTTCTGCCATCTGTTTATACACTTCGGCGTTGACGTTTATCCATTTTTGGATATTGGCAAGCATCGTGGCCTTGTAGGCTTTTACGATTTTTTCCTGCCGCAGTTCCTCAAGCCGGGCTTCCGCTTCTTTGAGTTTTGTCTGTTCGGCTATTTTCAGACGTTCCTGCTCGTTTTCCCATTCGATTTTTTCTCTTTCTTCGGCCTCTTTCCGGGCTTCCTCTTCCTGCTGGGCTTTTAATCTCTGAGCCTTAACGGCGGCAATTTCGTTCTGCACGCGTTCTTTTTTCAGCTCCAGATTAAGCAGGGTGGTCTGTTTTTCCAAATCGGACATCCGCATAAACAGATCGTTGCTGATGGAGGGCGAAATGTTTTCGTCAAAACCACCGGTGGAAGCCGGCGCTCCGAGAAGTTTTCCGCTGCTTTCGGTCACGGCCAACGGCGGCGTGTCGGAAACTGTTTTGTTTGCTGCCCCTTCGGCGGCGGGCGCGGGAGTCGGAGTTGAAAAATCACCTTCGATGGTCAGGTTGATATCCATGTCGCCGCTGTCGTCCGGAGTCGCTTCGTTCTGCGTTTCAACGGAAACGGCCGTTTCCGTTCCGGCAGCCCCGGCCAACGGATCGACCCCGCCTTCCATCGGAATAATATCCGTGGCTACGCTGTCTGTGGGCTGTGCCGGTGCAAGCAGACCGTCCGCCGGCAAAGAAACGTCATCCATCTGTTCGTCGAAGAGCGATATCTCTTCGGGCATGGACATATCTGCATTTCCCGGGGCGAGAGAAACGGCCGCATCTTCATCCGTTTCCAGAGTGATTGTTTGTGCAACGGACTGATTTGCCAGCAATCCTGCGGCAATAACAACAGCCAGGCCGCACAGCGTATTTCTAAAACTACAATGCATAGATAGCTCCTTCATATTCCCAAACACCGTTATGGGGGTTGTATTTTATATAATTAATCTTAAGTGCTGAAAATTTTATTAACATGTCTTTCCAGATCAGCGGATTATAATTTGACGTAAAGTTGAACTTCACCATCCGATAAACATTCCGCTGCGGAGAGGTATACATCTCTTCAACCAGGGCAACCTGTTGATCGATGGACTGGAAAAATTCATTCAGGTTAATTTTTAAGTCCAGCATGGATTTTGTCGGTTCGGAAAGCTCGGTCTCGATATTGTCCAGACTGAGCGCCGCCATAATGTCTGTTCCCGTGTCGGCAATCGAACGTGCCGAAAATTTCAGTCCCGAGGCGTTTAAGGCCTTGTCTGCCGTGGACACGCGACCAAAAAGTCTTGACCATGAAGTGCTTGCGCCGCCGGAAGTGCAGGTAACTTCGCCGATCTTCCAGCCCGGAGGCATAATCTGCACCAAATCCATAATCTTATTGTAGCAGCTGGTCAACATCGCCGCCGGATCCTGCAAATTTTCCCATGGCTTGGGCTCGGGAGGAATTTCCTCCACCTGAACCACCTTGGGCTGCACGGGCACAATAACCGGAACCGTCGGCGTCGTTTCAAACAGGCTGAGCAACAATTCATAGGCAATATACAGCACCACAAACGCGCCGGCGCCGGCAATGACGTAAAACATTTTGCCGCGGGTGTTGATCTTTTGCAGCTTAACTTTGCTGCCGCGCGCCAGCAGATCTTCCAGATCGGGGTATAAAGTGTCTTCAATGTTCCATTCCGGGGGGGCAATTTTGAGCTTCCAGTCCGGAACCATCAACATGCTCATGAATTGTTTTTTGGCGTCTTCTTCGGAAAGATAGAGCATATCGCCGTTGGCCAAAATAACATCGTCACGAACGCAGACATACCACCAACCGTTCGGAACCTTAAAGACGGCGACAAAAGACGGTTGATCGCTTAAGGACGTCGCCAGCGTAATGGCGCCGGCGGTCAGTCCCGGCTTGTACCCGTCGGCCGAAACACAGATACCGAATTGCGGCGTTTTGCCTTTTTTGACGCAGTACAGATCCGCGCCTTCCAAAACCCCTTGTGAAGATTCTATAATCTCCGGCAAAGGCGTTTCCTGATTCTGCAGAGACTGCCAGAACAGGCTGGAGGCAAATTCCGTGCCGCCGCACTCAAAGCTTGTGCCCCAGCTCCGTTCCTGATCGGTTTTGTAGTCGTCGTCAATCATTTGTGCGTCGTCTAACACGTTTGTTCCCCTTAAAATAATATTCTAGTCGTGAACTCTGGTTTCCGGATTAAGCGGTGTTTCCAGCACAACCGGCGTTAAGATGATAACCAGAATACTCCGTTCTTTGTCGGCTGTTGCCGCGCCGCCCAAAAGCGAATTTGTCGCCGAACCGATGCCGCGTTTTTCGGCGCCGTTTTCAACCCGCTCATAGCCGGTCAGAACAAGCGATTCGCCCGATTTCAGAGCAACTTCCTGCGTAAAGCCGCGCGATTCGATGATCGGGTTTTGAATATATTCGCCGCCCTCGGATTCTTCTTCGCTGCTGCCCGAACTCATCAGGTCAACCCGTTCCAAAGCCAACAAATCCGACAAAGTCAGGTCAAATTTCAGAAGCAGGCGTCCGTGTTCCAAAATCCGCGGAAGCACGTTCATTGTAAACCCGGTTTCGATTTCTTCTGTTTCCGTCGACAGATCGTAATAGTCCGAATCGCCGCCGCTGTTGGTTTTGGTAATTTCGGAAATATAATTTTGTTTGGTAACCACCTGAATCGGCGCGGACTTGTTGTTCAAGGTCGTAACCGTGCCGCTCGTAATCATGTTGGTGGTTGCCTGCGTGGACAAAGCCTGTATGCTGCCGTTGATATCCCAGTTGCCGGGCATAATGCTCATGGTCAGGTTTTGCAAGATATCGGAACTCAGTCCCGAAGCGGCGCTGGCCAAGCCCACGGATGTGGAACCGTCGTTAAACAGAGAACGCAGATTGAGACCAAACGAGTCGGAATCGGTAACGGTAACCTGCAAAACTTTGATGCTGATGGCCACCTGCCGCGACAAACGGGCGTTTTGTTCATTGATAAAATGTGCAACGCGGCGAATTTCGTTCGGGGTTGCCGTCAGCGATATCGTGCCGTTGGTCGGATCGAGAGACAGCTGAGCGTCCTTGCCGATCATCGAAGTAATGGATTTTTCGATATTGGTCCACAATTCCAGCTCGGCATCGTTGGTCAGTGATATCGAGGACGTACCGCCGCTACCCGAGTCGGTAGAGGCGCCGCCGATGTTTGTCGACAACGTCTGTTTGGTCGGCAAGCTGTAGAGCACGAAAGTTTTGGTCATAAATTTATAAAAATAAATTTCATTTTTTTCATAACGCCACCAAATGCCGAAGCGTGAACCGATTTCATCCAGCAAACCGGACAGCGGACCGCGATAGGAAACGAGCATTTTGGTCGGATCTGCCCAGTTGGAATTCAATTGTTCCGGCGAAGGAGCGTTTTCCGCGGCGTTCTCAATCAAATCTTCTTCCAGATGAGGCGCATAGCGAACCTGAATGGAGGTGATTTTGTTAATCATATCGCCCACTTCAAACAAAGTGATCGGTCGGTTGCTGATAAGCGTGATGCCGTCTTTTGTTTCCAGATAGGCGGGAATCGGTGCGCCCTCGTATTCAACGATACTTTTGTCGCCGAGCCAAATCTCGTTTTTGACGCGCACGACATCATCCGGAGCCGGCGTGGAGGGCATTTTTGCCTTTTCCTTAAGCGCGGTCGTAACTTCAACCTCCCGTTCAAGAGTAGCATCCATATCGGTAGATACGGAACAGGCGCCGATAAAAGCTACCAAGCCCAAGCTCAGGCCGTATTTAATCCAATTATTCATAAGCATTCTCATCCTCCATAGTCTCTACGACCAAGACGCGGTTTCCTTTATAAAAAGTGGCTATCGGAGCCGGCCGCGCGCGGGCAAAGGCTCTGATCAAAGCCGAGCTGACGTCGGCAAAGCGACCCCTGAACATGGCTCCTGCCGTCAGCGTATAGTTTCTGTTGGTGTTCCAAATCAGGCGCCAACCTGCGCGATCGCACCACTCGGTCAACAGCAGTTTCAGACTTTTTCCTTCTTCGGCCAGCCAGTCTTCTACCGGATCGTCGGCATTATAACCGTCGCCCGTATCTCCGACATTGCCGCCTTCGGCCAAAGCGTCCGCATTTTCAGAGGCGGCAATTTCTTCTTCATAGTCAACAACTTCTCCGTCAACGGACGGCGGAATGGCGGCCGAAAGATTGCTGCCCGCGCCGGCCTGAACAACCAGATGATCCCGCGGCGTTCTTTCGCCGTATTCGCGGTAATCTGCCGCAACTTTTGTATAGTTGACAAATTCATCTTCGGCGGCGCAGCCGGTAATTCCCGGCGTCGGGTATTGTCCGGCCGGACATGTTTGCTGAACGGTAGATCTGGGAGCTGCCGCAACCCCCGAGTAATCGTATTGATAATCGTCGTTGCTGGCGCAACCCGATAACAGCAGAACTCCTAAAAAACCGGCTGATAAAAGATGTCTGTAGTTCATTTTTCTGTTTCCTAAGCTGTTTTTGTTCATATTTTTTAACCTATCATACATACTGAGAAAAAATAATCAAGCAGTTATTCTACCATGACTGGTAATACATTGCCCGCTCGCGATTGTTTTCCGGCATGTTGTCGTTGTTGTTTTCGCTTACCCGCAACGTCCTGATAATAAAGGAATTAGGCTCACGGTTCGTGAAAACGGTATTTATTTTCCCATACTCTACACCCTTATTAGTTAAAATATTATGTAACAAATTTAATCTTTTTTGCTGCAAGGTAAAAGAACTTGTCCGGTCAATCCTTATTTCCAAAATAACGCTCGGATCTTCGTTTACCTTGTTGGCGAAGGCTTCTATCCAGCGCAGGGTGGTACCCGATATCTCCGCTCGTCCGGGTTGGAAGGACAGGCGCATTTCCGCCGGCAGAATTTTTGAAGGAGCTTTGCCGCGGCTAAAGACGGAAAACAGCCCGCGTCGCTTGCGCGTGCCGACGTTTTCGTCGTCTTCCGTTTCTCCGTCGTCCGTTTCGTCGGCAACCTCGTCGCTGCTGAAAATGGAGGTCAGGCTTTTGAGAATGCCGCCTTCCTCATCTTTTCGTTCGGAAGACGTTTCGTCCTGCCCGCCTTGTTTTTCGTGTTTCTTCTTTTTGGGAGATACCAGTTGCGGGGTCAGGTTTTCATCGTTCAAAATATCTTCGGGGATGGGAATAAGGATGTTTTTGACCATTTCGGCCACTTTTACTTCTTTGTTCTCTTCGGCCACGGTTTTCGGAGCATCCAGAATGGCCGTAATTTCTTCTTCGTCCAGCCCGTTGTAGAACGCTTCGTCAAGTACTTGTCGATTGCGGGGATTTCTCGTGCCTTTGGCAACAAGCCACGGGCTCTCTTCCGCTTCCGGATTGAGGTCTTTCATTTCATACCATTCCCGCGGTTCGGCGGATTCGGAGATTTCTTCTTTGTTGACGGCAATGGCGTCCAGATCAACTTTTCCGCCGTCGGCCATGGCAATCTGATTTTCCGGAGCATGGCTGGCAATTTCGATAATGCTTTCTTCGGTCGGACGTTCGCCGAACTCAAGCGGAATCAGACTGTCGGCCGCGGCCGATTCTTCTCCTTTCGGTAAAAACGCGTCTTTTGCCGCCAAAACGGATTTTCCGTCATCGGCATTGTCGAAACGTTCGGCTATATTTGTCGTCTCCGTCGTCGTTATTGTCGGCAGGTCTTGCTCGGCAAGTTTCATTTCTGCCGCGGGAGCTTTTTCCGACTCGCCGCGGACAACCGGAACGGCCGGTACCGAAGGCGTCTCCGGCGCCATATTTTCCAGCGGAATGTCCGCCGCGTCTTCAATCGAGCTCAGGCGCACGCCGTCCTCTTCTGCCTCTTCTTCGTCGAAAACAAACAAATTCTCGTCAATCATCAGCTCTCTTTCAAAGGGAGCGGGAGAAAGAGTCGCCAACGAAAAGGAACTTACGGGCGTTGTCGTCGATATTCCGGCGGCCGGTGTTTCCTGTCTGAAGAAAAGAGCAATGTTTTTTTCGGGAATGACGATTTCTCTTTCCGGATTGTTTGCGGGAACGGCAAAAAGCTTGCCGGCCGTCCATATGGTGAACAGGGAAACGGCAAAGCTGTTTACGAATATTTTTATAGTCTTTTTGTGCATTAACTTGACCCCTCTAATGGTTAACAATAAATTAAAATATAAAAATTGGCAAGCATATAATTGTCGGGAGCCGAAATTTTTTCTTTGCCGACAATGCGCTGAAGCTCCGTAAAGAGAAAAAACTTTCCGAACGCGTGCGAACGGGCGTGCAAGCGCGGTAAGCATAAGGTATACTATAAAGCATATTATGATATCTGTCGTTTCCGCGGTAGGCGTGACGGCAATATATATATAATATAAAATAAGCCGCAAAATAAGCCGCGGGAAAAACTTTTGCACGGAGCGGAGCGAGGGCGTTTCGAAAAAACGCGCGGCAGGCTTTGAAACGCGCTTTTTTCGGCGTTTTTGTTGTCCAAAATGCGCGGCCGGTAATCGTGAATTTTTTGTTACAGGGAAAAATATTTTTTTATTACAGTGGGTTGCAGGATTGTTGCCAAAGTTGATAATACTGGAAATTTTGGAAAAAATCGGGTATTCTGAAAGTGTATAAGTTAAGCACTTTTAATTAATTAAAGGAGAAAAACTATGCAATTTATTAAAAGGAATATCTGGACGCTGGCCGCCATGGTACTGTTTGTAACCGTTGCCATGGTCGGTGATGCCGCGGCTGTTGACGGCACCAGCCTGATGACCCAGGCGCAGAGTAAAGTTTCTAACGTGTTCGAAGCCGTTAGAACGATCATCTTTATTCTGGGCGGTTTCGGTCTGGTCGGTGTTGCCTTCGCCGCTATTTTCGGTAAAGTAAACTGGAAATGGTTTGCGGCTCTGGCAGTTGGTCTGGCCATTCTGGCTGCCGCGAACGCGGTTGTTCAGTATGCTGCCGGTTCCAAAGCAGGCACGGGCGTAACCGATACTTTCGGTGTCTAATTCGCCTGTACGTTAATCATCGGAAGAGCCGTCAGAAGTTTTGGCTGGCCAATGGCGGCTCTTCCAAATCTACGCTAACAAAAAAAGGAAAAAGAAGATGTTGTACGTAAAATTAAAGAAAATGATCCTCTTTGCATTGGTTGCGTTCTTAGCTTCTTCAATTTTATTTGCAACCAATTCTTTCGCTGCCGAAACTACCGGTGTATTTTCGGACTTGACCAAAAAAGGTGCCCAAATTTTCATGGGCATGCGCGAGATTATATACGCGGTCGCCGGTTTCGGTATTATGGCGGTGGCCATCGGCGGCTTTTTCGGCAATTTCAACTGGAAGTGGCTCGGCGCCATCATCATTGGCCTGATGGTGATCGCGAGCACGGCCGGCATCATCAATTATATGGTGGAAAGTACGGTTATTACGCCGGATATGATTACGGATACTCTGATCAGCGGCAATGACTCGGAATTGAAATAACGTAACAAGGTTTCAGGGAGGGTGCCATGCAAAATAATAAGGTAAAAGGTCGGATGTCTGCAGCATTATTGCTGGCGCTTACGGCCGTTTTTGTCTGTATCAATCCGGGCAACGCGTTCGCGGATCTTTTGGGATGTATGGAGAACGAGAGCGGCCAGGGGATTTTTAAGACGATTGCCTGCAAAATAACAACCACGCTGTTTGATATCCGCAAAATCGTATATGTTCTCGCCGGTTTTGGGTTGATCGCGTTTACCTTTGCGGCAATTTTCAACAAAATCAGTTTCAAACATCTGTCAAGCATTGCGCTCAGTTTGTTCCTGCTGTCGATGATGACGCCTTTCATCGAATATTTCACTTCTCCGGACGGCAGCAAAACGCTGACCTATGGTCACTATCTGCAGCCGGACTTTACGGAAGAAGATTATTCGATGACTTTCGGCGAATGCGAAGGGGAAGAGTGCCCGCAGTCCATTCGTGACGAGGAAGAAGAAGCGGAGGATCTGATGGCGGCCGGTCCGTTGGAAAGAGGGCCGGGGATTGATATGCCCGGCGCAACGACGGAAATGGGCGGCGGCATTAAGCTTCCGGACAGAAGCGACATAGATACCCGCACCGGATGGCAGAAATTTAAGGATACCATCAAAATGGTGGCCGAAGAAGGTGTTAAGGCCTACAATACCGCGGCTTCCGTCGTTTCTGCCGCCAGCACCGTGTACAATACGGTTGACAGCACGGTCAAAGGCTTCCAGAATGCCGGCAGCGTAAGCGAATTCCTCACGGCCGGTGTCAATGCCTTCAACGGTTACGGCAACATCACGGGCAGCATTACTTCCGCGGCCGGTACGATCGGTACCAATTATACGGATAAAGACGGCCAGCCCGGTCTTGGAGAAAAGGTTAACGACTTCTTCAAGGACAGCAATGATATTGCCAACGAAGGCAAGGGCGTTACTCAGGATTTAGGTACCATCAACGGTACAATTAACGGAGCGGCGGGATTCTTCGGTAACATGAACAATATGTTCTGATTTCCGCTCTGTATGAAAAAAACACCGTCCGCTTCTCCCTCGGACGGTGTTTTTTGTGTTTACGAATGTTGGAGCTGTCTCCGGTCATTTTCGGAAAATCGTTCGAAACGATGGTTGCCGGAAAGAAAAGTTTGCGCCGAAAGGCCAAAATCGGGGCAGGAATAAAACGGCGGTTGATGTGCGCCAGCTTTTTTGTTGCATAAAAAAAACTTTTCCTGTAAAATCTTAAAAAACAAAGGATGAATTGATATGCGCGAACCTGTATTAAAAGCCGTTGCCAGTCCCCCGAAAATTTTGTGGGGACCGTTTTTGCCGGTGTTGCTTAATCTCGGCGTGCAATTCCCGATTATGTTTGTTTCCATCGGCGCGTTTGAAATCAACCCTATTATATTTGTTGCCAGCATTTTGCTGGTGCACGGGCTGATTGTGCTGTGGGGAACCAAAGAGCCTCATATTTCCACGATGATTCAGGCATACGGGCAAACATACCGTGTAACCAAAAATTTATATAAGACAAAGGGGAATAAATTTGCACCCTGATTTTGATTTTTTCAGCACTTTTGTTCAGGGACTGAGTGCGAAAGAAGTTATCGTTGCGGTGATTGGTTTTATTTCGGCCGCAGCTTTTGCCGGTTTATGGGTCACCAAGCTGGGGCACAGCATTTTGCCACAGCCGAGCGAGTCGAAAGTAGCCGATTTTCTGCCGTTTAACAAATTGTTGTCGGACGGTATGACTATTCGTTGTTATAACGGCTCCTTCGCTCGGGTTTTTAAGATAGAAGGTTTGGATTTGGCCTTTGCCACGGAAGAAAAAAACGTCTCCATGCTGGAGGCACGCAAGTCGTGTCTTGATAACATGTCCGACCTGCAGGTTACCTGTCGGGTGATTACGCTGCGCGAAAGGATTCCCCCCGATGAAATTGTCGGCACATTTGACAACCCTCTGTTGGAAGAGGTTGCCTATACCTGGCAGAGCACTTTGAATCGGGTGTACAGCAATTCGCATTATGTCGTTATTTCCGTGCCCGATCGTCCGGACGCTCTTAAAGATATGAACTATGCCTCGCAAACGCTGATGGCGACGTTGAGCGAATATGGCGTGCGCGCCATGTTCGAGAGCGAAGACAGTCTGCCCGTCGACAGCCCGTTCCACGTGTTCAGTCGGATATGCAGTCCGGTCAGCAAGCCGGATCCGAAGGTGCGCAGTGCCGAGGGCGCGGCGCTGAACGAAATGCTGACGGCCGATCACATCCATTTTACCGGCGAAAACGGGGTTATAAAGTTTTTTTCCGGAGACGACGAGATTTATGCCATTGCCATGGGACTGCGAACGTCCGGCGATTTTATGGACGAGTCGATGATTGTGTCGCTTCTGGCTATCGACTGCGAACTGACCATGCTGCACAATATCAAGCCGATATTTAAGCCCAATGCCCGCGCGCTTTTGCTGCAACAGGCCAATATGGCGCGGATGACCAGTTTTTCGGGCGACGTTATCGACCAGTATAACGAAGCTTTGTCGTCAATCGAAGACAGCGATGCCAACTATCAGGCTTTGACCGAATATGCGATGACCCTTATCTTAAAGGGGCGCAGCATGGAAGAGCTGGATTTTGCCGAAGGCGAGGTGCAGCGTATCTGCCGTCTGTTCGGCGTAACGCCGGTGCGCGAAGGCTGGGTCAGCCAGGCGACTTTCTTTAACCAATTTCCGACCTACGACACCTATCCGCGGACCTATCGCTATCTGTCGCGAGTGGCGGCGGTTGCGGTATCGTTTGACAAGCCGTCGGAAGGCTTTAACAAGAGCGACTGGGGGCCGGGTGCGATTACCGTATTCCGGACGACGACCGGTTCCGGCTATCGGTTTCAGTTCCACGTGTCGCCGGAAGAATCTGCCGTGGCTCACTGCTGCATTATCGGTCCTACCGGTCAGGGTAAAACGACCTTGCTGACGTTTTTGGCCGGGCAGGCCATGCGCCACAAAGATCTGAAAGTGTTTTTCTTCGACCGCCACCGCGGTGCCGAGATTTTTACGCGTGCCGTGCACGGGGCGTATGTCGGTTTTGACGGCGACGAGAAAAACGTTTCTCTGAACCCGTTTGATGCTGCGCCGACGGCCAACAACAGGGCTTTTCTCCGTCGATGGATGAAATCCATCACCATGGTGGACGACGCTTTGTCGGAAAGAGAAATTGCCCGCGCGGTAACAACGGCTTTTGACTATCTGCGGCCGGAAGAACGCGTTATGAGCAATTTGTACAAGAGCTGTTTTTCGCCGACGGGCAACATGCGGCGTGAATTGTTCCGCTGGGTGAACCCCGATCAGTACGGCAAAATTTTTAACGCCACGAGCGATAGTTTGGATTTGCACTCCAAGCGCTTTATCGCTTTCGACTTTACCCATATTTTTGAGGATGAAACGCTGGCGCCGGCGGTTATCAGTTACATCATGCACCGTATTCAGTCGGAAACGGGCGAAACCGGTGTGCCGTCGCTGATTATGATTGACGAAACCGCGCCTATGCTCAAGCACCCGATGTTCCGCGACTACTTTATCATTGGTTTGCAGGAAGGTCGTAAAAAGCGTCAGGCATATCTCTGCGCTTTCCAACAGCCGAATATTATCGACAAGCTTGGCGTGGGCGAAGTTATCCGCGGTCAGTGTCAGACGGTTATCTTTTTCCGCAACCCGCAGGCCATGGCCGAAGACTATGTCAACTGGAACTTAAACCAGCGGGAAACGGATTTTATTTTCGGCAAGTCGTATCGCGATTTTCCCTATGCTATTTTGCTGTCGCGACCGGCCACCGGGGAATCGGTTATTTTGGATGTTAACTTGGGTGGTTTGGGACCCTACCTGAAACTGTACAATTCCGGCCGCAAGAATGTTTTGTTGGTGGAAGAACTGATTAAACAGTACGGCGAAGACAACTTTGTTACAAAATATTTAAATCTTGCCTGACAACCGTAAAAGTGATTTATAAAAGGTTTTTTTTTTGCTATTATTAAGATGACGTGGACCAAGACGGAGGGTGGTATGGTTAATATGAAGCGCATGGGTGTTGGTGTATTGGCGGCGGGAGCTTTTTTTCTGTCGTCTTCCGAGGTTTGGGCCGGACTGCCCACGATGGATCCGGGCAATATCGCAAATTCGGCCGGCATCGTCAAAAACGGCGCCGAAAATATTAAAGCCGTCGGCGATGTTACCGGTGAGGCCGGAAAGCTGAATTCGATTATCGGCGATGCCGCCGGTTCGTTTTCCAAGCTGAAAGATCAGGTGAGCGGGGTAACGGACGAACTTGCAAAAGTCAAGGAAGAGGCTACCAAGCGCTATGAAGAGGCCGAAAAATTTGTGGCAGATAGCAAGGAAACAATTCAACAGGCCAAAGATACCTACTCCATGGCCATGGATATTGTTTCCGACAGCCAAAACGGTGAATCCGAAGAAGAAAGCGCATCCGGAACGGCGCAGGCCATGAATTCCGGTCAAGTTTCCGCGACCATGGTTGCCGGCGGTACGATGCAGGCCATGGATGTAAATCAAATTTCCGCTGCCGGCTTGGCGACAAATGAGCAAATGGTCGGGCGGCAGGCTTTCGGCGTAGCGGCAACATCGGGAGCGGCGGCCATGACGGCCGGCAGCGCGATGCAGGCTGCGGGTATGAGTGCGCAAAAGGCGGTTGCGACACCGGGAGCGGCGGCCATGACGGCCGGCGGCGCGATGCAG
>CALXRS010000020.1 GCA_944390915.1 uncultured Alphaproteobacteria bacterium
TTGTAACTTTTGCTTATGTCCGCTCCCGCGGCCACGCGCAAAATAACAAAACTACGCCTGTCGTCGAAAAAACTTCCACCGGAAGCTTTTTCTTCCTCCAGCCCAAAGCAAGCGCTCTACCAGGCTGAGCTATGTCCCGTGCCACAATAATTAGCTCTTATCAAAATATTTTGCAACAGTTTTTTATCGCTTACGCAGCAAACCGTGATCGTTAAAACTGTAAACCATGTTCCGACTGACGATAAAATGATCTATCAGACGAATATCCACCGCCGCCAAAGCTTCTTCTATTTTCCTCGTAACTTCGACATCGGCGCGCGAAGGCGTAACGTCACCGGACGGATGATTGTGCACGATAATCAGCGAAGTCGCCCCTTTCAACAATGCCGAGCGCATCACCTCGCGCGGATGGATGGCAACCGCATTCACGCTGCCCCGCTGCTGCACCTCTTCGCCGATAATACGATTTTTCGCGTTAAGAAAAATAATCCGAAATTCTTCCCTGTCCTTATATCCCGACGCCGCGCGGCAATATTCGACAATGGCGTCGTAGCTTGTCAAAACCGGCGCTTCCGTCGCGCTCAGTTTTTGCCACGTCATCCGTAAAGCCGCCTCACGAACAATCCGGAAAACAAGAATGGTGTTTTCCTTTAACCCGTTGAAAGTCATCAATTTGTCATCGGGCGCAAACAAAACGTCGGCAAAGCTGCCAAACTCCCTGACCAGTTCCTTGGCCAGCGGTTTGGTGTCTTTTCGCGGAATGGCCAGCGTCAGCAGCAGCTCCAACAGTTCATAATCGGCCATATCGTTGCCGCCGCCAAGCCTGAACCTTTCTTTTAACCGTTGTCTGTGTCCGAGATAATCGGGAAGTTCTTCTTTCATGGCAATCCTTATTTATAGGGAGGTTTGTCAAGCCCTTTGGGCGAATAGGTAAAGACCTCGAAACCGTCTTTGGTCACCCCGAGCGAATGTTCAAACTGGGCGGAAAGCGACTTGTCGCGCGTAACCGCCGTCCAGCCGTTCGATAAAATCAGACCGTCCTTTTTGCCGATGTTTATCATCGGCTCGATGGTAAAAAACATTCCCTCTTCCATGACCGGACCGGTACCCTTGCGACCGCAGTGCATCACGTTCGGACTGTCGTGAAAAACCCGCCCGAGCCCATGCCCGCAAAACATGTCCACCACCGAATAACCGAATTTGTGAGCATATTCCTCAATCACCGCACCGATGTCGCCGAAATGCGCCCCCGGCCGCACAACCTCGATGCCGCGCATCATGCATTCGTAAGTCACGTCGCACAGACGCGTTGCCCTGAGCTTCGGCTTGCCGGCGTAATACATCCGGCTGGTATCGCCGAACCAGCCGTCGAGAATGACCGTTACGTCAATATTCAATATATCGCCGTCCGCCAGTTTGCGGTCATCGGGTATGCCGTGGCAGATAACGTGATTGATGGATATGCAGGTCGACTTCGGATAGCCGTGATAATTCAGACAGGCGGGCACGGCGCCGTGTTCGACGATATATTTGCGGCACAATTCGTCAAGATACTCCGTTGAAACGCCGACATCGACGTAATCGGTGATATAATCCAAAACTTCCGCCGCCAGTTTGCCCGCGCGGCGCATCTTTGCAAAATCTTCGGGATTGTAAACCACAATTCCGTCTTTGGTTTTTCTTGTCAATTTCTGCTCTCCCGCATAAAATTTTTTCTGTTTGATTATTTTTTTAATTACACCTCCGACCGGCTTTTTGCAACAGCTTTTCTTGAATATCATCATATATTGCTTATATCGGCGTAAGCCGAACAAATAACAAAGGAGAATTTTATGGCCGACATCCGCAAACTTGTCTGGTGCACCGCGGCAACCGCCGTAACCATGGCCGTCGGCGCCCGTCTGAACAATGCCGCCGTCGCCGGCTGGTATCAGCCGCTGCCAAAGGCGCCGTTCACGCCGCCCGATGCCGTTTTTCCCGTTGTCTGGAGCGTGATCTATGTCCTTATTGCCGCCTCGTTTTATCTGGCTTTGACCGCCGCACCCGGCAAACATGAACAGGCCGGCGTCAACGGCCTGTTCATCAGCCAACTGTTAATGCATATCTTATGGACGTTTTCTTTCTTCTACTGCGGATATATCGGTTTTGCCCTTTTGGTCGTCGTTGCCTTGTGCGCGCTTTCCGTCTATACCCTGCGGCGATTTTACGCATTTTCGCGAGCGGCGGCCGCGTTTTTTGTCCCCTGCCTCGTCTGGCTGCTGTTTGCCGTCTGGCTCAACGCCGGTTTTGTTTATCTCAATGGATTGAGCGCAAATTTTTAATATCCGCGCACAAATTTTTATGGACAGACGACAAAGATTGCATTAATAGATAGGGTTAGTTTTTTATCCTCTTAATGTATGTATATGAAAGAAAATTGGTTATGACGACGACTGTAAATCAGATCAGGAGCACTTTCCTTGACTATTTTGCCAAAAACGGGCATAAAATCGTTCCTTCTTCCCCGTTGGTGCCGGACAACGACCCGACGCTGATGTTTACCAACTCGGGCATGGTTCAGTTCAAAAACATCCTTGCCGGCAACGAAAAGCGCGATTACACCCGCGCCGCCTCTTCGCAAAAAAGCGTGCGCGCCGGCGGCAAACACAATGATCTGGACAGCGTCGGCTACGACGTGCGCCACCACACTTTTTTTGAGATGCTGGGCAATTTTTCGTTCGGCGACTATTTTAAGGAAGGCGCCATCTGTTACGCCTGGGAGCTTTTAACCAAATATTTTGACATTCCGGCCGAAAAACTGGCGGTTACGATTTTCCATAATGATGAGGAAGCTTATAATTTATGGAAAAAAATTTCCGGCCTGCCGGATGAACGCATCATCCGCATTGCGACCAAAGACAACTTTTGGCAAATGGGCGACACCGGCCCCTGCGGCCCCTGCTCGGAAATCTTTTACGACCACGGGCCGGAAGTCTGGGGCGGTCTGCCGGGCACGCCCGAAGAAGACGGCGACCGTTTTATCGAAATCTGGAACCTTGTTTTCGACCAGTTTGAAGACCTGCCCGACGGCAGCCGCATCAACCTGAAAAGACCCTCCATCGACACCGGTATGGGACTGGAGCGTATTGCCGCCATTTTGCAGGGCGTGCACTCCAATTTTGACATCGATCTTTTCCAAAACCTGATAAAAACGATTGCCGACATTGCCAACTCCGACCCGAACGGTCCCCTCAAGGCCTCGCACAACGTGATTGCCGACCACCTGCGTTCCGCCGCCTTTCTGATTGCCGACGGCGTTTTGCCCTCCAACGAAGGGCGCGGCTACGTGCTGCGGCGGATTATGCGCCGCGCCATGCGCCACGTGCACCTGCTCGGCGTCAACGAACCGATGATGTATAAGCTCCTGCCCTCTCTGCAAAAAGAAATGGGCGACACTTATCCCGAACTCTACCAGGCGGAAGCCCTGATTACGGAAACCTTAAAAACCGAAGAAAGCAAGTTTATCCGCACGCTGGAAAAAGGCCTGCGGCTTTTGGACGAAGAAACCGCCTCCCTGCAGGCCGGCGACGTTCTTCCCGGACAGACGGCTTTCAAACTCTACGACACCTACGGTTTTCCGCTCGACCTGACGGAAGACGCCCTAAAAGCCAAAAACATCAGGGTCGACACCAAAGGTTTTGACGAAGCGATGGCGCGCCAACGCGCGGAAGCCCGCAAAAACTGGGCCGGCTCCGGCGACGAGGGGGTCGAAAAAATCTGGTTTGAACTGTTTGACCGGCTGGGCAAAAGCGAATTTCTCGGCTATACCTGCACCAAAGCCGACGGTCAGATAACGGCGCTTGTCCAAAACGGACAACCGGTCGAAAGCGTGAGCGACGGCACGTTTTATCTGATTGCCAACCAAACGCCTTTTTACGGGGAATCCGGAGGTCAGGTCGGCGATATCGGACAAATCAGAGGACAAAATTTTGCCATTGAAGTAACCGACACCAAAAAGAAAATTGACGGCATGATCGTCCATGTCTGCAAAATGATTGAAGGCACGGTCAAAAACGGAGACGTCGCCGCCTTTGAAGTCGATGAGGAAAACCGCGACGAAATCCGCGCCAACCACTCGGTTACCCACCTGTTGCACCGCGCGCTGCGCGACATCCTCGGCAGCCATGTTACGCAAAAAGGATCTTATGTCGCCGCCGACCGCGCTCGTTTTGACATTTCGCACCCGCGGCAGATAACAAACGAAGAACTGCGCAAAGCGGAAGACATGGTCAACGAGGCCGTGCGCAAAAACTATCGCACGGTCACCCGCATCATGACCCCGGACGAGGCCGTCAAAGCCGGCGCTATGGCGTTGTTTGGCGAAAAATACGGCGAAACGGTGCGCGTGGTCAGCATGGAAAACGACAACGAAGTCTTTTCCCGCGAGCTGTGCGGTGGCACCCATGTGCGTTCAACCGGCGACATCGGTTATTTTAACATTATCGGCGAAAGTGCCGTGGCCGCCGGCATCCGCCGGATTGAGTTTGTGACCGGTCACGCGGCGGAAGTCTTTGCGCAGAATGTGGAAGACAAACTGCACAACGTCAGCCGCCTTCTGAAGACCAGTCCCGCCGATCTGGAAGCGCGGATAAACCAGCTGCTTGAAGACAAAAAACATCTGGAAACGGAAATTTTTAACCTGAAAAAACAGTTTGTCAGCCACAAAACCGCCGACAACGAAGACAAAATAGAAACCGTTAACGGCGTCAAATTTGTCGCCCGTCAGGTGGACAATGTACCCGCCAAAGAGCTGAAAGCCTTTGTCGACGAAATCAAAGAGCAGATAAAAAGCGGCGTTATCGCCCTGTTTTCCTGCAACGAAGGCAAGGTTTCCGCGGTTATCGGCGTAACCGACGACCTCACCGGCAAATATTCGGCCGTCGGCCTGATTAAGACCGTGGCGCCGTTCATCGGCGCAAGCGGCGGCGGAGGCCGTCCGGACATGGCGCAAACCGGCGGTGCGGAAACCACCCGCATCAGCGAAGCCATCGACGCCCTGCGGCAGGCCGTCTAAACCAAACCGGCATTCGGGGGAAACAGCATGCTCAAGCCGTTCAAACTTCCGGCCAGATTAAAAAAGATAAATCTGCGCAACCGCTACTGGCAGGATCAGGATTATCATCTGCGCGACTATCTGCATACCGTTTCCCGCCAGTTTCAGGTGGACGTCAATAAATCTTTTCGCAAAGAGCTGTACCGCAAGCTTATTCATTTGAGTTCGCTGTGGATACCGCTGTTCATTTTCTTTGTCGAAAAAGAAATTGCTGCCGCCGTTTTTGCCGTCATCTTTGTCGGCGACGGCATATTGGAATACGGCAACTTCAAAAAATGGAAATGGGCGCGCAACATCTTCGGCCGGCTTTTTTCACGCACATTGCGCAGCAAGGAAAGCGCCCGCGGACATTTTCGTTTCAGCGGTTCAATGTACGTCATGGCCGCCGCCGTTTTGTGCACGCTTTGTTTTACCCCGACCGTTGCCGCCGTTTCCATGACGGTGATGCTTGTTTCCGACGCCTGTTCGGCGTTGTTCGGCAAGGCATACGGCACCAGGCAGATATATCCGCACAAATCGCTTGAAGGCACAACCGCTTTTTTTGTAAGCGCCCTGTTGATAAACATGCTTTTTCATCGGCTGGAGCCTTTCGGTTATGACAGCGTGATTGCCTGCGTGCTGGCCACGCTGGCCGAAGTATACGAAGACAAAACCGGCATAGACGACAACCTTTCCATTCCGCTGGCCGTCGGAATGGTTCTCACCTTTTTGAACTAGCCGCCGGGAGGCAGATGAAACTTTATCATTACATAACCAAAGGCAACAGCGCCTTAACCGACGGAATTTTATCTTTTGCCAACAATCCGCAAGCCGACTTGTCCTATTATCACCGGCGCTCGGGAGCAAAAACACATGACGGCATCGTCCGCTGGATGGAAAGCTGCTTCGCCGGTCGCAGCCGCGGCATCCGGGCTTTTACGGAACCGATAAAATGGACGCCGCACAGCCTGCATCTGAAAGAATTTGTCGACAACGCCGACCGTTTTGCCATAGATATGAACGCCCTTATCGAAAACGGACTGCTTGAAGCCATTTATGTCAGCCCGCCGATAAGCGAAACGCCTTATATAAAGGAAAGCCCCGGCTGCGACGAAGTGTTGTTAAAACTCGACAACCCCGACAAAATAGATTTTTCCCCGATCGACTGGGATGTTTGCAACGACGCTCTCGGCCGCCGTTTTGCCTGGGTGCGCTATTATCTGCTTATCGTCAAAGGCGGCATTATTCCCCCGCAATACATTGCCAAAGAATAGATTTTTATGCGTATATAACGAGAGTTATCCACATAAGCGACAGATTTCGGTTGCATTGTTACACTTTTTGTGATACATTTATCGTGTTTTCTGATGAAATAAATATATGCATAACATACAATAGGGGAATAACATGGATTTTGAACCACGATATCAA
Source organism: uncultured Alphaproteobacteria bacterium (assembly GCA_944390915.1). GTDB lineage: Bacteria > Pseudomonadota > Alphaproteobacteria > RF32 > CAG-239 > JAFUYI01. The sequence continues at coordinate 6,503 of CALXRS010000020.1, forward strand.
TCGCCGCTCGGCTACCGCACGGGTAACAACGGCATCGACAGCTACGGCGTCAACCACAAAAACTTCAGCCTCAGAGACGAGCTGGAATATCAACTTGCCCGACACGAAAGGGAACAGCGGCTGATGAACGGCTACAACGCCCGCGGCATCAACAAAAATTATCCGCAGTTCGGAACCGATTTCTGGGGAAACCCGGAAAACAACTACGGCTTCGGGCAAAGCAATGTTGCACAAAACATCGCTCAAAATCAGCTGAAACATACATCCGGAACACCGACAACCACCAACTGGCAGCAGACGCTTTATAATCAACAACTTACTGATATAAATAAACATAACTTAGGCAAAATAATGGCCGATTTATACAATATAGCTTATGACATAGGAGAAAGAGGATATTATTATCTTCAAAAAAAGGACTTGAACTTCAATAAATATGATAATCTGTCATCTTTAGGGCAAGCCCATACAGAAGCTGTCAGATTAACACCTATTGCCATACCTGATGATAATAAACACCAATATGTCAGTTGCGTCGGAGCTTTTGACGGACCAGTTACAGCAATTGCGACAGGAATTGCCGGAGCATTAAAAGAGGGAAAAGATTTATATCGCAAATGGAACAAACCCAAGTACGGAACAAATTTACAAATTATACAGGACAGCCTCAAAGACATGAAAAATAATGCCTTAGGCATATACAAAGGACTATCTTCTTCTGATATTAATGAATGCAATACACTACTTCCGATAAATGCACATAAAAAATTCTTTTAATACGACCAACAGGCTGATGATTGACAAATTATTGGCCTGTTTATAATATTAAAGAAAAAACATACAGGAACGCATCATGAACCGTATTCTACGTTTTTTAGATAAAATCGCAGTGCTTTTTATCGTATTTTATAGTCTGGGAAACATGCTCCATTCATGCGGTTTCGGTATATGGGTTCTACCGCTGCAAGATTATGACATAAGTCTGCAAATTGCAGAAAGATCCATAAACAAAATTTTTGCTTTTTTGGGAGTGATGGGTTTTTTACTGCTGCTTAAAAACAAACATCCCTTTCTGCAAAAGATAGAAATGCTGTTGTGGATATGCGCATTTTTGCTGATTCCCTATTGGCTGCACCTTATTCCGTCGGTTGATCAGGCATATTTTCAAAATTCAGAAACCATTCAGAGAGGGATCAATGAATAAATACAAAATAATTTGGTGGAGCGTGTGGGGATTATGCGTCATGCTATGTTTAAGCCACTATGGATATAGTCTTTTTACAAACATCAATACTCAAATCATAAATATTGAACACGAGTTTTATTTGCTTATTCTGGCCATGGCCGCAATCAGCATTCTTCCGATAAAATCCGGTAAAATTCTGCTCTGGTTTATACTTTTTTTCCACCTGTCAACAATAAACAAATTGCCTGAGGTGCAAGAAATTACGGCTCTTGAACATTGCGCCGAGGGGAAATGCCTGCAAACAACGAACGAAGAACCTGTGACAACCAAGCCCCCTCTCCTCGTCAATGAAAAAAACAGGCAAAAATAAAAACGAAAGTTGCAACCATACTTACAAAAAATAATAAAATAAATATTTATAATATATACGTTATAATTGCATATAATTAATAAAAAGGAGCAAATGAAAATGAAACTGGTGTCCAAAGAGACTTTGGTTTTGGGCGGATTGTACTACGTGGCGGATACACCGTTCACACTCATGGGGGCGGAGTTTATCACCGATATTTTGCTTTTGGCGTTCGTCGGCTGTTGCGTCATGCTTTGTTTTAACAAAACACCGAAATTTTTGAGCGCCTTTACTGCCAAATTCCCCAACCTGTCATACTATCTCGCCGCCTTCGGCTGGGTGCCTTTCTTTATGTGGGCTTCCTTTATGCTGATTATAGGCAGTTATTCTTACATCCAATACAGCGAGGTTTGGTTAAACAGACTGCTTTACGGTTTGGTATACTTAAACTTCGGCAGTATTATCTTGTCATTGATAATCGCCTTTGCAAAAAGAAGATTCTCTAAAAAAATAAACATTAACTAAAGAAATTGAAATTTTTTATGTTTAACGTTTATCCTGTTTCGTTTATTAGTTGACATCATAAGGGGCATTCGGTATTCTGAATGCCTCTTAACGTCGTAAGAGAAAAAACATGAGTGTTAAAACTTTTATTCAAGATACAATCAGAGATACAAAAAAGGACATCGAGAATATCCTGGCCGCTTATAAGATGGGGTTGTCCTCCGATGGATATTCTTCCCGTCTCCAGTTTTTATTCGAGCTTATTTGGTTCTATGTAGCATGCTGGATGCTTGCAGCGCTTTCGTTTACTTACTTTGGAATCTTCGTTTGGTTTTTGTACTTTTACATGAATTTAAGTATCTTCCAAAAAAGATGCAGAGATATACAGATTAAAGGCACTCTGATTATTTTAATTGTTTCCGCCTTTTTTATTACAGCGGCTCTCACCCCGCCCCTCAATATGGATGTCAAAGACTGCGCCCCGCGCTCCACACTCTACCTGGCCGGCGCCTATGTCGCCGTTATCCTCTTCATGATGATTGTTCCGGGTAAACTATCAAAAAGAGACTGTGAGATGGCAAACGAACAACAAAGAGAACCGGATGAGCAAAGAGAACTGAATGAGCAAAAAGAAAGCACAAAGGACGACAGCACTTTAGATGAAAATATGACCTGTCCGCTCCTGAAATACCCCAAAATCTACTTTGCATCCTGCTGTCTCTTATATTTCATCGGGAAATATCTGATCGGCAAAATGTGCATACTCTGATATTTCAAAATTACTTATGAAACGGACAAAAAAGAATAGATTTTTATGCGCATATAACGAGAGTTATCCACATAAGCGATAGATTTCGGTTGCGTTGTTACACTTTTTGTGATACATTTATCGTGTTTTCTGATGAAATAAATATATGTATAACATACAATAGGGGAATAACATGGATTTTGAACCACGATATCAATCGCCGCTCGGCTACCGCACGGGTAACAACGGCATCGACAGCTACGGCGTCAACCACAAAAACTTCAGCCTCAGAGACGAGCTGGAATATCAACTTGCCCGACACGAAAGGGAACAGCGGCTGATGAACGGCTACAACGCCCGCGGCATCAACAAAAATTATCCGCAGTTCGGAACCGATTTCTGGGGAAACCCGGAAAACAACTACGGCTTCGGGCAAAGCAATGTTGCACAAAACATCGCTCAAAATCAGCTGAAACATACATCCGGAACACCGATAACCACCAACCGGCAGCCCCCTTATCAGGAGCAGTATGCCGTTAATCAAACAAAATCTGAATCTGATAACTATGATACCCCAAAGGAAGCTTACACTTCTCCCGAATGGGGTCAGCAAACATCAAAAAGATTACAAGAGTATATGCAAAATGATCATTATCATCAAGAAAAAACACGTACTGGCCTTATCGCGCCGTTTAATGATTTAATTAGAAATTATAAGAAGATGAGAAATATCAATCTAATCGGCGCGGATAATTTCTTCCATTGTAAAGCCAATTACGAAGCCGCAAACCGAGGATTATGGGGAAATATTGTCGGCAAAACAATCAGTTTTGGAAGAGAAGCGTTGAATTTAATTCAAGGTGATACATTAGCGGATTCCCTCAAAGACTGGAATGCAAACAGAAAAGGATGGGAAGGGGCAGAAAAAGGATTACCCCTAAGACAGGCATGCCCTACCAACCCTAAAGAATATTTAATGGACAACGAAGAATTTATAGATTGGTATTGACTAAACTTTTTTTAGATTCTATAATGTCGGCAGCTACATAAAAGGACAAGATTATGAAAATTAATTTTCGGAAAATAATCGATTGGGGTGCCGCTTGCATGAGAAAAGCGTGGACGCTTTGTTTTCCCATGTTTTTAGTCCTTATGGCGCTGATTGATGTTATTGGGTTGGCCGATATTCATTACCCCCGAAATAAAAGTGTATACTGTTTATTGGGGTTGGGGATTGTTTTTTACATCTCTTGTGCGTGGTGTATTTTGTTTCCCTTAAACAAGTGGAATGTCTCCACGTTCTTAATCTCTTTGGTTGCAATAATAGGGATGTTTTACTTTAATGATGACATTGTTCATATATCGGCGCATTCCGCTTGTATTGAATCGTCCGCTCCCTGTCCCGAAGGGGTTGTGCTCGAAGGCGGATAAACAATCGTCCCGATTGCTGCAACCGACCGACAATCAATAGCCGGCTCTCAAAAACCAGCGGATAAGGAAAAGACTACCGCAAATCCGCAAAATACCCGCTCGGCGGCAAAACCGGGCGGATATTTAAACCCGCCCCTCAATATGGATGTCAAAGACTGCGCCCCGCGCTCCACACCCTACCTGGCCGGTGCCTATGTCGCCGTTATCCTCTTCATGATGATTGTTCCGGGTAAACTATCAAAAAGAGACAGCGAGATGGCAGACGAACAACAAAGAGAACCGGATGAGCAAAGAGAACTGAATGAGCAAAAAGAAAGCACAAAGGACGACAGCACTTTAGATGAAAATATGACCTGTCCGCTCCTGAAATACCCCAAAATCTACTTTGCATCCTGCTGTCTCTTATATTTCGTCGGGAAATATCTGATCGGCAAAATGTGCATACTTTAATTGCTCGCTTATTTAACGGTAAAACATAAAAGCGGCCGGCAGAAAAATACCGGCTGCTTCTGCAAACCGGCATTTCCCCAATTTTATCTCTCTGACTTGATATTTTTTTACCTTAAACCGGCTATTGTTCAAGTTTTGCAACCGTTTCCGTAAATATATCAAACATTGCTGACGACTTCATAGCATCAAAACTTTCATCAACGGTTTTGCAATATTCTTCCGCGGAAAGCAGCCGGTCATATTCCTCTTCCCAGACAAAATCGTCCATCTTTGTTTCTGTCTGTTCGGCCAAGGTTCTGGTAATAAGATATTTCCGCTCCTTTTCATATGCATCAAACAACGCCGCCTGATTTTCTTTCAGGTATTCCTCCAGGCTCATTTTAAGCATTTCATCTTTGTTCAGCCAATCGTCAACCACGGCAATTTCTCTCGCATAGTTTTCCTTAAACCGGGCGGGAAATTTTTGCAGCGTTACCCCGTGCTGCCGGCAATAAGCGCTAATTCCGTCGGTATGGCGGATGATAAAAGCATAAGAAAAAGAAACATCTCTTTGCTGCTCTTCCGACAGGCTGCCGTTATAAAAAATAAAATAAACGATCCCCGACACCCAAACTGCTGCCAAACAGGCAATCGCAATCAAAGCGTCCCGCAAATAGTGCCCGCGCCCGGCCAGATTGTGCTTATGCCGATAATTTTCGATTCTGAAAGCCGTCAGCGAGGAGCCGGCAATAAGCAGCCACCAGATCAAAATAACAACCGGATGGGGCGTACCTCTTTCCATAATCCCAATATACACGGCATAAGCTTGTTCAAAGGTATAGATAGCTGTAAACAACAATATCGACCAACGATAACCTTTAACGTTCAAATAGCACAACGGACAAAGGAATAGGCTTGCGCCAAGAGCATCCATATATTTGCCGCTGACGATCCCCGATATCCAGGTTAAAACAAAAACCAGCGCAACCGGCCAAAAGCGCGGAGCTTTGTACCATTTAACCTGATCATATGTTTCCGCGGCCTGACGGATCATCTCTTTATCCGACCACAAAATCGTACTGACCCAATGCCTGTCTCTGCTTTTCTCTGTCGCAGCCGGCGTCTTGTTTTCTTCCATATTCTGCCTCTCAGTCTTTTTTGAACTTCATATATTCGGGAGAAAAACCGTGCGGATGACGGGCGTGCAGTTTGGCCACATTGTGGCGGATCACGTCGTCCAAATCAATATTGAGCGCAATCGCCGCCTGCATTACATACCAACAGACGTCGCTTAACTCATCGACCAGTTTCTGCCGGTTTTCGTCATTCAGCTCCTTATTGTGATATTTCAGCTTTTTCCACAAATCGCCGACCTCGCCGGCTTCTCCCGCCAAACCGGCCACGGCCATATCCATCCGCGCAAAGTTGCCGGCAAGCCAGCGGGAAATTTCCCGATTGCGGTCAAAGGCCGTGTCGTCATCCTTCCCCGTTTTTGAGGTCACGCTGTCAACAAAACTCTTATATTCACCAAAAAATCCTTTTATATCATCCATTTTGCTACCCTTTCTTAAACCGCCACTTTAGCTTTGATAGTGTCATGACATTGATAATCCTGCAACGAAAAATCTTCATACTTAAAGTCATCAATGCTTTTGACATCGGGATTAATAACCATTTTCGGCAGGGCAAAAGGCTGCCGCGAAAGCTGCTCACTTACCTGTTCAAAATGGTTGTGATAAATATGCGTGTCGCCGAGCGTATGCACAAACTCGCCCGGTTCAAACCCCGTAACCTGCGCCACCATCATGGTCAAAAGCGCATAAGAGGCAATATTGAAAGGCACGCCGAGAAACATGTCGCAGCTGCGCTGATAGAGCATGCAGGAAAGCCTGTTGTTTGCCGTATAAAACTGAAACATCATATGGCAGGGAGGCAACCGCATTTCGGCGATTTTGCCGACGTTCCAGGCAGAAACGATCATCCGCCGGTCGTTGGGATTGCGTTTCAGCGTTTCAATCACCGTTGCCAGCTGGTCTATGCCCTCGTTGTTCCAGTTGCGCCACTGCGAGCCGTATACCGGCCCGAGATTGCCGTTTTCGTCCGCCCATTCGTTCCAGATACGCACGCCGTGTTCCTGAAGCCAGCGGACGTTGGTATCGCCTTTGATAAACCATAACAGCTCATAGATAATGCTTTTCAAGTGCATTTTTTTGGTTGTCATCAGCGGAAAGCCCCGGCTCAGGTCAAAGCGCATCTGCCGACCGAAAACCGAGCGCGTCCCCACCCCCGTGCGGTCCAGCTTGTCCACACCGTTTTCCATAATATCTTTAAGCAAATCAAGATATTGTTGCATCAGTTTAATCCTTCTTCTATAGCTTTTACAATTCGTTTCAAAACATTCTGATCGACAAATTCCCCCCTTCGCACCAACACGCGGACGGTTATTCCGTCCTGTTCGTAGTCGGCCGAAATCTGCCTGTATTTTGCGTCAAGCACATCTATGCAGGGGGTTATGTCGACCGGCAGGCCGACCGCTTCGGAAGCAATTTCGCCGTTATAAACACAGTCAACGACAATTTCGGGCATCAGTTTGCCGCCGCCGGTCATAAACAACCGGTATATCGTGGCGCCGCCGGCAATATACAAATCGCCTTCATAGTCTTTGAAAAATTTTATATCATGCACGGCCGTATGATTTTTTTCGTCGGCCACCTCATAGCCGGCATCATCCGTTAATACAAAGATTTTGCGGTTGGGCAGCGTCCGCCCGGGAAAGCTCTCGTATGTCTTTTGTCCGGCAACCAGCGTCTGCCCTTCCGTTATGCGGCGAAAACGCTGAAAGTCGGACTTGACGTGCCAGGGAATGGCAGCCCCGATACCGATGATATTGTCGCCCGTATGGCGGCACCAAATGGCAACTTTGGTCATATTGCAAGCATCCTCCGTGCGCTAAGTCTTTTGCCGTTGATTGTAACATCTGCCGCCGCTCTGGCAAGAGCCGCGCGCAAGTTATAAACACCTAAAACAGGATTGTAAAAATGCTTGCCAAAAAACGTAAAATCTGCTACTTTGACCATGTTGAGCAATCAACTGTGACACCAGAGGCCGTGCGAAATAGATATTTCGGACCCGGGGGCGGTACCCGGCGCCTCCACCAGAATTTTCCATGGGGGCGAAACAGGTTTGACGGGGTATGGCAAAGGCATATGCGCCGTGTCCGGTGAGATACCACCGTTATCGGTTCAAAACAAAATGAATGCTAACGATAATGAATTAGCACCTGTTGCTTTGGCTGCTTAATTTAGCGGTCGCAACAAACGCAAATCCTTGCGGCTTTGGTTAGCCGCAAGTGGGGAGTGAGCCACCCAGCAACAGAACGGCTCGTTTTTTTAGCCAAACAACAAACGGATAAAAAACGGAATTGCCGCAAAATGGAAAAATATTTAACCGAAATCAACTATGACAAACTGATTGAAAAAGCCTTAAAACAGGTTGTCGTAGAAGCCTTGAAAATTGTTGAAAAACAGGGGCTGCCGGGCGATCATCATTTTTATATCGCCTTTCGCACCGACCACCCCGGCGTCAAAATGGACGAGGTGCTGAAAAACCGCTACCCCAGAGAAATGACAATCGTGCTGCAAAACCAGTTTTCCGACCTGATGGTCGGGCAGACGGCTTTTTCCGTAACCCTGCGCTTCAGCCGCGTGCCCTATACGCTGGAAATTCCCTTTGCCGCCGTCACCTATTTCGGCGATCCGAGCGTTCGTTTCGGCATCAGTTTCGGCAGCGAAATCGACAGCAACACGCCGGAAGACGCCCCGCGGGCGGAGCCGCACAATGCCGACATTGTTTCCATCGATTCTTTCAGGAAAAAAGGCAATGCCTAAACGGTCGGTGGTCATTGCCGGCCGGCACAACACCAGCATTTCTCTGGAAAACGAATTTCTGGAAGAGCTGGACGACATTTGCCGCGAGCGGAAGCTCTCTTTTAACGCCCTGATTACGGAAATTGACGCCGGCCGCGGAGAAGGCGTCAATTTGTCCGCCGCCGCAAGAGTATATGTTTTGCGGCATCTCAAAAACAAAACCGGCATTTGATTTTTTTGACAAAAATACTTGCCAAAACTCCGCTTCCGTTTTATACTTTGCCTAAACGGTTTAATATTATTGAAAGTGCGATTTTCATGGCAAACTGGTTTCAGAAATTTCTTATCGGCACGGCTCTGGCCGGCGCTTTGTCAACCCCGGCGGCAGGGCAGCAAAACTCTCCGGCGGGCGGCGACAAAAAAACCGACGGCACGGAACAGGTCGTTTCTTCCGCTCAGGAAAAAAACGCCGGTCCGCGGATATACGTCAAAACTCTTGAAATCGGCGAAAACGACCCCATCCCCGGCCGTTTCGGCAGCGACGTCAACGGCATTATTGCCAGCTACAACAGCGAATATGACCGGATTGTCTGTATCAATTATCACATCAGCGACGATGTCGCCTATCAAAAAGTAGACGGCGATCTGCGGCAGAAAAACCTGCAAACGGCATTGCAAAAATTCCACGACTGTCTGAAAAAAGCCAAATATGACGGTAAGATGCCCCAAAATCTGGCGGAGACGGAACAGACGCTTGCCCAGGCCAAACAGCAGCTGACCGCAAAAAAAATGGACGAAGTCGCCAACACCGCCGACTTTCTCGGCCTCACCGCCGCCATCGGCAACAAAAACGACGTTGCCGCGGTCAACCGCCAAAACACCGATTTAACCACCATCCGCCACGAATACACCCACTACCTGCAAGACAAGCGCGAAGAAGCCGCCGGCCTGCAACACGGTTCTCTTCTGCCGGGGTCCCTGCTCTCTCCGCAGGATCATCTGCTGGCGGAGATGGCCAAAGAAATGGAAGCCTGGTGCAGGAGCGGCGAGTCCGGCTGCGCAACCGACGCCGAATCGATGAAAAAATTTATGGACGAACGGGCGCCGAAATATCTGACCAAAATTTCCAAAGACATCCGCTCGTCCGGTTGGTTCAGCCGCGCAACCTACCGCCACTGCTATGCGCAAAATCTTGAAATCGGATTCAAACAAATGTCCTCAACGCAGGTACCGATACGCTTCGGCACCGCGCTGACGGTCTACGTCGGCGGCAAAAAATATGACGTCGCCCAATGCATCAACGAAAGCGACGGCAGCTGGTGCTACACCGTTCCCAAAGATGGAACCCGCGAACATATGCCCGACGGCACGATTATCACCGCGGAAGACGGGAAAAAATACGAAGCCAACATACTCTATGACAAAAACGGCGCTCCCGTCAAAGACGCCAACGGACAAACCATTAAAGCCTACGGCGGTTACGATGACGGCTGGATAATCAGCGTCTACGAAAATACGCCCGTTGCCGGCGACGATTTCAGCAAAAAAAATCTGGACAAACGACTGACTGTTCTTTTCGGCGAAAAATCGGCCGATAACGCGTTCCGCGCCCTGATTGACAAGGCTCTGAACGAACTGGCGCAATCGACGGAATATACCGAGCTGAGCTTTCTCAACAACGATATTAAGGGTAAGCCGGACTATATTGAAGAGTGCAGGGAAAATCCGCTGACCGACGATTATGTCCGAAAAGGCATTGACAACAACAACGCCCGCCTGCAAGACGACGTCAGCCAATATAAAGACATCACCACGCAGGTTGCCGCCCGGCAGAAAAGCGCCGACATGCGGCAGGCTCTGGCGGCAACGCACGGCGCGGAACAACCGGCCGTCGGCGGCACGGAACGGGAAAACGCCACCTATGACGCCACGGCACACTTTTTAGGCCGGCAGAGCGGCTACGACCGCTGAAGCGGAAACAACGATGCCGGATTTTTTCAATATCCGGCAGAATGGCGGACAGTTTTTTTCCTTTGCGGAAACAAAAATCAGGTTGACGGATCCGCCGCTTATTTTACCCGCGGACGACAGCCGCAATAGTCCTGCGCGTAAAGAGAAAGTTCCTTTATCAGCTGTTGCCGCCTGTCCTGCATGCCTCCTTTTCGTCCTTCTATCTCCAGATAAGGCACGCCGCTTTCCGCGGCCGCCGCGGCTGCCGCACGGTTCACCTGCGCCAGGTCTTTGTAGCGCGAAACGCCCAAAACCGACGCCACGACGTCAAAACCGTTGGCTTTGGCATAATCCATCACCCTTTTTAAGCGCAACCGGAAGCACACATCGCAACGCCTGCCCCGTTCCGGCTCGTTTTCAAGCCCTATTGCGGCTTCCCGCCAACGATCGTTGTCATATTCCAGTTCCACAAAAGGCACCTGCCAAAGATCGCACAAACGGCGGTTTTCGTCGCGGCGTTTTTCATATTCCGCCGCCGGCACGATATTGGGGTTATAAAAAGCCACCGCAAAATCCTTCCCTTCCCGCGCCATTTTTTCAATAACCGCGCAGGAACAGGGGGCGCAGCAGGACAACAGCAAAATCTTCATTTTTTTCCTCCGTTTGCCTGTATAGCACATTTTTTAAGCAAAAGCAAACGGCATCGGTCGTATAAAATTATCTTGCCAAGCGCCGGCAAAAAATCCATAATCGGCAAAAAAGGAAAGGACAAAGCAAACATGAAAATTCTGGTCGGATTAAGCGGCGGGGTCGATTCCGCAGCCGTTGCCTGGCTTTTAACGCAGGCCGGACACGAGGTTATCGGCGCCACCATGTCGATATGGGACAAAAACACCAACTTTCGCAGCAGCGATTCGGCCGGTTCCTGTTTCAGCCCTCATCACGAAAAGGATATTGAAGCCGCCCGCAGCCTCTGCCGCAAACTCGGCATTCCCTATTATGTCTTTGACTGCGCGGACGAATACAAACAAATCGTGCTGCAAAATTTCAAGGCCGAATACGCAGCCGGACGCACGCCCAACCCCTGTGTCTGGTGCAACGCGGCCGTCAAGTTCGACGCTCTGCCCGCCGCCGCCCGCAAAGCAGGTCTTGCGTTCGACAAATTTGCCACCGGTCACTATGCCCGCACGGGTTATGATGAGGCCGCCGGCAGATGGTTCCTTCGCCGCGGGAAAGACGCCAAAAAAGACCAGTCGTATTTTCTTTATCGTTTAAGTCAGGAGCAACTGGCGCGCATTCTGATGCCGCTCGGAGAATATTGCAAGGAAGAAGTGCGCGGCTTTGCCCGACAGGCGGGGCTGGAAATGGCCGACAAACATGACAGTCAGGATTTTTTTACCGGCGACGTCAACGACATCTTGCAAATGCCGCCGGCGCCGGGCAACTTTGTCGATAAAGAAGGCCGCGTCCTCGGCCGTCATCGGGGAATTTGGCATTACACCGTCGGCCAGCGGCGGGGAATGGGCGTTTCCGCCCCGCGCCCGCTTTACGTTACCGGCATCAACCCGGCCGAAAACGAAGTGGTTTTAGGCTACGAAGAAGAAGTGTTCCGCCCTTCTCTGATATGCGAAAACCTAAGCTGGCTTTCCGTTGCCGCAATCAATGAAGAACGCCCGCTAACAGTGCGCATACGCTCTTCCCAAACGCCGGTCGAAGCCCTGTTTGTTCCGCTTGCCGACGGCCGGGCGGAAATCCGCTTTTCCGCCCCGCAAAAAGCCGTTGCTCCGGGTCAATCGGCCGTATTTTATGACGGCGACACGGTCTTGGGCGGCGGTATCATCTGCCGCTGAAAACGCGGCGAAAATCATCAACGGAGGGCATCTGCGGCAAAATCTCGTAACCACCGCGCCCGTCGTAATAAACATAAAGCGGAATGCTGCCGCGCCCGAAGCCGGAAAGCGCGCGGGCAATTTCCGGACTGCGGTCGGTCCAGTCGGCCTTAAACAAACGCACGCCGTTTTCTTCGGCCGCTTCTGCAAACTCCCGATCGGCAAAAACGCGTCTTTCGTTGACCAGACAGGTGAGGCACCATTTGGCGGTGAAATTTACGAACGCCTTTTCACCCCGCGCGGTCGCTTCTTCCACGGCGGCAGGCGTATACGGCAGCCAGTCTTCCCGCCCGCCGGACATATCTCCCGCCAACACCCACAACAGCCAGCCGCAGGTCAAAAACATCGGCAGCGCAAAAACTTTTTCAAGCACGGCCATCCACCGCCCCGGCCGCGGCAAAATCTTCTTCAACGCGCCGGGATACAAACCCGCCAGAAAAAACGGCAAAGCATAACCGACGCCAAGCGCCAGAAAAACCGGATAATAAAAATACGCCGGACGGGCGGTGGTCAGCGCCCAGCCGAGAGCTGCCCCCATAAACGGCGCCGTGCAGGGGCTGGCTATCAACACCGCCAAAAATCCGGTCATAAACGAGCCGGCCGGCAAATAACGCAGCCCGCGGTTGATTTTGATTACCCCGAGAAAAACCAGCCCGAGCAGCAAAAAGAGCGCCGCCATCGCCGCCACGAAAAACGGTGATTGCAGCTGAAAACCCCAGCCGATTTCCGCCCCCGTTCGGCGCAGTCCGTAGAGAACGCCGGCGGTTGCGGCAAAGCAGCAAAGCACGCCGGCCGCATATTTGCAAGCCTCTCGCGCGCTTTGCCGGCGATCGGTTTCTTTGGCCGCGGACATGATTTTCAAAAACAAAACGGGGAAAACGCAGGGCATAAAATTAAGCACCAACCCGCCGGCAAAAGCAAGCAGCAAAATTCTGAGCCAACCGTCGCCCGCCCTATCCGAACCTGCCGACAACCTGTCGGAATTGTCAACCGGCGCGGCGGACGGCGCCGCCATCTGCGGCACGGCAGCCGGATCATCCGTCCGCGCGGCGAAAACTTCCGGCGTCAGAACAAAAGAAACGCTTTCGGGAAAACATTCCCCCTTGCAGGCCATCCAGGTAAAGGAAACTTCCGGCATTTTGCCGCCGGCTTTGGCCAGCCGCGCTCCATATAAGGCCGGTTGACGGTAGACGTTGAGCGCAAACCCCTCGTAAAGAATATCCTCGCCTTCGCTCCATTCTTCTCCCAGCAGCCGGTGGTCATAAAGCGTCCAGACGGCCTCGGTCGGCAGACCGGCGTCGCCGGGCTTGTGCGAATATATCTGCCATCCGTTTTGCGGAATGAGTCTGGCCTCCGCGCGGATAGTGTCGCCGTCTTCATAGGCCTGCAATTCCACCGCGTTATGCGCCGTCTGCTTGCGCACCGCGCCGGCGGCGGAAAACGCCGCGCACAGCACCAGCCCGAATGTCAGGACAAAAAGGCGGCGCATGGCTTTATTTACCTTTGCGGAACGGCACAATCACAAAGTTATAATAGGCGGCGGCAATCAGGCTGAAAGCTTTAATCAGCGAAAACACGCCGAGCAGGATGCCAAGCACCGGAAACCACCCCGGAAAAAGGCACAGCAGCACGAAAGCCGTGAGCGTCTCCGCTCCTTGCGCCAACCCGCCGAGATAAAACGGAGAATGGTTCAGACTGAGTTCTTTGCCGGCATTGTTTTTGTAGGCGATGACCGAATAGGCGAGCATGGCGCAGCCGGCGGCGGCAAAACCGAACAGCATGCAGGCGGCGGACAGGGCATTTTCCGCCGGATTGGCCAAAGCAAAGGCCAAAATCACGCCGCCGTAAAAGATATAGTCAAGCGCGGCATCAAGAAACACGCCGAAATCGGTGACCTTCGTCGACCGGGCGACCGCGCCGTCCAACCCGTCGCAAAAACGGTTGAGGACAATGGCGAGAAGCGCCCAGCCGTACATCTCCATGGCAATGAAATTAACGGCAAAAACGCCGATGACAAAACCGCTCCAGCTGACCGCGTTGGCGGAAATGCCGATTTGTCCGAGATATGTTCCGGCAATGTTTATTTTGTTGAAAATAAAAGCATACGCTTTGCGGCACAAAGCGAGGGTCGTCCGGCCGTGCTCCTTCAGACGCGGATTTTTGCAGCCTTCTTTAAGTTTTTGCCAAATATTTTGCAGATATTCTTTCATAATTGCTTGCCTTTCGTGCTAAACTGTTTTTTTATGTGATAATATAGCATAAAAAAAGTGAAATTTTTACTAACCCGGACAAACAAACATGCGCGCCCTGAAATATATTCTGCTTTTTCTTGTCTGCGCCGGCGGACTGATATGGCTTGCCGGCCGACGCCCCGCGTATTTTGTTGTCGGCGGCGAAACCATGGGCACCTACTATCGGGTCAAAATCCGCACCCGCGCGCAGGATGCCGACCTGTCCGCGCTGATTGCCGACGAACTGGCCGCGGTCAACGCCGAAATGTCGGTTTTTGACCCTCAATCGGAGATATCCGCCGTCAACCGAGCCCGCGCCGGCGAAAAAATAAAACTTTCGCCGCCGCTGCAAAAAGTGCTGGCCAAAGCCGCTGCCGTCAACAAACTGAGCCGCGGCGCCTTCGACCCCGCGCTCGGTCGCCTGATAGATCTGTGGGGTTTTGGTCCCGCGCCGCGGCAGGGGCTGCCGTCCGAAGAAAAGATAAAAGAAGCCCTGGCCGTTTCCGGTTTTGATAAACTCCGTTTCAGCGACAACGGCGCCGTTTTGCAAAAAGAATACGCCGAAACCGCGCTCAATCTTTCGGCCATAGCCAAAGGCTACGGCGTCGACCGTCTGGCCGAGCTGCTGACAACCCGCGGATACCGTGATTTTATTATCGAAATCGGCGGCGAAGTGCGCGCTTCGGGCACTCGTGCGCAAAATGCCCGCGGCTGGAACATAGTCCTTTCCGCCCCGGCGGCGGACGCAAAACACCCGGCCGGCATTTTCGCCCTGACCGACGCGGCGGCGGCAACCTCGGGTGATTATCGCAATTTTATCGAAATCGACGGCCGAAAATATGCCCACACCATCTCGCCCGAAACCGGCCTGCCCGCCCAAAACCGGCTGGCCTCGACCACCGTATTTCATCACGACTGCATGACGGCAGACGCGCTTGCCACCGCCCTGATGGCCATGGGCGAAAAACAGGCCTTAAACTTTGCCGAAAAAAACGATCTGGCGGTCATTTTCATCATCCGCGGCGAAAGCGGCTTCAGCACCGTTTTTTCCCCCGCCGCCAAAAAAATAAAGGAGACCGGACAATATGACGGAAGAAAATAACTGTCGCGGGACGGTCGAAACCGTCAACAAAGATTCCCTTACCGTTGTCTTTCAACGCTCGGAAGCCTGCCGCAGCTGCGCCGCACAGAGCCTGTGTCACGGTGGCGGCAAGACCTGCCGCGCCGAAATTAAAACCGCCCATCCCGAAAACTTTGAACCCGGTCGGCCGGTGGAACTCGTCATCGACGGCAAAACGGCGGCGCTGGCCGTTTTTCTGGCCTACGGACTGCCGCTCGTGCTGGCGCTGGTCGCGCTTTTCGGCGTGCTGGCCGCCGGCGGATCGGAAACCGTCGCCGCCTGGGCCTGTCTTTTAACGCCGGCCGTCTGCTACCTGCTGCTTGCCCTTTGCCGCCGCAGGATAGCCGCCAAAATAAAAATTAGCGTCCGATAAGTGCAAAAAAATGTTTTTGCAAAAGGCAAAAACGTGTTATCTCTGACGTATTAAACCAACAACGGAATTTTTATGCCATGAACGAACTGATAACGGCAAACGTCATTGTTTTATCGGCCATTGCCCTCATTGCGGCGGTTGTCCTTTATTATATCGCGCAAAAATTCAAAACCGAAGACAATCCCCTGGAAGAAAAAATCGCCGCGCTGTTGCCTCAGGCCAACTGCGGCGCCTGCGGCAAAGCCGGCTGCGCGGATTTTGCCCGTGCCTGCGTAAAGGCCGATAACGAGGCTTTTGCCCACTTATATTGCCCGGCCGGCGGCAGTAAAGTGATGACTGCCGTGGCCAAAGAGCTCGGATTTTCCACTCCCGAACACGAACCGGCCGTGGCCGTTCTCCATTGCAACGGCAGCTGCCGAAACGCCCCCGACAAAACCGAATATATCGGGCTCAAAAGCTGCCGGCTGGCCAACCGCGCCTTTGTCGGCAAAACCGGTTGCCCGAACGGTTGTCTAAGGCTCGGCGACTGCGTGACCAACTGCCCCTTCGGCGCCATCCGGATGGACGAAGAAACCGGTCTGCCGCGTGTTGATCCGGACAAATGCACCGCCTGCGGCGCCTGCGTGCGCATCTGCCCGCGCGGCCTTTATGAAATTCGCCCCCGCGGCAAAAGCGGCGTGATGGTTTATGTGGCCTGCAGCAACCGCCAAAAAGGCGCCGTTGCCCGCAAAAACTGCGCTGCCGCCTGCATCGGCTGCAAAAAATGCGCACAAATATGCCCCGAAATAACCGTTGCCGACAATCTTTCGCATATTCCGGTTTCCGTTTCCGCCGACGTTTACGGCGAAAAGCTGGCCGCCGCCTGCCCGACGGGCGCCATCGTCTGCCGCCGGACAAAAGGAGAAAACAATGACTAAGCTGAAGACCTTTGCCATCGGCGGCTGCCACCCCGACAAACACAAAACCACCTCCGACCGCCCGATTGAAGACGCCGGCATACCGGAAACGGTTTGTATTCCCGTCTGTCAGCATATCGGCCGACCGGCCAAAATCCTTGTCAAAAAAGGCGACCGCGTCAAAACGGGAACACTCATCGCCGACGCCGACGACGTTATCTCGGCCGACGTCCATTCCTCGGTTTCGGGCGAAGTGGTCAAGATAGAAGAAAACATCGGCAAAACCGGCTATCCGGAAATCATGATTACCGTTAAAACCGACGGCGACGACTGGGAAGAAAGCATTGACCGCTCGCCCGAAACCGTCGCCGACATCACCCTTACGGGCGGCGAAATCATCCGCCGGATACGAAAAGCCGGCATCGTCGGCATGGGCGGCGCGGGCTTTCCCACGGCAGCAAAGCTCTCGCCGCCGCCGGGCAAAAAAATAGACACTCTCATCATCAACGGCATAGAATGCGAACCCTGGCTCACGGCCGACGATCGCCTGATGCGCGAAAAAACGGAAGAAATCATCATCGGCGCCAAAATTTTGAACAAAGCCCTCGGTATTCAGAACGCCGTTGTCGCCATCGACGAAAACAAACCGCAGGCCGCCGCCCTCATGCAAAAACTGACCCGCCGCTATGTCGGCGTAAACGTGGCCGTCTGCCGCACCAAATATCCGCAGGGCGCCGAACGGCAGCTGATTGCCGCCGTTACCGGACGCGAAGTTCCGCCCGGCTGTCTGCCTGCCGACGCCGGTTGTCTGGTGCAAAACGCCGGCACGGCTTTTGCCGTCTACGAGGCCGTGCAAAAAAACAAACCTTTGTTCGAACGCGTCGTCACCGTCAGCGGCGACAACCTCGACCACCCCGGCAACTACCGTGTGCGCCTCGGCACGCCGGCCGCATACCTGATAGAAAAAGCCGCCCCGCGGGAAGAAGCGGCGGAAATTATTTTCGGCGGACCGATGATGGGACAGTCGGGCGTGAACCCCGCGGCACCGGTTACCAAAACAACTTCGGGCATTTTGTGCTTCGGCGCGCAATCGGTTTTTCGGCCGCAGCCGACGGAGTGCATCCGCTGCGGTCGCTGCACGGAAGTTTGTCCGCAGGGGCTGGAGCCTTTTGCCATCAAAAACCTCACCCGCCGCGGCGACTATCAGGCCGCCAAAAAAATCCATGTTCTCGACTGCATCGAATGCGGCAGCTGCTCTTACGTCTGTCCGGCGCGGATTCCGCTGACCGACTACTGCAAGCTGGCCAAATACGAAATCCGCAAAAAGAAATAGGAAACCGCCATGTTAAAAATTTCCACCGCTCCGCACTGTTACGCCAAAGCCGACACCCGCTCCATCATGCGCGATGTGATTATTTCCCTGCTGCCGGCAGGCGCGGTCGCCGTCGCCCTGTTCGGGCTTGCGGCTCTCGTGACCATCGTTACCGCCGTTGCCGGCTGCGTGTTTTTTGAATACGCCTGCTGCCGCTGGTGGCTGAAAACCAAGCCGACGACCGGCGATTTTTCGGCCGTGGTTACAGGCCTGCTGCTGGCTTATAACCTGCCCTGCAACATGCCCTTATGGATGACGCTTATCGGTTGTTTTGTAGCCATTGTCATTGCCAAGGCAGCTTTTGGCGGCATCGGAAAAAATCTATTCAATCCGGCACTGGTCGGCCGCGTTTTTCTGTTTATTTCTTTTCCCGTTCAGATGACAACCTGGGTAAAACCTCAGCTGTTTGACTTTTTGAACACGGATGCCGCCACCGGCCCCACCACGCTCGGCCTGCTGAAACATCTGGACGGCACCGCCTCGGCCACCATATCCGCCGCCAGCGAACTGCCAAACTATGAACAGATGTTTTTCGGCTATGTCGGCGGGTCGCTTGGCGAAGTTTCCGCCCTGGCGTTGCTGCTCGGCTTTTTCTATCTGTTGTGGCGGCGGGTCGTTTCCTGGCATATTCCGGTTTATTACCTCGGCACGTTTTTCATTTTAACCGGCGTTTTCTGGCTGACCACCGGCAACCCCGCGGCCGAACCCGTAACGCAGTTGCTTTCCGGCGGGCTGATGCTCGGCGCACTGTTCATGGCGACCGATTACACCACCTCCCCGATGAGCAAAAACGGCAAAATCATCTTTGCCGTCGGCTGCGGTGTGCTGACTTTTGTCATCCGCCGCTTCGGCTCCTATCCGGAAGGCGTTTCCTTTGCCATTCTGATTATGAACGCTTTTGTGCCGCTGATTGACCGCTGTTGCCATCCGCGCATTTTCGGCACCGGGAGAAAATAAATGAAAACGCTGAAATCTTCCCTGTTCAACATGATTGCCGCTCTGCTCGGCGTTTCCGTTTTGTCGGCGCTGGCTTTGGGTTATGTGTACGAAATCACCAAAGAACCGATAGCCCGCGCCAAAGACGAAAAAACACTGAATGCCATCCGCGAGGTTATCGGCAGTTTTGACAACAATCCTTTTGCCGAAAAAACAACCGTTTCCGCTCCGGGCGGAAAATATAAGCTGGAGCTCTACCCCGCGCGGGAAAACGGAATTATCACCGCCGTAGCGGTCAAAACCTTTTCCGACAACGGTTTTGGCGGAAGAATAGAGCTGATTGTGGGGCTTTTGCGCGACGGCACCATCACCGGCTACAAAGTGCTTTCGCAAAAAGAAACGCCGGGGCTCGGCACAAAAATAGCCGAAGAAGATTTCGCCGGACAGTTTGTCGGGCTGAATTCTTATCTTGACGACATCAGCCTTACCCGAAGCGGCGGCAGCATAGACGCCGTGACCGGCGCCACCATCAGTTCGAAAGCGGTTATCGACGCCGTCGGCAAAGCGGTGGAAACCTACAAAAAATTCAATGCGGGAGCAACCGGCCATGAGTAATACCAGCTTTTCCAACCTCACCCGCGGCATTGTCCGCGAAAACCCCGTTTTTGTGATGATGCTCGGCATGTGTCCCACGCTCGGCGTCACCACTTCTTTGGAAAACGCGCTCGGCATGGGGCTGGCCACCGCCTTCACGCTCCTTGTTTCCAATGCCGTCATTTCGCTTGTCAAAAGCCTTATTCCGGCCATGGTGCGCATTCCCTGCTACATTGTGCTGATCGCCTCGATTGTTACTGTCATCGACATGATGATGGCCGCCCGCCTGCCGGCCTTGCACGAAACGCTCGGCATCTATATCCCGCTGATTGTCGTCAACTGCATCATTCTCGGCCGGGCGGAAGCTTTTGCCGCCAAAAACAACCTGTTTCAGTCGCTGCTTGACGCGCTTGGCATGGGCATCGGTTTTACGCTGGCTCTTTGCCTGCTCGGCTCGGTGCGCGAAATCATCGGCGCCGGCAGCATTTTCGGCTATCCGCTCCTTGGCGACGGCGGGTACCCCGTGCTGCTGTTTGTCATGCCGCCTGGCGCTTTTCTGGCGCTTGCCGGGCTGATAATGTTGTTTAACCGTTTGCGGAGGGTGAGATAGATGAGCATCGCCATGATTTTTGTGACCGCCATATTGGTCAACAACATTGTTTTATCTCAGTTTTTGGGGATATGCCCGTTCCTCGGCGTTTCCAAAAAAATCTCCACCGCTTTCGGCATGGGGCTGGCGGTAATGTTCGTCATGACCCTTTCGACCGCCGCCACCTACCTGATTTATCACAATCTGCTGGTGCCGTACGGGCTCGAATTTATGAACACGGTGGTGTTTATTCTGGTAATTGCCGCGCTGGTGCAGATGGTGGAAATCGTCTTAAAAAAGACCTCGCCCGCGCTTTATCAGGCTTTGGGCATCTATTTGCCGCTGATTACCACCAACTGCACGGTTTTGGGCGTTGCCATTCTGGCCGTGCAAAAGGGATTTTCGCTCTCGCTTTCAGTCTGTTTCGGGTTGGCAAACGCCGCCGGTTTCACGTTGGCGATCGTTCTGATGGCCGGCCTGCGCGAACGCCTGGCGCAAAATGCGGACGCCTTGCCGACTGCCGTCCGCGGCGCGCCGATCGTACTGATAACCGCCGCCCTGCTCTCAATGGCTTTCATGGGCTTTGCCGGCATCGGCAACTGAGGGCAGATAAACAAAAAACTACCCGAACAGCTTTTTTATCAACGACCACAGGCTGATTGACGTACGATTATATATGCGGTTATACAGAGCTTTTTTGGGATTTGTCAGCCAGCCCCATCCGCGCGGAACTTTCAGCCCAAGATTGTGTCGCAAAAACCTTTTCCACGACAAACGGGCGGCAAGCATTTTCTTGGGTGACGGTTTTCTGATACCAAACTTCATATCTTTCCCTTTAGAGATTGTTTTTACGTTTTTTTGCAAAACCTGTGCAGTTTTATACATTATTTTTGCACAATTTAACATTTTTCGGCATTTTTTATTTTCAGAGAAAAGACAAAAAGCCTAGGGAAACCTAGGCTTTCAATGGTAGGCGCGCAGGGATTCGAACCCTGGACCCACTGATTAAGAGTCAGTTGCTCTAGCCAACTGAGCTACGCACCCTCAACATTTATGCCGCAATATAAACCGCCGCAATTTATTTTGCAACATATTTTTTCAGGATAAGGTCGATTTTTTTACAGCCCCACCGACGACAACACCGTACCCGCCCCCAAAAACAGCAAATAACTTTCGTTTGCGGCAGAATATAAGTTGCCAAAAGCATCAATTATATATATAACCTGATTAGATGAAACATTTGAGAAAAGGTTTGAAACATGAAAAAATTTGGTATTTTCCTGATTGTGCTGGCAGCCATCGGCGCCGGCGTATATTTTACCGCACCTTCGCTTGAAAGCATCGTACAAACCGTGGTTCACAAATACGGCAGCCAGGTGACCGGCACCGAAGTCAACCTCGGCGGCTTCAAGCTTTCGCTGCTCAAAGGCGAAGTGGAAATCAACAACCTCACCGTTGCCAACCCCAAAAACTACACTCAGCCGAATATTATGAGTGTCGGCAGGGTTGCCGTCAAAGTAAACCTGAAGTCGGTTTTGTCCGACACCATTGTGGTTGAAAACGTGGAAATCGAAAAGCCCGAAATTACCTACGAGCTGCTTTCGCTGACCCAAAACAACCTCTCGCAGCTGTTGGACAACATCAAGAAAAACACCGCTTCCGGCAGCAAGGCGGAAGAACCTGCCGCCGAACCGGCTGAAAATACTGCCGAACCGGAAGTAAAAGACGGCAAAAAGGTGGTAATCGATCACCTGCTTGTTTCCGGCGGCAACATCAATCTGGCTGCTTCCATTGCCGGACACAGCGCATCTGCCAGCGTTCCCCTGCCGACGATTGAGATGAAAGACATCGGCCGCGAGAAAAACAAAAACGGCGCCGGCGTAGCAGAAACACTTTCCGCCATTTTGCAAAAGATTTTCTCCACCGCCTACGAAACCGTTGTCAACAGCAAGCTGGCCGACATGAAAAACGCCGCGGAAGAAAGCTTAAACAACGTGGTGGAAGGCATCAAAGAAAAATCCGGCTTAAAAAAACTGTTCGGCTTTGGCGAATAAACTCCTGCCGACAGAAATATCTTCAGACAGAAAAGCCCCGTTTGGGGCTTTTCTTGTGGGAGCTGTTGTCGGCTTTCGGCATGCCTCCTCTCCCTTGAGTATCCTGCCGTCTCCCCCGCTGCCTTTTTTTCTTCCCTTCTACCGCCGGCCGCACTCCTTTTTCCTTCCCTTCCCCTGCATGCCGCTTTTTTCCTCCCCCTTTCCCCTGTGCGCCATCCATTTTTTCCCTCTCCCTTGAGGGGAGAGGGGGAGGCGCAAGCAGGGTGAGAACGCAGAAAGCCCTAGGCGGGCTTTTGTTGTGGATGGGGTGTTGGCGTCGGTATACCGACCCGCTTTTTGAGTGTCATCCTGAACTTGTTTCAGGATCTCATTATTCTATTTATCAGCTTGTCTTTGTTTGCAAAATGCATGAGATGCTGAAACGAGTTCGGCATGACAATTTAATATTAATTCGGCATGACAGTTTGGTGTGTGGGGGACGGTTTGGTGTAGATTCGGCATGACAAGAAATTCCCTCTCCCTTGAGGGGAGAGGGGGACGCGTAGGCGTCGGGTGAGGGTGAGAACGCAGAAAGCCCCAGGTGGGGGCTTTCCTTGTGTGTAGCATCGGCGTTTATCAGAACGCGTAGTTGAGGCCGAGGCCGAAGGTGGTGGCGTCATAGTCCGAACCAAAGGTATAGTTTGCCCAA
>CALXRS010000021.1 GCA_944390915.1 uncultured Alphaproteobacteria bacterium
CCGGTCGGCTCGGAAATCGACATCGACAGCTACATTGCCGGTTTGTATTACCGCTATGACCATAACAACTGGTATGCTTTTGCCACTTTGTACGGCGGTGTTCAGGAAGCGGACATCAAGACCGATGACGGTATGAAGTCCGACACCGACGGCGTAGAGTTCGGCGCCAGTGCAGAGATTGGTTATGATTACGCCCTGACCGACAGCGTGACTTTGACGCCGGAATTGGGCGTATTCTACACACAGGTAAACTATGACGACGCAACAGATAGCGTGGGCAAGAGCGCAAGCTACGACGACGCCCGTCAGATTGAGCTGGAAGCGGGCGTAAAACTCGCCAAGACATTTATGACGGATGAGAGCTTTGCCAATGTTTATGTCAAACCGAGTGTGGTGCAGACGATTGTCGACGGTGACGAAGTAAACATCACCGGTCTGGGCGACGTGGAAGCTCTGGACGACGCGACTTTGGGACGAATTGAAATCGGCGGGCGTTATGGCTTCACGACGAATCTTTCGGCCTATGGTTGGGCGAACTATACGTTCGGTTCGGACTATGATGCCACCACCTTCGGCCTCGGCCTGAACTACGCGTTCTGATAAAGAGGAAGAAGGCGGCCACGACGCCACCACTCACAAAGAAAGCCCCCGCTCGGGGCTTTCTTAAATCAATAAAAAAACACCCGTTGCCTGATATCGGCAGCGGGTGTTCAATCGGAGAATCATTCGCTTAGGAAAATACGCAAATTCGCCTGGCTGCTGTGG
Organism: uncultured Alphaproteobacteria bacterium; assembly: GCA_944390915.1. Taxonomy (GTDB): domain Bacteria; phylum Pseudomonadota; class Alphaproteobacteria; order RF32; family CAG-239; genus JAFUYI01. Next base: position 766 of record CALXRS010000021.1, read on the forward strand.
GTATAATCCGCAAAGGTTGCGTTGACCCGTTCGGTAAATTCGTATTCACCGTAGTGGCCGTGCTCGTCGCTTCCGCCGGACACCGCAATCAAACTTCCTTCGTGTTCGACGTTTTCATAACGAAGGGAAGGAAATTCGATTTTGGAAAAACCGTCGTTGTAAACCGCCTCCACATGTCGGAAAAGCGTTTCCGTCGTGCCCTGGTTATAGGTGGCGACAAAAAGCCTTTCGTAATAAAAAGCTTCCACAAAATCGTTGCGGAAAACATTTTGCACATGTTCGCGGCTGTCGTCAAAACCGGCCTCGTAGCAAACAAGCTCTTGCCTGCTGATATCCATATCGGCAAGTGACGGTTCTGACATAATGCCGTACATCAGCACTTCAAACGTCTGTTCTTCTTCCGAGCCGTCCGCAAAATGCTGGCGCACTTTTATCCATGACGTATAGGAAGCGTGGTTGCCGTCGTTGGTCAGGTCTTTGATGCCGGAGTCGAGCAATTCGCAGCCGGTAACATAATTGTCTCCCTCGTTGCCGGCAAGCCTTTTAAGCACGACTGTTGCCGTTGCCCGATAGCGCTTGCCGTTGAAAGACACGGTTATCGAATGCCGAAACAGCTTGCGCATAAAAACCTGTCCGTTGCTGACTTCGCTTTCAAGATCGGTCAGACTGTAGCCGTTGTCGGTGATGTCTTCACCAAAAACAAGGCTGGCCATGCGGCCGGAGGTCTTGCCGTCGTTGTAAAACGCCCGTTCAAAAGGCAGTCGATATTCCAGCGTAAAATTCTGATACCGCAGGCGGCAGAACATTGTCGATTCGGTGACGGTGATGTCCTGATCGCGGCGGCTGTTTTCGTCGCGGTAGTCAATATCCATCACGCCTTCGCCGGGGTCGAAACTTTCTACCCGAACTTCGGTGTTTACGTTCTCAACGGCAGCCGTTAAGGTAATTTCCGCGCGCCGCATTTTGGTGGCAGCTTCCGCCCAGGAACGGTATTCAAAAACCGTTTTGGCGGGCGAAGACGAATCCGCCGTAAAAGTTTCTGCATAAATGCCGGTGCGAAAATAACTGTAATCGGGCAGACCGTGAAAGTCGTCAAAAGGGCGGCAGCACGAACTCAAGGCCGCAAGCCCCGCAAGCGATGCGATAATCGCTGTCGAAATTTTTACTTTTTTCATATTACAGGATTTTTTTTAGTTTCTGACTCTTAAAAGTAAAAAATCTCCGTGGCAAAATAACGGATATAATAATTTTTTACCTGATTATTATTATATCCGTCTTTTTGTTTTTGTCAAATTTTATGTGCCGTGGACAAAAAGATGAGCAGCACCGTAGACCCGCCGTGCCTGTCTGTTATTTGAAATCTTTGTAGATACGCGAGGCCACCGGTCCGTGGTCGTTTTGATATTTGCCGTGATACAGCTTGATGTCGCCGGTCGTTTTCCAAAAAGTAATCTGCGCGATGGGCATGTTTTTGTAAAGCTTTATCGGCATGGTGGCATAGAGATGGAAAGTAACGTTGCATTTGCAGCCGATATCAAACAGGCCAGAGGTGATATGGATAAAAAGCCCGAGCCTTGCAATGCTTGATTTGGCGTGCACGATCGGCACATAAAAATCGCTGCCGACAAACTCGTTGCTGCAGCCGAGCAAAAACTGGCCGCGCCGCATTTCAAACCCTTCATCGGGAATGTCAAACTCGCGCGTATGCGGCTGCTTTTTGGGGTCGATAACGTCGTCGGTATATTCCAACAGGCGGCTGCCGAGCGTCAGATCATAGGAGTTGGTGGTAACGGCCGCCGGCGAAAAGGGGCGGATGATGATTTTGCCGTTGCCGACTTCTTCGTCTATTTTATTGCCCGTCAGTATCAATGTCTTTCTCCATTTTTGAAATTTGCGGGCGGGAGTAGGCCGAATATCCGCCCTCGTACAAAGAAGCGTCGCCGTCGTTCAGCCAAAAAGAAATTTGTCCGGTAATCATTTTCGGATAAATTTTGAACGGCTTGGCGGCAACCAGTTCCAGCGTCCACTTGTGCACTGAACCGGTGTGCCCCAGATCTGCGGAAACCTGCAAAAAAAGCCCGAGGCGTCCGGTGGAGCTGCGACCGATGAGCGACATGGCGCATTTGCGACTGCCGAGCGTTTCCCAGGTATGACCGAGGTAGACGCGGTTGGGGTAGAGGATAAAGCCCTCTTCGGGAATTTTGATGGTCTTGTATTGCCCGTCGTCTTCCTTAAAAGTCAGCGTTTCGCCCATCCGGTAATTGTAACTGTTCGGGTTGAGCTGGTCTTCATGGAAAGGATCGATGACAATATCGCCGTTTTCGACATATTTTTTTATTTCCGAACCGGTCAGAATCATCGTGGCGACGCTTTCACATTAAAATTCGGTCAGTTTGATGTTGCGGCCGTCAATTTTGCAATATCCGCCGATGGGGAAGGTGATAATCGGCGTTGTGTGGCCAAAGTCGACATTGGCGATGATCGGTTTGCCTGCCAGTTCTTTTTTGGCATGCAAAATCCGTTCCAACAGCGGGCGTGTCATCCGGTTTTCGGGCTCGAAACGACCGAACACCACGGCGCGCACGCTCGGAAAATCAGGATGCAGGCACAGGGCTTGCAGGTTGCGGTTAAAGGTCCAGACTTCGTCTTCCGCGCAATGCTCCAAAAACAGGATGCTGTCTTTGATGTCGGGAAAATAAGGCGTGCCTTTCAGTTCGTCCAAAAGCCCGAGGTTGCCGCCGATAAGTCTGCCTTCCGCTTGTCCGGAGGCAATTTCCCAATAGCCGTCGTTTTTAATGAATGTGCGGTTTTCCTGATCCCGATACCAGGGATCGTCGGACCATTCCAGGGCTGCCGACAGCTCGAAAGGCTCTTCCGAAAACAGGCATTTCCTAAAATAATCGATGGTGTATTCCAGCCCTTTTTGCATGCCGAAAGTGGAAAAATGCGGCCCGGAATAGGTGACCAGTCCGGTTTTGGCATGGATGGCGTTAGCCAACGCCGTAATATCCGAAAATCCGCAGAGAATTTTCGGATTTTCGGCAATCAGGCGATAATCTATGCCCGATAAAATTTCCACCGAATTAAAGCCGCCGATAACCGTCAAAATACCGTCCACCGTTTTGTCGGCAAAAGCTTCGTGCAGGTCTTCCAGCCGTGATTGCGGAGACGAAGATAAAAATTCGTCCGTTTCTTCCGCATGGCGGCCGAAAGAAACGGTCAACCCCAAATCATTCAAACGTTGCCGGGCAATCTGCCGGCATTCTTCCGATACAATACCCAGGCTGCGCGCGGGGGCAATTACTCTGATATGAGAACCTTTACGAAGTTTTTTTGCAATCATCTTGTCAATCCTTTTTCTTTTAAGTTCAAAAGCGTTGCCCGGTTGAGTTCGTCTATCCGTCGGCCTTTGTCGGCAAACAGCCGCATCATGGCCGGTTGGGCGCGGACATTGCCGAAAATCATTTCTTCCGAGCGGTGGAGAATTTTGGCGAGCTCCGCCGTTTTCAAATCTGCCCGTTCGGCAAAATAATAAATGCCGCGCAGATATTTGTAAAGAATTTTGCTTTGCTCGTCGCGGCTCGAGGGCATCAGACCTTCGCGCATGATGGCCTGCGAGGTGATGATGCAGTCTTTGAATTTGTAATTATTGTCAAGCGCGGGATGAGGCATAAAGGGATAGCAGTCCATAATATGTTTTAACCCGTATTTCGGCTGCATAATCACCGTGTCGCCGAAACCCACTTCCAAAAACAGCGGCGCGCCGTTGTTTTTGTCGCGGAAAATGATAAAATTGCCCACGTCGCCGTATTCTCCCGTATGTTTATGGCGAACGGCAAAGTTGAAATTTTCGCCGTAAATGCCGTCTATGCCGACCGTATGGCGATAATATTTTTCGGGATGGGCATCGATTTCCACCGTCGGATGTCCGCTTTTTTGCACCAGAGAAAACAGTTCGCGGTCTTGCGAGTTCACTCTGAGCAACAGGTCTTCGGGGGCAATCCGAGCCTTGTTGTAAAAGAAATCGAGCGCCAGTTCCAGAGCTTCTTCTTTTTTGGCATAGGGGCAGACGGTGTCGATGTTGGTGAAATAGGAGCCCCATTTGGGGTTGAAGTCGTCGACCAGCATGTTTTTGATGTTGCGCGTGCGGACGGCGTTTTGTGCCAGCACCAGCCCGCCGGCGGGAATTTTTTGCGGCAAAACATAATCTTTTTTCAGAGCCGAGATGGCCGCGCCGACAAAAATCACGCTTTTGTCTTCGCGCGAAGTAACCGGCAGCGGTTCCGCAAGCTTAAAACCGGCGTGATGGTAATGCTGCAAAAAAGAGGCCGACAGCCCGTGGCGAATTGCGTTTAATTCGGAAAGTTCCGGAGCTTTTGTCATCATCTTTCCTTTCTTTTTTTCAGGCAGTCAAAAATCAGCTCGCCTGGGTATTCTCCTTTGCCGAACGGCGTGCGGTCAAAATGTCCGTACAGATTTTCCACCGACAAATCATTTTTTTCGAGCACCATGGAAGCCGTATCCTTGAAAAAATATCCGGTTGTGTACAGCCATTCAAATTTGTCCGTTTGCCCGTCAGTGTAGCGAACGGTATAATATTCTTCGATATTTTGCGTTTGTTTGAAATAGTCGCGTTTGTTGATTTCCACGCGGCGGTTGATGAGATTGCCTTCCTTGTCATAGTAATTGCCGTCAAAAACGACCCCTTCGCGCACCAGCATATGTATCCACGGGTTAAACAGGTCAAAAACAAAACGGCCGTTTTCAGTCAGGTTGTTTTTGGTGCTGTTAACAAAACGATTCATTTCTTCGACGGACTGACAATGTTGCAGCACGCGGAACGGTGCAAAGGCAAAAGAAAATTTTTCTTTATCGGAAAACGCGTTGATATCTGCCACATGGGTAACAATATTGTCGATTCCCTGTTCTTCGGCTTTTTGTTTGAGCACGGCGATTTCGTCACCGATAACGTCTATGGCATGAAACTCCAGATCCGGATGACGGGCGGCAATCGGCAGCAGCACGCGTCCCGTTCCCGCGCCGATTTCAACAATCCGGTTGTTGTCAAGCACGGGTTTGTATTTTGTCAGCACCTGGTTGTAAAAAGCTATGTCTTCCTTGCGTTCGGCATAAAAAATGTCATAAAGTTCGGAAGCGTTTTTGTATCTCTTCATTTACCGTATCCTGTTTGCCGATATATTTTGATGATAAAATGCCAAAAAGCGCATTTTGTCTGTCTTAATTTGTCAAATTTTAGCAAAATATAAGCAAATTTCAATCAAAATTAAACAGTTAGGAACATTTATTTCTTAAATTGCGGACAAATCCCGATTCGCCTGTCGTTGGTGCGCGGTCTCTTTGAACGGCGGTGCGCCTGTTTTGACATATAAAAAAAACTCTCCGTTCTTGCGAGCGGAGAGTTTCAAAGCAGATATTCGATTAAAAGTGATCGTCAACCCTTTTAACCAGTTCTTCAATATTTTCCGGCGGCCAGCCCGGTGTTTCCATACCGAGATGGATGCCCATTTTAGCCAGCACTTCCTTGATTTCGTTCAAAGATTTGCGTCCGAAGTTTGGTGTTCTGAGCATTTCTGCCTCGGTTTTCTGCACCAAATCGCCGATATAAACAATATTGTCGTTCTTCAGGCAGTTTGCGGAGCGGACGGAAAGTTCCAGCTCTTCCACTTTTTTCAACAGATTCTTGTTAAACGGCAGCTCTTCTTTTTCCACTTCGACTTCGGCTTCCGGTTCGTCAAAATTGATGAACGGTTTCAGCTGATCCTGCAGAATGCGCGCCGAGAAAGCGACCGCGTCTTCCGGCGTAACCACGCCATTGGTTTCCACCACCAGGGTCAGCTTGTCATAGTCGGTAACCTGGCCGACACGGGTGCGATCGACACGGTAAGAAACGCGTTTGACCGGCGAATAGATAGCGTCAACCGCAATCAGGCCGATCGGCGCATCCGCCGGTTTGTTCTGACTTGCCGGCACATAACCTTTGCCGGTGTTAACCGTCAGTTCCATGTTGATTTTTGCACCGGCATCCAAAGTGCAGATGAGCAAATCGGGATTTTTGATTTCGACATCATGGCCTGTTTCGATCATGGCGGCGGTCACTTCGCAGGGGCCTTCCGCTTTCAGATACATAGTTTTCTGGCCTTCGCTGTGTACGGCAACCGCCAGTCCTTTGATGTTCAGAACAATATCCGTTACATCTTCGCGCACGCCCGGAATAACCGAAAATTCGTGCAGCACACCGTCAATTTTTATTGCCGTAACCGCGCCGCCCTGCAGCGAGGAGAGCAAAATCCGTCTCAAAGCGTTGCCGAGAGTGAGCCCGAATCCTCTTTCCAAAGGTTCAACCACAATCTTGGCTTTGTTGCCGCCTTCGCCGGGAACAATTTCAAGATTAGTCGGTTTAATAAGTTCTTGCCAATTCTTTTGAATCACGTGGATATCCTCTATATTTCAAAATGCATATGCGTATTTGTAAAAAAATCAAAAGACGGCGAGGCTAAAAAAATTTAGCCTCACTATCAGAAAACCGGAAACTACACGCGGCGACGTTTGCGCAGACGGCAGCCGTTGTGCGGAATCGGCGTAACATCACGGATGGTGGTGATGGTAAAACCGACAACCTGCAAAGCTCTGATTGCGGATTCTCTGCCCGAACCCGGACCTTTAACTTCCACTTCCAGAGTTTTCATCCCGTTTTCGATAGCTTTTTTACCGGCTTCTTCAGCGGCAACCTGAGCGGCGTACGGAGTCGATTTGCGCGAGCCTTTGAATCCCTGCGCACCGGCCGTAGACCAGGCTACCGTATTGCCCTGAGCGTCGGTAATCGTGATGCGGGTATTGTTAAAAGTAGAATTCACATGGGCAACGCCGGCCGTGATATTCTTTTTTTCTTTTTTCTTCTGTGTTGCTTTTGCCATTTTGGACCCTACCTCTTATTATTTCTTCTTGTTGGCGACAGTTTTGCGTTTACCTTTGCGGGTGCGGGCATTTTGTTTTGTGCTTTGTCCGCGAACCGGCAGTCCCTTACGATGGCGCAAGCCTCTGTAGCAGCCCAGATCCATCAATCTTTTAATGTTCACCCCGACATCGCGGCGCAGTTCGCCTTCCACCAGGTAATCGTGGTCAATGACCTCGCGCACTTTGGCAATGTCTTCTTCGGACATGTCCTGCACGCGCGCCCCGGGGTTGACGCCAGATTTTGCGCAAATGTCTTGGGCAGTTTTGCGACCGATGCCAAAGATATACGTTAAGGCAATTTCAATCCTTTTGGCAGTCGGAATATTTACACCAGCTATACGAGCCAAATTTCATCTCCATTAAATAAATTAAACTTTAAAAAAGTTGATCACCACTTTTCAAAATTAAGCCGGATTATAGGCTAATATTTGATTGTGTCAACCATTACTTTCGGCATTTATGAAAAAAAGTTGCTTCTTGTTAAACACTTATTCGGCGCTTTGCAGGCTCTTTTCAATCCTTGCGGCAACTTCTTCCACGCTGCCGTTGCCGTCAATGCTTTTCAGCAGACCTTTTTCCTTATAGTAAGAAATGGTCGGATAAGTAAAATCCCGATATTTTTTCAGACGCCGTTCAATCGTTTCCCTGGTATCGTCGAGTCGCCTGGAAAATTTCGTGCCGCCGCAGATGTCGCACACGCCTTCCGCTTTCGGCTTGTGATACTTGTCACTGTAGCTTTCGCCGCAGGTCATGCAGGTATAGCGGCCGAGAATGCGGTCAATGACGATTTCGTCAGGAACGATAATCTCCAACACGGCGTTTAGACGAATGCCTTTTTCCTTAAGCATGTCGGCGAGCACTTCCGCCTGTCGGATGGTGCGCGGAAAACCGTCCAGGATAAAACCGTTTTTGCAGTCGTCTTCGTCAATGCGAGCGGAAACCATCTTTATCATCAGTTCGTCCGGGGCAAAACCGCCGGCTGCCAGATGATCTTTCAGCTGATTGCCGATTTCGCTACCTTTTTTCACCTCTTCGCGGAGCATTTCGCCTGTCGACAGGTGGCACAGGCCGTATTTTCTTTTCAAAACGCCGGCCTGCGTTCCCTTGCCGGTGCCGGGGGCGCCGGTCATAACCAGGTGCAGGCCTTGGCCGTTGGCAAAACTCATGACTATCTTCTCTTTCCCTTTTTGTTGACCAAAGCGGCTTTTTTCAGCAAGCCTTCATATTGATAGGCAATAAGATGGGTTTGCACCTGCCCGACAAAATCCATCGTTACCTGCACGACGATGAGCAGCGTCGTGCCGCCAAGAACGAACGGAACGCCGAGTTTGGCAATCAGTATCTCGGGCAGGATGCACAGCGCCGTCAGATAGGCGGCTCCGAGCACGGTCAGTCGGGTGATGACATAATCCAGATATTCGGCGGTGTTTTTGCCCGGACGGATGCCGGCGATAAAGCCGCCGTGTTTTTTCAGGTTTTCGGCCGTTTCTTCGGGGTTAAACACGACCGCCGTATAGAAAAAGGCAAAAAAGATGATTAATCCGGCGTAAAGAATAAGGTGCAGCGGTTGTCCCATGCCGAGCCACTGGCTCAAAGTTTGCGCCCAGCCGGGGCCGTTGTTGGCCGACAGGTTGGCAATGGTAATCGGCAGCAGCAGCAGCGAGCTGGCAAAAATCGGCGGGATAACGCCGGTCGGGTTGATTTTCAAAGGCAGATGCGAACTTTCGGCGGAAGTCATCATTCTGGCGCCGATCTGACGCTTCGGATATTGAATGGTGATTTTGCGCTGCGCTCTTTCCACCAGCACGATAACGTAAATCAGCACCAATACCATGACCATCAGGAGCAAAATGACCCATACCGACAGTGAACCCACGCGGCCGAGTTCGAAAGTCTGCGCCAAAGCGGCCGGAATGTTGGCAATGATGCCGACGGTGATAATCAGCGACGAGCCGTTGCCCACCCCGCGCGACGTAATCTGATCGCCGAGCCAGACGATAAACATGGTGCCGCCGACAAGCGACACGATGGTGGTGAATTTGAATACAAAGCCCGGCATAACCACGGCGGAAACGCCGGCGCTGCCGACCATGCCTTCAAGTCCGACGGCAATGCCGTAGCCCTGGATGATGGTAATAAACACCGTCAATACTTTTGTATAATGCACCATTTTGCGGTGGCCGGCTTCGCCTTCCTTTTTCAGCGCGGCGAGGGAAGGAATGACCGACTGGCCGAGCTGCAAAATGATGGAGGCCGAAATATAAGGCATAATGTTTAAGGCAAAGATGGTCATACGTTCAAGCGCGCCGCCGGCGAACATGTTGAACATACCGAGGATGCCGCTGGAGTTGCGGTCAAAAATATCCGCCAGAATATGCGGGTCGATGCCCGGCAGCGGGATAAATGTCCCGAGGCGGAAAACAATCAAAGCCAAAATCGTAAACCACAGCCGCTTTTTCAGTTCTTCGGCTTTGCCGAAGACCGACATGTCCAAATTGGCGGCCATTTTCTCTGCGAGTGATACCATCTTTATTTCCTTGTTTTTTTATTAAATAACTGGTCGCGGGCTTCTGAAAAAAGCCCGTTTGGAAACAATCTAATACACAATTTTAAAATTTATGCAACAACTTTCTCTTTATCCTCAGTTTTGGTTTTTTTAGAATAAAAAACCGCCGCCGACTTGGAACGCGTTTAATTGACATTATATGTATTGGCAGCAAATAACCATTAATACATTATTTTTATGAAAACACTGGCCAAAAAAATGGAAAACCGCATCATTGTCCGCCTTTTTGCCTTTATGGGCATCGGCGCGGGCATTTCGTCGGCGGTTGCGTATCTGTTGACGCGGGTGCCCGAATATCGGGAATTTTTATGTGTTCCGAATGTGGAAAACGAACTGATGCTGACCGTCAGCGGCTGGGTGCTGCTGATTTTGCCGCTGGTGATGTATCTGGCCGTGCCGAAAGATCTGACGGCCTTGAGCTTTCCCGCCGTGGGGCTGATTTTCGTGTTGTTCAGCGGTTTAATCGGCGCTTCCTTAAGCGGGGTGGCGCTGGTTTTTATCAAGGCCGACATTGCCCGCGGGCTGCTTGTTGCCGCCGGCATGTTTTTGCTGATGTCGCTGACCGGCGCCGTCTTCCGGCGAGATATGATTTCCTGGCACTGCATATTGCTGACGGCCGGCTGGGGAATACTGCTTTCAGGCGTCGGTTGGTTGTTGTTCCCCTGCGGGGCGGTCGACGCGGCGGTGATGTTTGTCGTCGTCGTGGTTTATTGCGCGGTAACCGCCTATTCCGGCGGGGAAATGCTGCAGATTATTGCCGCCACGGAACAAAGCCGGCTCTGTCAGATGGCGATTCGCGGCGCGTTGGCGGTGTATCTTAATTTTGTCGGACTGGCCGTAAAAATGCTGCGCTTCTGGCAAAATAAAGGAAAAAACGGTTGAGAAAAACGGCCGGCGGAACATATCCGTCGACCGTTTTTTTGTTTTTTTGAACAGGTCGTTGCAACATGTCATCATTTAAGAGGTTTATCGCTTAAATGATTGCGCGGTTCGGTTTGCGGCATCCGGTCGAGAACGAAAGTCACCGGCCCGTCGTTTATCAGTGACACCTGCATGTCGGCGCGGAAAATGCCGGTTTTGACCTCCAGGCTTTCTTCTCTGAGGCGGCGGCAAAAATATTCGTAGAGCGGTTCTGCCAGATCCGGCCGGGCGGCATAATCAAACCCCGGCCGATTGCCGCGCGAGGTGTCGCCGGCCAGCGTGAACTGCGAAACGGCCAAAACGCTGCCGTTGATGTCTTTGACCGAGAGGTTCATTTTGCCGTCCGCATCTTCAAAAATCCGCAGGGCGGCGCATTTGCGCGCCAGATGGTCGGCCTCGGCTTTCGTATCGCCCTTAAACACGCCGACAAAAACCAACAGCCCCTGTTTGATGGCGGAAACCTGTTTGCCGTCAACGGCAACCGCCGCTTCTTTTACTCTCTGGATAAGCAATCTCATGATTTTTTCCTTTGGTTTTGTTTTTTCTGCCGATTATGAGCGGATAAAAACAAAAGACAAGAGAATTTTTGTTTTTCGGGGCGGCAAAAAAAGCTTGTCAAAAACAAAAAATGCGGCTATAGTGCGCCCGAATCTGCGGGAAATACGCCCGCAAAACGCCGCCATATATGAAGGTAGTGGCGGCATGGTTTTATCCGCTTTGCCGGTCAAAGCATCAGAAAAATGAAAGGAAAATGCCATGAGACACGGAGATAAACACAGAAGATTTAATATGCCGAAAAGCCAGAGAAGAGCTTTGTTTTCCAATTTGACAAACGCCCTTCTTACCCATGAACAGATTACCGTAACCCTGCCGCGCGCAAAAGAACTGAGAACTTTTGCCGACAGCATGATTACTTTTGCCAAAAAAGGCGATTTGAACAGCCGGCGCATGGCTTTGGCCTTTTTGCGCGACAATGAAGTGGTGGCCAAACTGTTCTCCACTTTGGCCGAACGCTACAAAAACCGCAACGGCGGCTATACGCGCGTCTTAAAAGCCGGCATTCGCTATGGTGACGCCGCGCCGATGGCTATCATCGAATTGGTCGACCGCGACGTAACCGCCAAGGGCGCCAAAGATCTGGCTCGCGTTGCCGCCGAAAAAGCGGCTGCCGAAGCGGCGGAAAAGGCTGCCGCGGCGGAAGTTGCCCCGGAAGAACCGAAGGCTGAAAAAAAGGCTGAGAAAAAAGCCAAAAAAGAAGAAAAGGCCGAATAACCATTCGTCAAACAAAAATCTTCTGAATTTTGAAAGCGGCGGGATAAACATTCCGTCGTTTTCTTTTTTGCAAAAGGGCGGGACAGATGCCGACGGATACAAAAAACTTGACGCAAAAACATAATAAAGTTACAAAATAAATAGTGGTAAAAGTTATTAACTAAATTATTTGTTTATGAAAAAGATAAAATTTAAGTTGCTCTATGTTAAGGAAAACGGGGTAACGTCAAAAAAAATCGACAATGTTCCGGTAACGGGCATCATGCTTGAAAACAAGAGCCGTATCAGTACGTTGTTCGGCAGCACTGTGCGGCGTCCGGTTATGATTGCCGAAGAGGTAAAGCGTCTGGCGGAAGCCAACGATCTGCAGGTAATCAGTTTGCAGGATTTTCTGGAAATCCGCAGCCGGCAGAACGAAATCCGCAAAATGTTGCTGAATTGTCGTTCACCGGTTGTTTTGGCCGACGAGTATCTGTGGACTCAAGATGGCGAAAGCGGCGAAATGATGGCCGTTTCTCTCGTCAACTGCCGCATTCTTCCCGAAGGCGAAGACGCCGGCGTTCTTCTGAAGTACAAATAATTTTCCGTACTTAATTGATGAGAAAGAGGCAAAACATTTTTTGTTTGCCTCTTTTTTTATTGACAAAAAAATAATATTTCGGCGCAGAATAAGGGTTGCTATTTTTGCAAAATTTGTCTATAGTAAACGCGTTACCTTAAATTATTAGTGCTATGAATAATTTCAAATTTGTCTATGAAGACAACACGGAAAGCGCCGAGCTTGATGTTGTCAAAAATGTGATTGCCGTTAGAATTTCGGACAGTTGCCGCCTGTCGGCAAAATATGCCAGAAACGACGGTTACAACTCCCACGCCGCTTACGCTTATGCTTTTTTGCACGAAGCCGAGCCGCTCTCGTTGGACGACATCCGCCTTGTGCGCAAACATTTGACGGAAATCAACACTATGCTGGCAAGGTGTAACGCCGCTTTTATCAGCCCGAATTCGCTGTTTTGGGTGGCTGTTGCCGCAAACGATCCCGATCTGTATGAGGCTTATTCCATGACGGAAGGCGTATGCGTGCTTTCGGCGGGAGAATGCAGCGACAGGTTTGCCTGCGGGGTGCTGTGCAAAGTGTAAAACTGTTTGTCTTAACAAAAAAATTCCGCCGATCGGCGGAATTTTTTTTGTGCTTGTTGACTTTTGTCTAAAAACATGTCATCTTTTATCCGTATTCAAAAATGCTTAATATTTATTATGTATCCGCGGCAAAACGCAAATACCTTAAAAATATAATATATGGACATCTTAAAATTTGAGAAAATGTATGCGGAGCTTGTTGCCCGGGGCATCAATCCGCGCGAATTTGCCGATTGGCTGGACAATTTTAATCAGCGTCGTCCCTATCAGCCGGTTGCGTTCGAGATGAAACCTCTGTCGAAGATGCTGTTTGTTTACAGAAAAACGGAAAGTGCCGATTTGCTGGCCAAAAAGGAACTTTGCGGTATAAGGCTGGCCAAAAAGCTGGTTTTGAGCACAAACATGCAGCTTGACGGTTGCACTCTTCAGGAAGCCCGAGCCTTTGCCCGCCAAAACAAACAGTCGCTGCTCGACTATGACGAACTGATGCTGACTGTTTCTGTTTTACCGGCAGTCAATAAGGCATTGAAAGCATCCGGTTTGCAGCCGATTCTGCTGACTCGTCCTTTCTGGTGCCGGAAAAAGCGCCAAACGGTGTTGATAGATCTGTGTAACGGACGATACAGCATGGAAAATCCGGAAAACGGAGGCGTGCTGCTGAAAATTGTCTGAATCCGCAACGAACCTGTTGCCGGTTCATAAAGCTTAAACAAAAAAACGCTTCGGTTTTCCGAAGCGTTTTTTTGTTTGTGTTTTTGAAAAAAATTATTTTTTCAAAATGGACTTGCCGGCATAGATGGCAACTTCGCCCAGCTCTTCTTCAATGCGGATAAGCTGGTTGTATTTTGCCATACGGTCGGTACGGGACATGGAGCCGGTTTTAATCTGGCCGCAGTTGGTGGCAACGGCAATGTCGGCAATGGTGGTGTCTTCGGTTTCGCCCGAACGGTGCGACAACACGGCCGTGTATTTGTTGCGCTGAGCCAGGTCAACGGCTTTCAACGTTTCGCTCAAAGAACCGATTTGGTTGACCTTGACCAAAATGGAGTTGGCCACGCCTTTTTCAATACCCATGGCCAGACGTTTCGGGTTGGTGACGAACAGATCGTCGCCCACCAGTTGAACTTTGTCACCAATGGCGTCGGTCAGCATTTTCCAGCCTTCCCAATCGTCTTCGGCCATGCCGTCTTCGATGGAGAAAATCGGGAATTTTTCGCACAGGCCTTTGTAGAATTCGACCATTTCGGCGTTGGTGTAAGATTTTCCTTCGCCGGTCATTTCATATTTGCCGTCTTTGTAGAATTCGGAAGAAGCGGCGTCAATGGCCAAAACGACGTCTTCGCCCGGTTTGTAACCGGCGTCTTTAATCGATTCGACGATGAAGGACAAAGCTTCTTCGGCCGATTTCAGGTTGGGGGCAAAACCGCCTTCGTCGCCGACATTGGTATTGTGTCCGGCTGCTTTCAGGTTCTTTTTTAAGGTGTGGAAAATTTCCGCGCCCCAGCGGATGGCTTCTTTAATGGAGTCCGCGCCGACCGGCATAATCATGAATTCCTGAATATCAATCGGGTTGTCGGCGTGTTTGCCGCCGTTGACGATGTTCATCATCGGCACCGGCAGAGTGCGGGCCATGGTGCCGCCGAGGTAGCGATAAAGCGGCAGACCGGCTTCTTCGGCCTGAGCTTTGGCCACGGCGAGCGACACGGCCAGAATGGCGTTGGCGCCGAGTTTGCCTTTATTTTCGGTGCCGTCCAGGTCGATCATGGCCTGATCGATTTCGATCTGGTCTTCGGCGTCCAGCCCGGCCAGAGCGTCATAAATTTTGTCGTTGACGTTTTCCACGGCTTTCAGCACGCCTTTGCCGCCATAACGTTTTTTGTTGCCGTCACGGAGCTCAACGGCTTCATGCACGCCGGTCGAGGCGCCGGAAGGAACGGCCGCGCGACCAAACGCGCCGCTTTGCAGAACGACTTCCGCTTCAACCGTCGGATTCCCGCGGGAATCAAGGATTTCGCGGGCATGAATATCAACAATTGCACTCATTTTTTTCTCCTAAAGATAGATTATCAAAAACTGTCCCTAAGTTTGACCATTTTCGCCTGTTTGTCAAGTGGGGCATAAGATTCTGTGCAGAATTTTTCAAAAAAAATTGCCAATTTTCGAGCCGCGGATAATATAACATAAGCAAACAGAAGCAATTTTTGTTTTCATTAACAGTTAAGGGGCAAAAAATGTTTTCCGACAAGTGGCACTATCGTTTTATGGAACTGGCGCGGCTGATTGCCTCCTGGTCCAAAGACCCCAATACCAAAACCGGCGCGGTGGTCGTCGGTCCCGATCGGGAGATTCGCGCGACCGGTTACAACGGTTTGGTGCGCGGGGTGAACGACGACATTCCCGAGCGTATGGAGCGGCCGACAAAATATGATTTTTTCGAACACGCGGAGCGAAACGCCGTATACAATGCCTGCCTGACGGGCACTTCGTTGAAAGGCTGCGTGCTCTATGCCACCCATCCGCCCTGCACGGACTGCGCGCGCGCCATCATCCAGGCAGGTATCAAAATGGTGGTGACCAACCGTCTGCCCGACGATCCGACGGCGCCTGCCGGCGGTTGGCGCGACAAGCTGGTCTATTCCGAGCAGATGTTTAAGGAAGCGGGCGTGGAATATAAGGTTCTCGACTGAAAATTTTTTTCGTTTTATCGGTTCCTCCCCTTTAAATATAAATCCGACAGATTATATGCAGCTTTTGATAATGTCGGCTTAAAGTTATAGAACGGTATGGATATAAGGTTGGAGAAAAAATGATGAGAGTATTGATAGCAGACGGACATGCGCTGTTTCGGGACGGCTTGAGCGCGCTGATTGAACAGTTGGATAAGACGGCTGTTATTTTGCAGGCGGGAAATTTTCGCCAGAGTCTGAAAATTCTTGACGGCGAGCGGCCTTTCGATCTGATAGTGATTGATCCGGATATGTCCGATATGCCATGGAGCAACGGATTTGAAGCGGTTTGCAAAAAATCGGGCGGCGCACGCGTGGTGGTTGTTTCGGCGTCTGAAAACGTGCATAACATCCGCGAAAGTCTGGAGCTCGGTGCCGGCGGTTATATCACCAAGCGGGCGGAAACAAAAATCTTGAGCAACGCCTTAAAGCTTGTTTTGGACGGCGGCACCTATATTCCGCCGGTTATGCTGGGGCACAATTCCGACAACCTTGCCGCTGGCGGCAAGGGAAAAACGCTGACCAACAGACAGTCGCAGGTTTTGGGGCTGGTGGCTCAGGGCATGTCCAACAAACAGATAGCATACGAAATCGGCGTGTCGGAAGCAACGGTCAAACTGCATATCAACGCGCTGCTCAAAGCCATCGGCGCGGCCAACCGCACACAGGCGGTCATCATTGCGCAAAAAACGGGCTTGATATAAAATCGTCCCCCCAAAAAAAACGGCTTTGCTCTTGTGGGCAAAGCCGTTTTTCTTGGGGGTGTTTTTCGCCTACTCGTGCAGGTGCGGCATTTGGGCTTCTTCTTTTAAGGAGGCAACAAAGTCGTCAAGCTTCATCACTTCCTGTTTTTCGGAGCCGAGACGGCGAACGGTTACCGTGCCGTTTTCTTTTTCTTTGGCGCCGACAACGGCAATCACGGGAATTTTGGCAACCGAGTGCTCGCGAATTTTATAATTGATTTTTTCGTTGCGCAGGTCGGTTTTGGCATAAAGCCCGGCTTCGCGCAATTTGGCCGCCACTTCTTCGGCATAACCGTCAAACTCGCTGACAATCGGCGCCACCACGACCTGTTCCGGAGACAACCACAGCGGCAGTTTGCCGGCGTAGTTTTCAATCAGGATGCCGAGGAAGCGCTCTATCGAGCCGAAAAGCGCGCGGTGCAGCATCACCGGCTGATGTTTTTCGCCGTCTTCGCCGATGTAGGAAATGTCAAAACGTTCGGGCAGGTTCATATCCACCTGAATGGTGCCGCATTGCCATTCGCGGCCGATGGCGTCTTTCAGAATGAACTCCAGTTTCGGGCCGTAAAACGCGCCTTCGCCTTCGTTGATTTCAAACTTGTAGCCGTGCGAGGTCAGAGCGTTGGCGAGCGCGTTTTCGCACAGATCCCAAATTTCGTCGGAACCGATGCGGTAAATGCTGTCCGGACGGGTGGAAAGATAGATTTTGACTTCTTCAAAACCAAAGTCTTTGTAGATGTCCAAAATCAGCTTCAACGTGGTGATGCATTCTTCTTCCATCTGTTCCGGGGTGCAGAAAATATGAGCGTCGTCCTGAGTAAATTCGCGCACGCGCATCAGCCCCATCAGCGAACCGGAAGCCTCGTAACGGTTGACTTTGCCGAACTCGGCCACGCGCAGCGGCAGATCGCGGTACGATTTAATGCCCTGTTTATAGACCAGCAGCCCGCCCGGACAGTTCATCGGCTTGATGCAAAACCATTTTTTGTCTTCCGTCTGGCCGGAATAGTTGTGCGCGCCGTATTTGTCCCAGTGGCCGGAAATTTCCCACAGCACGCGATCCATCACCCGCGGGGTGGAAATTTCGATATAGCCGTTGTGTTCCTGACGGTTGCGCATATACTCAATCAGCCTGCGGTAGATTTTATAGCCTTTGTCATGCCAGAAAACCGCGCCCGGCGCATATTCCGGCTCAAAGTGGAACAGATCCATTTCGCGCCCGAGCTTGCGGTGGTCGCGTTTTTCGGCTTCTTCCAACATGGTCAGATAGTCTTGCAGGTCTTTTTTGTTGGCCCAGGCGGTGGCGTAAATGCGTTGCAGCATTTCGCGGTTGGAGTCGCCCCGCCAATAAGCGCCCGCCACTTTCGTCAGTTTGAACGCGTCGCCGATTTTGCCGGTTGACGGCACGTGCGGTCCGCGGCAGAGATCGGTAAAGCTCCCCTGAGAATAAAGCGAAATAACCTCGCTTTCCGGCAGGTCTTCAATCAGCTCCACTTTATAATGTTCGCCGATGGACTTGAAGTAAGCGATGGCTTCGTTTCTCGGCAGCACCTTGCGGGAGATTTTTTCGTCGCGCTTGACGATTTCGTGCATTTTGGCTTCGATTTTGGCAAAGTCTTCGGTCGTAAACGGCTCTTTGCGGGCAAAGTCGTAATAAAAACCGTTTTCAATCGCCGGTCCGATGGTTACCTGCACGTCGGGCCACAGCTCTTTGACGGCTTCCGCCATCACGTGCGAGCAGGAGTGACGCAAAATACCCAGACCTTCTTTGTCCTTAGCGGTGATAACGGTCACTGTCGCGTCGGTGGTGATAGTTTCGCTCAAATCCTGCAACTTATCGTTTACCTTAACCGCTAAAGCATTTTTTGCTAAACCGGCACCGATTTTTTCGGCAATTTCCATTCCGGAAACGCTGCCGTCAAAATTCATTACACTGCCATCCGGCAATTTAATAGCAACCATTATCTTTTCCTTATGTTTGTTAATATTACTTAAAAAACGGATTTTTCCTAATCCATGTTCATCAGTTCGTTATAAACCGCTATCGTTTTATCACACATAATCTGTTTTGTAAAATTATCTTTTACGTTTTTGACGGCGGCGGCGGACATTTTCCGCTTTTCTTCCTCCGGCATGGCCAAAGCCCGGTCGAGCGCCGCGGCCAAAGCGTCGGCGTTGTTGCTTTCAAAAAGCATGCCGCTGACGTTGTCAATGGTGTTTTCGAGCGAGCCGCCGATATTGGAGGCAATCACGATTTTGCCCATGGCCTGACCTTCGATGGCGGCGCGGCCGAACGCTTCCGGCTCGATGGAGGTGGAAAGCACGATGTCGGAAACCATCAGCAGGGCGGGAATGTCAAAGCTCTGGCCGATAAATTTGACTTTCCCTTCCAGATCATATTTTTTAACCAGCTCTTTCAGCTCGTTGGTATATTTGACGCGCCCCTGGTCGGAACCGACGATTAAACAATAAAAATCGCGGTTTTTCATTTTGGCAAGGGCTTCCAGCAGCAGATGCTGCCCCTTCCAATGCGTCAACCGTCCGACAAGGGTGATAATCGGCAGGTCTTCGGGCAGGTTGTTGTCACGGATGGTGCTGATAATTCTTTCCTTGCTGACGGCTTCGGGTGAAAATTTGGCAATATCCACGCAGCGGTGGATAAGGCGGATTTTCTTTTCGTCAACATGATAGTTGTCCATCATGTGTTTTTTGATGTGGTTGGAAATGGCAATTACCAGGTCGCCGTAGGTCATCACCCGGTTGTAAAATTTTTTAATGCCTTTGGGACCCAGGCCGTAGGTGCCGTGGAAAGTGGTCAAAAACCTGACGCCGGCGCGTTTTGCCGCCCAATAGGCGCTCCATGCCGGCGCGCGCGAACGGGCATGAACGATGTTGATGCCGTTTTCTTTGATGATTTTTTCCAGCTTGAGCGAATTCAGATAGAGCTTGAGCGGATTTTTTGTTTTGAGCGGCAGCGTAAAATGCGGCACTTTTATTTTTTCCAGATCGTGCACCATGCGTCCGCCGGCAGAGGCGACAAAATTGGTGATGCCGTGTTCGGCCAACGCCGACGCAATCTCCACGGTTCCCGTTTCCACGCCGCCGTGTTCCAGTTCCGGCAGCACTTGCAGAACCACCGGTTTTTGTTCTTTACCTTTTGACATTTTCTTAATATAATCCTTGCTTGTTTTATAATGTTTAACTCGGGTTGATTATTGATGACAAAGTACACTTTTAATTCCGGCTTTGCAACAGATTTTGAACATATTTTGCCAAAATCCGGCCGACCGACGATTGTCTATCTGCACGGCTTTTGTTCCGACTGCTGGGGCAAAAAGCCGGAAACGGTCAAAAAATTCTGCCTTGATAACGGGGTGGGGCTGTTTCGTTTCGACTATGCCGGCCATGGTTCGGATCGCGAAAATTTTGCCGCGGCGGATTTTGAAATATGGCAAAATCAGGTTCTGGAAGTTATTGATACGGCGGTCGAAGGCGATGTCGTCTGCGTCGGTTCGTCAATGGGCGGGTGGCTTGCGCTGCTTGCCGCCGTCAAGCGTCCCGAACGCGTCAAAGGGGTGATCGGGCTTGCCGCCGCGCCGAATTTTGTTCGCCGTTTTGCCGCCGCCATACCGCCGGAGCAACAGAAAGAGCTGGAAGAAAAAGGCAGTTTTGCTTTTGATACCGGAGATTTCGCCTATGTCATCACCCGTCGTTTCGTCGATACGGCCATGGCCGCCTGCCTGCCCGAAGGCAAAGGCAGCTGGCCGGTTTCCTGTCCCGTCCATTTTATACAGGGGATGGAAGACAAAAGCCTGCCCTGGCGCTGCGCGCTCGATTTTGCCGAGGCTGTTTCGTCGTCTGCGGTGGAAGTCAAGCTGTTGAAATCGTCAAACCACCGCTTGAACGACGACGATGCTGCCCGGGAGCTTGTCAACTCGTTGACAAAGATTGTGAATATCTGAAAAAATCGCTTTTTTCCGACCGGGGGAAAAGCTAAGCTGTAATCTATGAAGAAACAGGCAAAACAGGTGGAAAAATTGAAAAATACACAAGCGCAATATCCTTTCTGGCGAGGGGTTCTGGCCGCGGCGGCGGGTTTTGCCGCCGGTCTGGCGGTGGTGGTTGTTTTGGCGCGGGCGGCGGATGAGCGCCCCCGAACCGACGCCCCGTCTCCCGGGATGTCCCGCGAAGCGACGCGCCGCGCGGAAGAAAATTTTCTGGCGGCCAGAGTGGTGGAAGTGCTGGAGCCGCTTGTGGGCGCCGGCCGCGCCCGGGCGGAAGTCCGGTTGGACATGGATTATGACACCGTGACCACCAGCGAAGAGCTTTTTGCGCCCGACGGGCAGGTTTTGCGCTCTTATGTCGCCAGGGAAAATTTTGCCAGCGAAGCGGAATATGAAATTAACAAATATCGCCGTCAGGTGGTGCAAAACGGCGGCCGGTTGAAAAAAATGTCGGTTTTGGTTCTGGTCGACTGCATTCCCGACGGTCGCGTCTGCCGCGGGCTTTCTTCCGTGGAAAGGTCGCGTCTGGCGGAATTGGTTATGCCGGTTACGGGGTTTGACGCCCGTCGCGGCGACGTGTTGCAAATTGAAAACGTGCGTTTTTATGACGAGCCGGGGTTTGGCCTTTCCCGCCTGTTCGAGTTTTTGCTGCTGGCGGCTTTTCTCGGTGCGCTGATTGTCTTGTGGCGCAAGCTTCCTTCAAAGTTGTCGCAACATTCCGAAAAAGAAGAAACACCGGTGGCGGACACGGACAATGTGTGGGCAAAAATCCAAAAAAAGGACGCTGCCTTAACGGCCGGATTTCTTGCGCATGAGCCCCCCGTTGCGGCGGCGTATGTTCTTTCCCGCTGCAGTCGTCGACAGGCCGCGGCGATTGTGGAGCATTTACCCGTTGCTTTTGCCGCCGAAGTGGTGGCGGAAATGTCTTCGCAAACGCCTGTTTCTCCGGCCGTGGAAAAAATGGTTGAGGAGGCTTTGCGCCGCTATCTGTCCGACGATGACAACGGCGCGGGCAATCCGGTCGGTTTTTTTGCGGAGCTGAAACCGCAGCGCCGGCGGCAGCTGTTATCGGAAATTGAGGGACAGGACGAGGCTTTGGCCGCGCGGTTGCGGGAAGGCATGTTCAATTTTGAAGATTTTGATAAGGTTGCGGATGCCGACATTCGCCGTCTGTTTGACGAAGTGGAGGCCGAACGTCTGGCGCTTGCCCTTCGCGGCGCGTCCGAACGGTTGAAACAACGCTTTTTTGCCGATATGTCAACCGCTGCCGCAGCTTTTGTGAAAAAAGAAATGGAAGCTCTGGGTCCCGTGAAATTGTGCGACGTGGAGGCCGCGCAAAACGAAATTATCGCTCAGGCGGAAAATCTTGCCGCCGCAGGCAAAATTCGCCTGCCGAACAAATAAGCGGAGAGGTGCGGATGTCCACGACGCCGTTTATTTTTAACGATTTGACGGACGACGGAGAACAGCCGGCCGTTTTTGACCTTGCGGTCAATCGGAAGGCGGCCGTTCACCGACAGGCGGAAGTTTATGTCGTCTTGGGTCGGGTTTTGCTGCCGAAAGACATGTTGTCAAAGGCGCCGGCGGGAACCGTCGTCGAACTTGACCGGACAACGGACGACGAGGCGGACGTTTACGTCAACGGTCGGCCGGCGGCCAAAGGAAAATTGGCAACGAAAAACGGAAAACCGGGCATTGTGATTACGCGGATTTTGAATAACGAGGATGAACCATGCGCATAAAAAAATTCGTTGACGAAGATATGATACGTTTGATGCGGCGGGTAAAAGAAGAACTCGGCGCGACGGCCGTCATTGTTTCTACCGCGCAGCTGGCAGACGGGCGCAACGAACTGGTGGCGGCCGTGGAAAATGATGATCTGGATTTTAACGAAGAACAAATATTGCCGCTTTCGTCGGCCTATTGCGACAGACCGATCCGCGAGCGGCTGGACTATCACGAAGTTGGGGAAAAAACCCGCGGCAAGCTGCTTTCGTTGTGTCGTCGGCAGGCCGAAAACGGCGGTTTGCAGGACGATTTGCAAATTTTAACGGCCGTTTTGACGTCTTTGTTCGGATGCTACGAACTTGCGGACAGCGCTCGACCGGTGAAAGTTTTTGCCGGTGCTCAGGGCAGCGGCAAAACGACGGCTTTGGTGAAAACGGCGGCGATGGCAAAGAGAAAAGGGTTTTCCTGCGCCATTGTCAGTGCCGACGGCGTGCGTGCCGGAACAAACGAGCAACTCGCGGCTTTTGCCAAAATTCTCAAGTTCGATTTTTGCACGGCGACGACGGCCGAAAAACTGTCGTCGGAAGTTGCGGCGCAAAGTTGCAATCATCGGTTGGTGCTGGTCGATTTACCGGGGCTGAGCCCTTTTGAAAAAGACGACCTCAAAAAGCTGACGGAATTGATTTCCGCTGCCGGCGGCGAAACTTTCATGACTCTTGATGCCGGTTATAATGCTTATGACGCCGGCGAGGCGGCGCGGCTTTTTGCCGAAGCGGGCGCGACGAACCTGTTGCCGACAAAGCTTGATTTGTGTCGGCGCGTGGGCGGATTGTTAACCGCGGCGGAAGAAGGCGGTTTCAGGCTCGGATATGCTTCGGTTTCCGCCAGTCTGAATAAGGGCTTGGTTCGGTTTGACGCCCCTTCGCTGGCTCGGTTGCTGCTGGCATAAGGTTGATAAGCATGGCAGAAGAAAATCTTTTCAACAGGCCGCATTTTCGCCGGTTAAACAAGATGATTGCGGTGGCATCCGGCAAGGGGGGAGTCGGTAAAACCTGGTTTTCCGTTACTCTGGCGCACGCGTTCAGCGGCCTGAAGCAAAAAACACTGCTGTTTGACGGCGATCTCGGCATGGCCAATGTCGATATTCAGCTCGGGCTAATGGTGGCAAACGATTTGGGCAGCGTGGTGGCCGGCGCCGCTACCCTAAATCAGGTTGTCCACTATTGCGACAAATGCCGTTTTGACGTGATTGCCGGCCATTCCGGTTCGGCCGGGTTGTCCGCTGTTCCCGTCGGGCGGCTGCAGATATTGGCGGAAGACTTGTCTTTGTTTGCAGACACGTACGACAAGGTCGTTTTGGATATGGGAGCCGGCGCGGAAAAGTCGATTCGCATATTGTCGGGCATGTCCGGCAGAGTGATTGTTCTTTGCACCGACGAACCGACGGCCTTGACCGACGCCTATGCCTTTGTTAAGCTGATGGCCATGCAATATCCGAAATGCCGGGTGGAGATAGTGGTCAATCAGGCGGAAACGCTGAGAGAAGGGCAGCAGACATACAATATATTGCAAAAAGCCTGCCAGACTTTTCTGAAAATTACGCCGCCGCTTTTGGGAATTGTCCGCCGAGACGCTCGCGTGCGCGATGCCATCCGCAACCAGATGCCGTTGATAACACGTTATCCGACATCAGAAGCTGCGGAAGATGTTATTGAAATTGCCCGCAAAATTTTACAGGATGAACAAAATGTACAATCGTGATCCTTTGGAATATTATCAGGTTTTGCAAGTTTCTCCGGACGCCGATGCGCGGACGATAAAACTGAGCTATCGAGATCTTGCCAAGGAGTGGCATCCCGATTATAACAAGGCGGAAGATGCCATGGAACATTTTCAGAAAATTTCGGTGGCCTATGATGTCTTGCAGGACGAAAAAAAGCGCCTGACTTATGATTTGTTGGCTTGTGCCTATGATAAAGACGATTTTCCGCAGATGGACGCGTTGAGTATTTTCAAAGATCGGATGGGAGAGGAAAATCCCGATGTGCGGGCTTTTGATTTACGTTATATCGTCGGCAAGGTTATAAAATTTTCCGATCGGGAGGAAAGGCTTGTCTGCACGCAAAAACAGGCGTTTCAGGAAATATTGAAATGTTCGCTGGCCAATTGGTTGGCCGGCTGGTGGGGAATTAAGTCTTTTGCCGCCAACTGTCGGGCGATTGCCGCCAATTACCGCAAAACCGGTACCAACAGGCAGGATAACTTAACGCTGCTTATCCACAATGCCGTGGCCTATCATCAGGAAGAAAAGGATCAAAAAGCCCTGCGCTCGATTTTGCAGGCGGCGGAATACGCCCTGCCGGCGCAGCTGCCGTTTATCAAACATTTTGCGGAAATGCTTGGCGCCAAAACGCAGCCGCCGACCAAATGGCATTGGCAACGGCTGAGATTGGCGCATTTTCTGGTGCCTTTTGTGTTTGCCATGCTGGTCTTAACGCCGGTGGCCGGCTCATATCTCGGCGGTCTTGGCAAATATATGAAAAAAGAAAACGAAATCACCTATTTTCAGAAGGTAACGTTTAACGACGGCGGCGAAACGGTTGATGATATTGTCGTTTCCAAGGTGTTTGACATTCCGGTCAACATCTATGACGAAAACATGTTGTATCATCTGCCGGCGGGCGGCGAAGTGATGTATGGTCCCGGAGAAAAGTTTGACGTGATGGCGACGCTTGAAAACGGACATACGGTTCGCCTGACCGGTTTTACGCCGGACAAGAGCTGGTACAGGGTCATGCTTGACAACGGCGATATGGGGTTTGTCAAAAAATCGGCGCTTGCCAAAGGACGCGGCAATGCGGTGCCGCCGCTGAGCAAAATTGTTGCGGCCGATTGATGTTTTTATCTTTTGCCGCCGACGATTGCAAAATATGCCGCTGTCGGCGGCCGTTGCTTTTGAGCCGTTGCGTCGCCGCCGGCTTTTTCTCGGCATCTTGTTTGAGGATGCTTTTTGCTGTTCGGTTATGCTGCGTTTGGCTTATTCATCGCGCGTTCGGATCATGAGATAAGAAATTCCGGTTTATGTCCTAGACCGGTTTAGGCGAGGCTGTCGCAAGGTCGGGCTTTCGCGTCCGTATATAAAAAATCTCCCGTTATTGGCGGATAACGGGAGATTGGAAATCGACCTGTATTTACTGCAACGGCGGAATATTCAACTGGGCTATCTCTCCCGGTTTGATTTTTGTGCTGGAATAGCGCATGTTGCCCGTTTCTATCATAAACCGCTGCCGACCGGTCAGCTGCGCGGCCAGATCATAAAAATCTCTGCCGTTTAAGTCCTGCCGCTGCGGGTTCATAATGTACAATACGCAGCCCTGAGTTTTTTCCGCCACGCCGCAGCGCGCCCGTCCCCGCGGCACTTCCGAATTGATGACGACTCCCTGCAGGCCGTTTTGAATGGTTGTGGGGCCGCCCAAAAATATTTTGGCAAACATAATGCCGAACAGCAGAAAAACCGCTGCGGTAATAAATACGGCAAATCCCGTATACAAATCACCGACCACCATCTTGTCCTTCCATGACGGCGGGCGCGGCATGACGTCTTCGTCGCGTACGAAAGAGCGTTCGAAATTGTTTTGCTGCAGTCTTGTGTCTTGTTGCAATGTCGGCAGATTGTCGTTATCCAAAAAAGAGTCGAGACTGAAGGCATCCATTTTGTCCGGCTGCGGTTCGGCGGCCGGCGGTTCGTTCATGATCGGAAAAGAGGGCATGGCAAGAGAATCTGCGGGGTTTTGCCATGAAGAGGAAAAAGCGTTGTCGGTTGCTTTCGGCGGCACGGAAACGGGATTTGCACCGCCTGAGACCGGGCGTTTGACGGGTCTTTTTATTTTTTTTATTTTGTGCCGCACAGGAGCGCCGCCGGGATTGTTGTTGTTAAAATTATCCATTTTTACCCACTCTCCTTATGTATTAATTGACCTTATCCGATTGCGGAACTTGTTTTTTGATGGTGCGAATAATTCTTGGCACCATAAACACGATTGTTTCCGATTTTGGGCTGGTAATTCCGAAAATTTCATTGGGGATTCCGATAATCAGGAAATTTTCGCCCAGTTTGCTGCGGATATTAAATTGCGTGATTTGCCCTTCCGCGCCCTCGAGGGTGATATCCGAGAAAATACGCGTCTGAGGCATCAGGGACGATTTTGCCAGCAAGGACAGCTGCGCTTCGGGCGATTTTCGGGAAGCGCATTTGCCGATATCGAAACGAGCCATCCACAGGTTGGGAACGATAAATTTTCCCTCAGCCGATTTTACGACTCGCGCCTGTCCGGAAAGAAAACGCTGCAACGTGCTGAAATTGAGATCGTCGGAGGTTGTCAACACTCTGCCGATAACGCCGGTTTTGGCTGTTTTGATGGTTCCGAAGTCAAAAATATTCAGCAGCTTTTGCCATTCGATGTCGTTGGTAACGTTGTACGGATAGATTGTGAAAATACTGACGTCATAAGCAATCAGCACCGGATTTTCTTCAAAATAATCTATCAGATCCTGTATTTTTGTTCTCAGTTCAAAATCCGCGTCAAATGTAATGGAATAATCGGACCAGTCCGTGGTAATATCGGTTATGCCGGAACCGCGCAAAACGTCGAGCAGCGCCAAAATAATCGGACGGGATTTCGGCACATAGAGCGTAAAGTTAGCCTTGCGGCTGATGGTCAGAGTTTTGGTGTCGGCATTATAGCTGTAATATATTTCGGCGGCATCGGCAATCATTTTGACCACCTCCGATAGTTCGCCGCGCAGATTTTCCGCCGAAATGCTGGTATAGGGGGCATCTTTGGCAACCAAACGAATGTCTGCCTCTTTCAGCAATTTAAGCAATGCTTTTTCCGCCGGCATGGTCTTAAACGAAAAACCCGTTACCTCAAAACGCGGCAGCGGATTGTTAATGCCGTTGCGGGCAATGTTAAAAGCCTTCATGTTGTAGGGCAGGGCGGTGATCATCTCCTGCGTTTTCCAGTTGACGTTGCAGCGCAGGGGCGTTTCCAGATCAAGCGAACTGGCGCCCTTGGGCGTGCGTATCATGTTAGGATCCTGCAAATTGATTATTGAGGCTGCCGACAGCGGGTTTGTTTCAACCGGTTTTGCCGGTTCCGGAGCGGGGGTTTTGCATCCGCTTAAAAGCCCTGCCAGAAACAGACAGGCTGCCGTTTTTCTTAAATTGTTGCAAATATTAAACATCAGTCGGTTGCTTTCCGTATAAAAGTTGTTTATTTTTTTTCTTCCTGAGCCGGAAAATTGGGGGTGATGTTGTTTTCCTGCATCAGTTTTTCCATCAGTTGATCCATGCCCATACCGGCGCCGACGGTAGGATCCGCGGCTTTGTCGTCAACGGTGCCGAGCGCCTGTTTCATTTTTTCCACCTCGCGGCTGTCTTCCTTAATCATATCGGGAGTGGAATTGCTGCGCAATTCGTTTTGATATTCGGTTAATGTTCTTTTAAGACCGTTCAGACCGCCGGCTATTTTTCGTTCCACATAAGGATACAGCTCGCGATGCTCAAGGATATATTCGCCCGTTTCGCTGATTTCTTCCAGCACGTCGAGGATATAGCCGAAAAACGGGTAGTCTTCAATGGCAATATTTCCTTTTCTGACGCAACGGGCGGCAATCCGCGAAATCGTGCGGTCATAATAATCTTTCAGCAGGATATAGTTGTCAATATACCATAAGTCGGAAGTATTGGCCTGTCCCGTCGGTCTGTTTTGTTCCATCGGCATCACTCCTTGTCGCGATTATTGTAAATGAGTGTTTTCTCTTTGTAAATTGTTTTTCTTTCAACTTACCTGATATTATCGTTATTTTCAACATAGGGATCGAGGAATTTTTCATCTTCGAGCCCCATCAAAACAAATTGCGGAAGATCGGCGATGACGATTTCCGAACTTTGGACAAACTCTTCAGGGCTCATGGTGAAATCTTCGACCGGAGCAGGGGCGTAAACCGGCTCTTCGGCGGCATCGGCGGGCACTTCCTCATATTCCCATTCCCAGTCTTCGCCTTCGTTGCCGGCGGCGGCATCGGCGGGCACTTCCTCATATTCCCATTCCCAGTCTTCGCCTTCGTTGCCGGCGGCGGCATCGGCGGGC
>CALXRS010000022.1 GCA_944390915.1 uncultured Alphaproteobacteria bacterium
GAGGATGTGAACATCACCGGTTTGGGCGATGTGGAAGCTCTGGACGACGCGACTTTGGGTCGGATAGAGATCGGCGGTCGCTACGGCTTCACGACGAATCTTTCGGCTTATGGTTGGGCGAACTATACGTTCGGTTCGGATTACGACGCCACCACCTTCGGCCTCGGTCTCAACTACGCGTTCTGATAAAAAGAGGAAGTCGGCAAAGGCCGGCCGAAAGCCGACCACGCCGCAGACCCCTACGGCCTGAACCATGTGTTCTGATGAACGCCGATGCTACACACAAAGAAAGCCCCGATTTCGGAGCTTTCTTTTGCTCTCACCCTGCTTACGCGTCCCCCTCTCCCCTCAAGGGAGAGGGAAAAAAGGGGGTGCGTGCGGGGAAAGGGAGAGGGAGAAAAATAAGGGAGAAGCCGGCCGGCCACTCAAGGGAGAGAGAAAACATCCGTCACTCTCTCACAATGACGAAGGGGCTGGGGTCTTAGGGCAAGCTAAGGTATAACGAAAGGAAAAAATATCTGTCGGAATATGCAATGAATGCCTTAAAAAAAATTAATTGCCGCCGGCAAGGCTGAATTGTTCCACGCTTTTTGCCAGTCCGGTTTTGTCGTCCGTTTCAACAAAAATTCCCCAAACGGTGCCGTTGCTGCGGCACACTTCCAGCCGGTTGCCGTTATAGCGCTGGCACAGGCGATCAATCGGCGCCTGTTTGTCAAAGCCGAGTACGGAGTCGTAGTTGCCGCACATGCCGACATCGGTAATATAGGCGGTGCCGCCGTTTAAGATATGGGCGTCGGCGGTGGGAATATGGGTGTGTGTGCCGGCAACGACGGAAACGCGTCCGTCCAGATAGTGGCCGAGAGAAAGTTTTTCCGAAGTCGATTCGGCGTGCACGTCGACCAGCACGGCGTCTATGTTGCGTCCGAGAGTATAATTTTTAAGCAGCCGGTCAAGCGCAAAAGCCGGATTGTCGACGCTGTCCATAAACACCCGCCCGAGCACCTGAGTTATCAGAATTTTTTTGCCGTTGGCCAGTTCAAACACGGTTGCGCCGCGTCCGGCCGCTGTTTCCGGATAATTGAGCGGGCGGACAATCTGCCGGCATTCGTCGAGAAAAGGGACAATTTCCCGCTGCTGCCAGACATGATTGCCGGTGGTCAGCACATCGGCGCCGCGGTCGAGAAAATCACGGGCAATGCCCGGGGTAACGCCAAAACCGTGAGCGGCGTTTTCCACATTGACGACAATCACGTCGGCACGGTATCTTTCGCGCATAAGGGACAGGTTGTTATATACCGCATCGCGGCCGGCGCGGCCGACAACATCGCCGCAATAAACGATTTTCAAAATTTTTCTCCCGACTTCAAAAAAACTCCGGCGAACCGGAGTTTCGGAGGTTATGAAAATATTAAGAGAGAACCGTTTGGCCGTATAGTTACATTCTGTCTCGAACCGCATCTCACCAGGTGGGCACCATGTAGCAGAACCACGATTCTGTCAGTGACGATTCCCGAAAATATAACGTTGGCTCGGAAGATCTGCGGGATTACGCACCAAACAGTCACCTCTCCATACCAAGATATTATAACGTTTCCATTTCTTTTGCAACAGCTTTTATTTTTTCACCCACAAGCCGGAGACGGTCGGCAATTTCCCGGTCGAGCGCGGCGGTGTCCGTCGGCTGCGTTGCCGGTTGTGCGGTTGCTTGGGACTGGGATTTTCGCGCCTCGACAAGATCGTCGGCCACCAGGATGCCGATCATGGCAAGCAGCATGTTTTCGCCGATACGGCCGCTGATATTTTTTAGGAGCTGCGCTTTTTCTTCCAAAATGCCGGCCAGCTGCATAATCCGCGCTTCCTGCCCGTTTTCGCAGGCGATGGCATATTCGCGGGAATTAATCGTGATTATTACCTGTGCCATTTTCTTCCTGCATAGCATTGAGCCTGCCGATAAGCAAATCTATACGAGCCACCGAGCGGCGCGCCGTTTCCTGCAGGCGGGTAAGGTTGTTTTTTTTGTTTTGCAAAACGCGATAAAGGTCGTCGAGTGCCGCGTCGATATCATTCAGAGCTTCGGCCGTTTGTCCGAAACGTGAAATTTCTGTTTCCATCGTAAAATTTCTCTTTCATTCCTGAAACCGTTGGCATATTATCCGTTCATAATACCGGTTATTAACTTTGTTTTCAAGCGACAAAAAAAGATATGCCAAAGTTTATTCTGAAAATTTCCGCTACTCGTGACGCGGATTGCGCAAATGATGAAAATATCGGCTGCCTGATTCTGGAAACCTCTCTGCCGGAGGAATATATCCGCCGGCAAATCGCAACGGCCGCGGCCAAAGACAAAATTGTCCTTTTAAGCGGCGAAAACGCCGTCGATGAGGCCGTCCGTCTTAATGCCGACGGCATTGTGGCCGATTTAAGCCGGAGTACGAACATCAAAAAAGACATAACGGCGCTAAAGGCGCGGCTGGGACGCCGCTTTTTGGGCGTTGTCTGTCGCTGCCGCCGCCACGAGGCCATGCTAGTCAGCGAAAACGAGCCGGATTTCATAATTTTCCGCATCTGGCACGAGGGCGCCGAAAAAACCGGAGATCTCGCGGCGTGGTACGAACATTTCTTTTTGTTGCAGATGGCGGTGGAACCGATGGACGACGAAGTGGCGTTTGCGGATTTTCCGGCGGATATGGTTATATTGAGCCCCGAAAGATATAAAAAATTGGTTGCACAAAAACAAAGTTTAGAGTAATTATCTTGTAAAATTCAAAAAATCAAAAATTTCAAGGAGTGAATAAGTATGAAACAGCAAGCAGTAGCCATCAGAGTAGGCTGGGTAATCGAGTATAAGGGCAAACCGTGGACCGTTACCAAAGCCGTCCACATCAAACCGGGCAAAGGCGGCGCCTTTATGCAGGTGGAGATGAAGTCGGTTGAGGAGGGCACCAAAACCAACGAGCGCTTCCGTTCGGAAGACACGGTCGAAAAACTGATGGTGGAAGAAAAAGACTGCCAGTTTTTGTATGAAGATTCGCTCGGCCTGACGTTTATGGATTCCGAAACGTTTGAGCAGTTTGTCATGCCGACGGATATTTTGGGCGATTCCCGTCCGTTCATGACCGACGGCATGACCGTCTACATCAATTTTATCGACGGTCGTCCGGTGGCGGTTGAACTGCCGCAGCAGGTTGTCTGCACGGTGGCGGAAACCGAACCGGTGGTAAAAGGACAAACGGCTGCGTCTTCCTATAAGCCGGCTATTTTGGACAACGGGGTGCGCATCATGGTGCCGCCGTTTATCAACCAGGGCGAAAAAGTGGTGGTCGGCACCGCGGAAGCCAATTATGTCGAAAGAGCCAAATAATGTCATATCTTTCTCCAATGCTCACGCTTTTGGTGGGAGCCGTCAAAAAAGCCACGGCCGCGCTTGACCGCGATTTTAACGAAATCGAAAAACTGCAGTCGTCCGTGCGCGGATATCAGAATTTTGTTTCCCGTTCGCTGGAGAGGACAACGCAGAACCTGCTCGGTGAACTGAAGCGCATTCGTCCGGATGCCGTGTTTGTCGACAATCGTCTGCCGCCCGAAAAAGGCAGCAGCTTTTTGGTGACGCCGATTGACGGAGTGGCCAATTTTGTCCGCGGCGTTCCTTTTTTTGCCACTGCCGTTGCTTTTTGCGAACAGGGCGAGGTGAAAG
The DNA here is from genome assembly GCA_944390915.1 of uncultured Alphaproteobacteria bacterium. Classification (GTDB taxonomy): domain Bacteria; phylum Pseudomonadota; class Alphaproteobacteria; order RF32; family CAG-239; genus JAFUYI01. Next base: position 3,695 of record CALXRS010000022.1, read on the forward strand.
CGACCGTGGTCTACAATCGGGCGACCGACGAACTTTATTTTGCCGAAAAAGGTAACGGAGCTTATAAGGAAGGTTTTCGCAGCCACGAGCGGTTGCGCGTTTCGGCCGTTAAGGACGAAACGGCGGCGCTGATTGCGGCGCAGGTTGGTTATGCCCGCGGCTGTGCGGAATATACCGCAGCCTATCGCGATCTGTTTGCCGAAAGCGAAAATGTGCGGGTAAACGGCAGCGTTTCGCTTTCTTTGGCCATGGTTGCCGCAGGCAAAGCCGATGTTTGCTTCAGCCTCGGCAACAACCTGAATCCGGTTCTGGCCGGGCTGCTTTTGGTACGCGAAGCGGGCGGCTATGTTTATAACCTGAACAAAAAGCCGGTCGCGCCCGAAAAAATCGAACAGATAATGGCTTCCGGAGAAGTGGCGGCAGCCAATACGCAGATGGAACCTTTGGTGCGGCGTTTGGCCAAATAGGAGAAACAGGCAAAAATGAAAAAATCGGCGGCAGTTTTGTTTTTCGGGTGCTGTTTGGCATTACCGGCGGGGGCCGCCGACGTATATGTCGATCTGTCCGTGTTGGAAAGCCTGCCGACTGAAGCGGCGTCTGCCGGACAGCCGTTGCCTTTTTATGTTCCGGCGGCAGATTCTTCGTATGTTGCCTTGCCCAAGCCCGTTGTCGGCAAAAAAGAAAAACCGTCGCCGACGGTAAAGGCCGAGCCGGCGGAAGCGGTAATGAAACCGCAGGCAAAGGTCGAAAAACCGACGGTAAAGGCCGAGCCGGTGGAAGCGGTAATGAAACCGCAGGCAAAGGTCGAAAAACCGACGGTAAAGGCCGAGCCGGTGGCAAAGGTCGAGAAACCGGCGGTAGAAAAGCCGGAGCCGGCTCCCCGAGAAGTAGCCGCAACGGAAAAAAAGCCGTTGTCGGCCGTGAAAAAAAGCGGTGAAGCAGAAATCGTCGACCGGCCGCGGCAGAAAGCGGTTGATGCCGTAAAAACGGTTGTCGCCGAAGAACGGCGACAGGTTTTGCCGGTTAAGGAATCTGCCGTTGAGGCAAAAACAAAAGAGAAAACGGCGGTTGCCGCCGGTTTGAAACAATCCGCGGCAAAGGAAAATTCCGCCGAAACCGAAGAAAAGCCGAAAGTTGCCGAAACGGCAAAGGAAAAATCTTCCGAACCGGAAAGTCCGGATAATAAGCTTTCGGAGCCTCAGGCGGATAAAAACGCCGCCCCCGTTTTGCCGTCGACGCGGATAAAACCGGTCGGGAAAACAAAAGAGGTTAAGGCCGTCGAGCCGGTTTTGCAGCCGTTGATACCGACAGCGCCGGCGCCGGCCGCGGCGGAAAAACAAATTGTCTTTGCCGAAAAAAGCGATCGCCTGTCGGCGGAAAACCTCGCCAGACTGGAAGAATATGCCGCAACGCTTGCCGCGCCCGGCAAAAACAAAATCATCATTTCCGCCTATAATTTTGAAGACGGCGGCAATTCTTTCAAATCCAAACGGTTGAACCTGAATCGGGCGGTGGCGGTGCGTTCTTTTCTGATGACGAAAGGCTACAAAAATTTTTCCATCCGCATTGTCAACACCGGCAACCGCGGCAAACGCAACGTTACCGAAATTGAGGAAGAAACGGACTGACCGAGCTCCCGTAAAAAAATAAAATAATGCTTGCTTTCTTTAAAAGTCTAATGTATAAAGGCGGCAATCAGCAATATGTTATGGAGAAACAAGATGAAAAAAGGTATTCATCCGGACTATCATGAGATTACCTATGTTATGAGCGACGGCAGCGTAGCCACCACCCGCTCCACATGGGGCAAGGCCGGAGACAAGATGACGTTGGAAATCGATCCGAAATCGCACCCGGCCTGGACCGGCATTTACCGTTTGGTCGACACGGGCGGTCAGCTGTCCAAATTCAAGAACAAATTTGGCGCTTTCGGTCTTGCGCCGTCGGATAACAAACTGGGCGGCAATAAATAGTATTTTTTAATACTATATTAAATTTTTTCAATTAACCTGCATTCTATAAGAATGTGGGTTTTTTGCACACGAATCCGTGTGCCCGCAACAAAATGAAAGGACAGACAAATGACAGCTCCGTTGATGCCCAAGGCAACAGCCGTCTGGCTGGTTGAAAATACGACTTTAACGTTTAAGCAAATCGGCGATTTTTGCGAATTGCACGAGCTGGAAGTGCAGGCGATAGCCGACGGCGACGTGGCGTCCAATATTGTCGGCTTAAATCCGGTTGCCGGCGGTCAGCTGACGGCCGAGGAAATAGCCCGCTGCGAAAACGACCCCGCTGCTTCGCTGGTTGCCGTGGAGCCGGAACGCAATGTCAAAGCGCAAAACAGCAAAAACAAAAAAATGCTCTCGCCGTCCCAGCGCAGCGACAAGCCGGCGGCGGTTTTGTGGATACTCCGCAACTGTCCGGAAATTATCGATTCGCAGATTTGCCGGCTGATCGGCACCACCAAACCGACGATTGCTTCTTTGCGCGACGGCACGCATCGCGACATGGCGTCTCTGCGCCCGAAGAATCCGGTGGCTATCGGTCTGTGCAAGGAAAAAGATTTGGACGAAGCCATTGCCGTTTCCAAAAAATGGCTGGAGCAGAAAAATAATCCGCATAAGGGCGAGAAGAAAAAGGCCGCCCGAAGCGCCGCCCGCAAAGCCCGCGCCGCGGCCAAAAGAAAGGCAGCCGCGCAAAAAGCCAGAGAAAAGGCGCTGGAAAAGGCTGCCCGGGAAGAGGCAAAGAAAGAAGCAGCCGCGCAAAAGGCCAAAGAAAAAGCGTTGAAAAAAGAGGCTAAAGAAGCGGCCAAAAAAGAAGCCGCCGCCCAAAAGGCGAAAGAAAAGGCTTTGCAAAAAGCAGCCGCCAAAAAAGAAAAACTGGCGGCCAAAAAAGAAGCCGCCGCCCAAAAGGCGAAAGAAAAGGCTTTGCAAAAAGCCGCCGCCAAAAAAGAAAAACTGGCCGCCAAAAAGAAAGCCGCGGCGCAAAAAGCAAAAGAAAAGGCCAGGATAAAAGCGGCGGAAAAGAAAGCCAAAGCCGCCGCCAAAAAGAAAGCCGCCGCGCAAAAGGCGAAGGAAAAGGCCAGGATAAAAGCGGCGGAAAAGAAAGCCAAAGCCGCCGCCAGGAAAAAGGCCGCCGCGGCCAGGGCAAAAACAAAACGCACCGGTCGCCGCAGGAAAACCGCGCCGGCAGCGGAATAAACAAACAACAATAAAAAAAATCTCCTTTGCGGAGATTTTTTTTATTGTTTTTGCCGTCCGTCGTTCTTGCCGGTTGCGGCCAAAAAATCCTTGAAATCTGCGGCCTGTGTTTGTATACTCAAAAACTGTTTGATTATTTAAGTAGATGAAGAGTTCAAAAATGTCCGATGTAAAAGTCAGATTTGCCCCGTCGCCGACCGGCCGGATGCATATCGGCAATGTGCGCACCGCTTTGTTCAACAAACTTTTGGCCGAAAAACTCGGCGGTCGTTTCATGCTGCGGATTGACGACACCGACCGCGAGCGTTCAAAGCCGGAATATGAGGCGGAAATTCGCGACAGTCTGCAATGGTTGGGTTTTGCCTGGGATGAGGAAGCACGCCAGTCCGCCCGCGTTTCGCGTTATCGCGAAGTAACGGAAAAACTGCTTGCCGACGGGCTGATTTACCCCTGTTATGAAACGCCCGAAGAATTGGAACTTATGCGCAAGACCATGCTGGCCAAAGGGCAGCCGCCGATTTACGATCGTCGCGCCCTGAAGCTGACCGCTGATCAAAAAGCGGCTTACGAGGCCGAAGGCCGCCGCCCGCACTATCGTTTTTTGCTTGCCGACGGCGAAATTGCCTGGGATGATCTGGTGCGCGGACGCTGCCGCTACGAGGCGCGCAATTTGAGCGATCCGGTGGTTATCCGCGCCGACGGAAGTTATTTGTACCACCTGCCGTCGGTTATTGATGATGCCGATTTTGCCGTTACGCATATTGTCCGCGGCGAAGACCATGTTACCAACACGGCGGCGCAGATACGCATGTTTGAAGCCGTCGGCGGCAGGGCGCCGTTGTTTGCCCATCTGCCGTTGCTCACCGGCGCGGAAGGCAAACTTTCCAAAAGGCTTGGTTCAATAGGAGTTGGCCAGCTGCGGGCGGAAGGCATCGAGGCGATGGCGGTTTGCTCGTATCTTGCCCGTCTCGGCACTTCGGAGTCCATAGAGCCGTATTATGATTTGCGGGATTTGGCAAAAGGGTTGGATTTTGCCAAAATCGGCCGTGCCCAGCCGCGTTTTTCCGAAGAAGAGCTGCGTCATTTTAACACCCGTCTGGTGCACGGGCTGCCTTATGAAGCAGTGGCCGGCCGGGTTAATATCGACCGCGATTTTTGGTACGCCATCCGCGGCAACCTGAACAGGGTGGAAGACAGCGAACTGTGGCGGGGCATCTGCCGGCGGCCGGTGCAACCGGTTGCGGAAGACGGAGAGCTGCTGCAGGCCGCGGCCGAACTGCTGCCGCCCGAACCGTGGAACGGGGAAACTTTTGCCGCCTGGACGACGGCGCTGAAAAATATGACCGGCCGCAAAGGCAAAGCTTTGTTTCATCCTCTCAGGCTGGCCGTTACCGGTTTGGAAGACGGACCGGAATTGAAAATTTTGCTGCCTCTGATCGGGCGTGAGCGGGTTCTCCGCCGCCTGCGGGGCGAACATGCTTAAATAAGGAGATAGAAAATGCCCGAAATGTATTTGCACAACACGCTGACCCGCCGCAAGGAAAAATTTGTTCCGCTCGATGCCGACAATGTCCGTATGTATGTCTGCGGACCCACGGTTTACGATCGGGCGCATCTCGGCAACGCCAAGTCGGCGGTGGTGTTCGACGTGTTGAACAGGGTTTTGCGGGCAGTCTACGGCAAAGAGCATGTAACCTATGTTTCCAACATTACCGACATTGACGACAAAATCTTAAACAAACATCAGGAAACCGGCAAGCCGATAGAAGAAATCACGCGGGAAACCTATCAGTGGTATGTGGACGACATGCATGCCCTGAACGTGGCCGATCCGGACTTTCGTCCGCGGGCAACCGAGTTTGTCGGCGAGATGATAGAGCTGGTTAAGCTGCTTTTGGCCAACGGGCACGCCTATGAGGCGGACGGGCATGTTTTGTTTTCGGTCGATTCCATGCCGAACTACGGTTTTCTTTCCGGCCGCAGTATGAAAGAGATGTTGGCCGGCGCGCGCATAGAGGTTGCCGACTACAAGAAAAACCCCGCCGATTTTATTTTGTGGAAGCCTTCGGAAGCGGGACAGCCCGGCTGGGACAGTCCGTGGGGCTACGGCCGTCCGGGGTGGCATCTTGAGTGCTCGGCCATGAGTTCCAAATATCTCGGCAATTCGTTTGACATCCACGGCGGCGGCGCGGATCTGATTTTCCCGCATCATGAAAACGAATGTGCACAGTCTTTGTGCGCCCATCCGAACGACTGCTTCGCGCGCTATTGGGTGCATGCCGGCATGCTGATGGTCGACGGGGTGAAAATGTCCAAGTCGCTCGGCAATTTTTATACCGTTAACCAGCTGCTGGACGAACATCCGGCCGAGGCGCTCCGATTGTTGTTTATCAGCACCCACTACCATCAGCCGTTTAACTTTACGTTTGAGGGGTTAAAACAGGCCAAAGCGGTTTTGGATAAATTTTATAACGCCCTGCTAAAGCATAAGGAGGTGGCGGTCGAGCCGCAGGCGCCGGACGAAAAGGTGATGGAAGCCCTGTGCGACGATCTCAACACACCGCTGGCGCTGGCGCGTCTGCACGAAATCGTCAATGCCCTGAACAGGGCGGAAACGGCTGTCGAGCGGGAAAAATACAAGTCGCTGCTGCTTGCGTCGGCGGAAGTTCTGGGGTTGTTGTATCAGGATGCGGAAAGCTGGTTTAAGCAGGGGGCGGGCGCAAACAGTCCGGACGAAGCCGAAATCGGTCGGCTGATAGAAGAACGCGCCGCCGCCAAAAAGGCAAAAGATTTTGCCCGCGCGGACGAAATCCGCAATCAGTTGAAAGAGGCAAGCATTACCTTGGAAGATACGCCGGCGGGAACCACCTGGAAAAAACTGTAGTTTGTCAGTTGAGGAGCCGTTTGGAAGCCGTTTTGTCGTGATGGTGCTTAACCTGCATGAACACGCAGTCGGCAAAAGATTTTTTGGCCATATAGGTCATAAACAGCGGCTCCTCGAGCTGCAGTTTGCCAAGCGTTTCTTCCAGAGCCTCAAAACTTTTGTAGATTTTATTGATAAGCGCCATTTTGCGGTCGTCGTCGTTGATGATTTCTTTGCGTGCAGCCCGTCCCATAACTTTAGTTCTCCTTGCAATCCGAAAAATAAGACCATGCTTTAACTATACCACAGCCTAGCGGGCGCGGTAGCGGCTAAAAACCTTTAAGAGGTGGCTAAAAAAAGGCGCACCCGTTCTTAAAAGCACCCGCCCTTAAAAAAAGATTGAATTATTTGCAGTCTCTTTTTAATCTGTATGGCAAAAGAGGATAACCAAAATGGAAAACAAAACAAACGCCATGCGCCTGCTTGACAGGCATAAAACGGAGTATCGGTCCTACAGCTATGACAACAGTCGGGCATTGAGCGGCATAGAGGTGGCCACCGTTCTCGGTCAAAACCCGAAGCAAGTGTTCAAAACTCTGGTAACCGTCGGCAAGTCGCGACAACATTATGTGTTTATGATACCCGTTGCCGAAGAGCTGGATTTGAAAAAAGCGGCCGCGGCCGCCGGCGAAAAATCGGTGGAAATGGTAAAATCAAAAGAACTTTTGCCGCTCACCGGCTATGTGCACGGCGGTTGTTCGCCGCTGGGTATGAAAAAACAGTTTCCGACCTTTGCCGACGAAACGGCGGCGGATTTTGCCACGATTATTTTCAGCGCCGGCAAAATAGGTATGCAGGTGGAAGCGCCTCTCGCGGTCTTAAAAGAGATTGTTTCCCTAAAACTTGCGCCGCTGACAAGCGACAAAAAATAAGCTGAATGGAAAAACCCCCGCTTTGCCGCTTGGCAAATCGGGGGTTTTCTCGCTCATGAAAAAAGAAAGCGGCGGGCTTATTTGCGGGTAATCGAAATTTTGCGTTTTTTGCCCTGTTCGTCCGACGATTTCGGAACAAAAACCGTCAGCACGCCGTTTTCAAAATCGGCTTTGGCATCGTCAAATTTAAGATCCCAGGGCAGCGGAACCGTACGGCTGAACGAACCATAAGAAATTTCCGAAAAACAACTGCCTTTGTGTTCTTCTTTGCGTTCCTGCTTCTTTTCGCCGGAAATGGTCAGATAGCCGTCGGAAGAAAGCTCCAGATCAATGTCGTTTTCTTTCATGCCGGGCATTTCCGCGCGGACTGTTACTTCTTTTTCGTTTTCGCTGACCTCAATTTTCGGTTCGATTTTAGCGGCAAAGCGGCGTTCTTCCGGCAGATCCAGCCAGCCGTTGAAAAAGCTGTTAACCAAATCGTTAAAATCTTTGTTTAAGCCGTAGTGCATCGGCGTATTGCGGGTGCGTTCCTTGCGACTGATAAGAGAATCTGACATCTTAAAAACCTCCTTAAAATTGTTTTTTGACAACTCATCATCTGATAATGTAGTTAGGAAGGCCAAATATCCAAGTCAAGGGGACGGAAAAAATTTTTTTGCCGGCCGCTAAGCCCTGTATGCCCGCAAAGCGTTGGCCACCGCCAGCAAAGCCACGCCGACGTCGGCAAACACCGCGCCCCACATGGTCATCAGTCCGCCCGCGCCCAGGGCAAGAAAAACAACTTTGACGCCAAGCGCAAAGACAATGTTTTGTTTGACGATGCGTAGGGTTTTGCGCGCCATGCGAACAGCCAGCGGGATTTTTTGCAAATCGTCGTCCATAATGACCGCGTCCGCTGCTTCAATGGCTGCGTCGGAGCCGAGCCCGCCCATGGCGATGCCGGCGTCTGCCCGGGTCAGCACCGGCGCGTCGTTGATGCCGTCGCCGACGAAAACAACCGTGCCCGGGTTCCGGGAATGCTCATCCATCAATTCTTCCAGCTTTTGCACTTTGCCGTCCGGCAGCAAATTGGCGTAGAAGCGGTTTATTTTCAGCTCGTCGGCAATGTTTTGGGCGGCGGTTTGGGCGTCGCCGGTCAACATAACGCTGCCGACGTTTAAGGCAGCAAGCTCGCCGAGGGCATCGGCGGCGTTTTCCTTCGGACTGTCGGCAATGACGACGGCGCCGAGATAGCGTTCGTCTTCGGCAACATGGACAACGGTGCCGCCGACAGCGCCGAACTCACCGTTGATGCGGAATTTTTCCATCAGCCGCCGGTTGCCGGCCAAAACCGTTTTGCCGTTTATTTTTGCCCGTACGCCGAGCCCTGCCAGCTCTTCGGCCTTGCCGGCGGTTGCGGTCGCCGGCAGGGAAAGCCCCGCCGCCTGCCGCAAAGCGCGGGCGATCGGATGGTTGGAAATATTTTCCGCCTCGGCAGCCGTCTGCAGCAGATATTCTTCGGCAACGCCTGCGACCGGCAGAATACGGCTGACGGCAAAGCTGCCGCGGGTGAGGGTGCCGGTTTTGTCAAAGACGATCGTCCGGCAGCGGGCGATGGCTTCCAGATAGCTTCCGCCTTTGATAAGGATGCCTTTGCGCGAGGCGCCGCCGATGCCGGCAAAAAAGCTGAGCGGAACCGAAATCACCAGCGCGCAGGGACAGGAAATCACCAGAAAAGTAAGCGCCCGTTTCAGCCATTCGGAGAAGGCGGCGTCCGTCAACAGCGGCGGCAGCACGGCCACCAGTACCGCGGCGGCAACCACGGCGGGCGTATAGTAGCGGGCAAAGCGGGTGATGAATTTTTCCGTTTTTGCCTTGCGGCTTTCCGCGTTTTCCACCAGTTTGAGGATTTTGGCGGCGGTCGATTCGCCGTAGACGCGGCTCACTTTTATTTTGAGCAGACCGTTGGTGTTGATAAATCCGCTCAGGGCTTCGCTGCCGGGTTTGAGGACGCGGGGCAGCGATTCGCCGGTTAGGGCGGCGGTGTCGACGGCGGCTTCGCCCTCAACGACCGTGCCGTCTAAGGGGATTTTTTCGCCGCTGCGGACAATGATGACGTCGCCGACGGCAATGTCTTCCGGCCGGTGCTTAACCGGCGCGCCGTTTTCTTCGCGAAAGGCCGCGTCGGGGCGGATGTCCATCAGTTCGGCGATGGAGCGTTTGGATTTTTCCACCGCCCGATGCTGCAGATATTCGCCGCTCTGATACAAAATCATAACCATGGCCGCTTCCGGATATTCGCCGATGGCAAGCGCGCCGATGGTGGCGACGCTCATCAATGTGTTTTCGTCCATCCATTCCCCGCGCAGCAGGTTTTTGCCGGCTTGTCGGACAATATCCGCCCCTGCCAGCAGAAAAGCGCCGACAAACAGGACGACGGCGATTTTTTCCGGCAACAGACCGCAGACGGCGGCGGCAAAAAGCAAGCCGGCGACGCCGATTCGCAAAAGCAGCCGGCGGTTGTTTGCCGGGTGGTGATGGTGGTGTCGGCAGCTGCCGTTTTCTTCATGGCAGTGGTGATGTTCGGCCATAGTTTTCCCTTTCGTGAAATATGAATAGTTGTTCAATCGTTGTTATCTTTATAATAATTGAACAATTGTTCAATTGTCAACAAAAAACTTGTGTGGCGCGAAAAAATTAATTATATATGGAAAATAAAGAAAGGAGCAGAATATGCCGGACATATCCGTTTTGACTGAAAATTCGTCCGTCAGAGTTGACAACGTCCGCCGGCTGATGCCCGGAGAAGAACTGGTCTGCGGCCTGTCCGATTTTTTCAAGGTGATGGGCGACCCGACGCGGATTAATATTTTGTGGGCTTTGGAAAAAGGGGCGCTGTGCGTCAACGAGCTGGCGGCGGTGCTCAACATGACCAAGTCGGCGGTTTCTCACCAGCTGAAAATTTTGCGCGTGGCCAAATTGGTGCGCGCTCTCAAAAAAGGCAAAAACGTCTATTACGAACTGAATGACGAACATGTCCGCATCATCTGGGAAAAAGCTCTGGAACATGTTTGCGAATAACCGGGGCTAAGGCAGCTGCCGGTTTATCCACTCCATAAGCAGATTGACGACATAAGCCTGTTCGGCGGCGGAAAGCTCCCGCCCGGCGGGAATGCCGTGCCATTTTTGCAGACAACCGCGACAGCAGCAGGCGGTGGCGTGCTGGGCGATAAAAACCGGATGCCCGCGCATGGGCGTCTGTTTGCCGTCGTTGGCGGGATGAGCCGGCGCCAGTCTTTGCGCGACAAAATCTTCGGCATGCCGGCGGACGGCGGCCGATCCTTTTTGCCGGACATAAGCCAGCTCTTTTTCTCCGAGGCAAAAGCGGCTGCGGAAAGGGGAACGCGCCAGCCGGGCAAAAATATCCTCCGTCATTTTGCGCCGTTTGCCGGGGCGGTGTCGGACAGGCGGATATGCTCCAGGCATCCGTCGCCCATCAGTCGGCGATACAGATTGGCATATTCGGAAAATTTGACGGTGCAGGCGTTGACCATGATTTCCATTTCCACCCCGAACAGGTTGACGTCAAAAGGCGTGTTGCTCATTCCGTTTTTCAGATAAAAAGCTTTCCGCCGCCGACGTTCTTCATGGTTTGTTGCCGCAACTCGGGTGCTTTCTATTTCCAAAAGAAAGCGTTTGCCGCGGTAGCGTTCGGTCAGGGCGCGCAGGGCGCGGGAGCCGATTCCGCCCTGTCGATGATGAGGAGCGACGGCAAAATAGTCGAGCAAAACCAGATCGTCCGAGCAAACGGTAATCGCCAGTCCGGCAAATTCGCCGTCGCTGTTTTTGATGGCCAAAATCTCCCCGCCGCCGTTTTTGCTGTTTTTCTCTATCCGGGCAAAAGATTTTCTTTCTTCTTTCGGAAAAGCGGAAAGATAAAGTTCTTCCACCTGTTTTATCAGGCCGGCCTCGCGGGCGTCGGTCAGCTGCATAATCGTTTCTCCTGCAAAATTTGAGTGAACAAACAACAAAGCCGGCGTTTGCTGCCGGCTTTGCCGCATAGAAAGCCGTCGCCTATTCCTGATCGACCGGCTCAAATTTCAAAGTAACGTCGCCGCCGGAAAGCGTTAAACCGTTTTCGTCAACCGTGATGGTGTCGATAACGCCGAGATTTTGAAAATATTGGCTTTCCGCCTTCATCATCGGTTCCGGTGCGGCCATCATGGTCGAGCCGATGGCGGAAAATTTGATTTTGTTGCCGTCCAGTTCATAGTTGCCGAAATAGCGATTGACGGCCTGACCGAAAAATTTCGGAGCTTCGGCGTCAAAACCCAAAGAAATTTCCATGCCTTCGGGAGCGTCGAGCAAAACATATTCGTTGCCTTTGACGGCGTCGGCGGGGCTTTTGCTGCAGGCGGCAAGCATTAAACCGAAAGCAAGTGCGCAGATTTTTTTCATGATTTCTCCTGTTGCAAATAAAGTTGATACGTCTGCTTTTATATATAAACATATTTTGCCGTCTTTCCAGCAAAAAATGCCGCGCCGGCAAAATGACGCGAAAAAAGCTCTCAAACCGGGGTGGTCGGAGAGCTTTATTCTTAAAAAAGAAAATTAATCGCTTTAATCGTTGTCATAGAAATTGTCGCGGTCGATGCGGGCATCGGCGAGCAATTCCTTCAAAATGGACAGACGCATTTTGCGCTCGTATTTGTCCATTCCCTTGTCACTCTGAACAGCGGCAATTTCTTCACGCAGTTCTGAACACGACATATCAAGATAACTTTCTCTTACTTCGTCCTGGAGATATTCCAGTTCTAATTCTCTTTTACACATAATTATTTTTTTTTAATTCATTGATAAAATCATTTTACGCCGATTGTGTTTTTTTGTCCAGAAAATATTTTATTGACAGTCAAAAAAATGCTTTTAGACTAAAAACAAAAAATAACCATAAGGGGGGTCTATGATAAAAAAAGCAGTTTTAACCGCTGCTTGCGCGGTTTTGGCGAGTTTTGAGGCCGCGGCCGGCGAATGGACTTTTGAAGCCATGGGCAAGGCCAAAGCTTTGTTCGGCTATGCCAAACCCGATTCGCAATATGCCTATCACCAATCGCGCTATCATCTGCCGACGCGCTTTAACCTCAATCTGCTGGCGCAATACAGTTTCAACGCCGACTATCAGCTGGGAGCATATCTTGATTTGGCCTATGGCGTCGACCAAGAGCTGAAAGACTATAACCACGGCTCCTGGGGCGAGCAGGTTTATCTGATTTTGGATGCGCCGGCCGGCCGTTTTATCGGCGGTCAGAGTTATAATGCCGCCTATCAGCTGGGCGTGGGGGCGTCCGATGCCGGCGTGCTCGGCGTCAACCAAAGCGACATCGTCAATTTTGTCGCCAATCCCAACTGGCAGCGCAACCGCCGCGGCACGGCCTATCGCACGCTTAATTCCACCGACATCAACACCGACGGCACGGCGCCGAAAATCACCTATATCAGTCCCGAATTTTCCGGCACCATGTTCGGCCTGACCTTTGTGCCGGAAAGCTACAGCCGTGACGGCCTGATTAACCGTCATGCGCCCTATGAGGACAAAGCCGGCTATATTGCCGCACTGTATCACAGCCGCGAGCTGGGCAATGCCATTTTGTCGGCCTCCGTCGGGGCGGCGCATTTTGCCGACATTGACAACGAGCTCTCGGCCGGGGTGAGCGTTTATTATAAAGGCTGGACGATCGGCGGCGCGGTTCGCCGCACGTTTGTCAACCACCGTTTTGCCGGCATGGACAGGCTGGCGCCTGAAAGTGCGGACGCCTTCCGCGACGGCTGGGCGGCATCGGCCGGACTCGGCTACGAGTTTGGCCCTATGGATGCCGCGTTGACGTATTTTTATGCCAAAGCCGACGGCCGCGCTTACGAAGACAAAATCATTCAGCTTTCGGGCAGCTGGCAGCTGAACAAACATGTCGAGTTGCAGGCGGCTCTCGCCCGCGGTGAATTCAACGGCCGCACGCCGGCGGAAAGCAACGAGGGATATGCTTTTGTGGCCGGGGCGGCGTTTAGTTTTTAGAAGAGGAAAATCATGGGCAGAATTTTGCTGATTTCCGCCAACGAGGCGTTTGCCGCCGATCTCGGCAGCCAGTTTGCCTGCTGCGGCGATTGGGAAGTGGTTCGCGACTACGCGCCGGAAACGGTTTTTGAGGCTGTGGTTGCGGACGATGACGCCGGCGCGATAAAAAAACTGGAACCGCTGTTGCGGCATACGCCGTTTTTCCTGTTGTGGTCAGGCGCGGAAGATTTTCCCGAAGCGGAAAATCTAACCGTTTTGCGCAAACCCTTTGTGCTGGAAAATCTGCTCGACGCCCTGCGGGCGACGCATGCCGCCGTGTCGGCGATCGGCGGCGATATGGAACTTTTCGGCTGCCGGCTCAATACGGCCGCGCGGGAAATCCGCTATCCCGACGGACGCGAGCCGGTTAAGCTGACCGAGCGCGAAGTTTCCATCCTGAAATATCTTTATAAGGCCGGCGGCAAAATCGTCGGCAAGGCGGAATTGCTGGCCGAAGTCTGGGGATATAACCCCGAAGCCACCACCCATACGGTGGAAACGCATATCTACCGCCTGCGGCAAAAAATTGAACAGGACGGCGGGCCGGGGCAGGTAATCGTAACCGAAGACAACGGTTACAAGCTGAAGCCGGCGGCCGGCAGAGAAAAAAACGAAGCGTAATCAAAGTCCGGCAAAAACTACGCCCGTCGGCACATGGTCGGAGGGACGCGCGCCCGCGCGATATTCCTTTAGGACAAAAGCGTTTTGCAAATGTTCGACCAGCGGCGGGCTTATCCAGATATGATCCAGCCGCCGACCTTTGTCGTTGGTTTGCCAGTTCGGGTTGCGGTAGCTCCACCAGGTGAAGATTTTTTCCGGTTCCGGATGCTGCAGCCGCACGGCGTCTTCCAGTCCCGATTCCCGTTGCCATTTTTGCAGTCGGGAAGTTTCCTCCGGCGTGTGCGAAACGATTTTCAGGAGTTGCTTGTGCCCCCAAACGTCAAACGCCGACGGGGCGACGTTAAAATCGCCGCAGATCAGCACGCGGTTGTTGCGGTTGTGCTCGGCGCGGGCGGCAAAAAAAGCGTTCAGTTCTTCAAGAAATGCCAGTTTGCGGGCAAATGCCGGATTCTCCCGCGGGTCGGGAATATCGCCGCCGGCCGGGACATAGATGTTGTGGATTTCGATTCCCTCCGCGCAGACAACGGCAATGTGGCGGGCGTCGGCTTTGCCGGCCCAGTCAAAGCGGCGGACGTCGACAAGCGGCCGGCGGGCCAGAACGGCCACGCCGTTGTAGCCGGCCATGGTATAGAGGGCAATATGCTCAAAACCCGCCGCGCGGACGTCGGCAAAAGGAAAATCCTCCTCTTTGGCCTTCACTTCCTGCAGGCAGACGAGGTCGGGTTTTTCTTCCGCCGCCAGTCTGGCCAGTTCCGGCAGGCGGATTCGCAGCGAATTGACGTTCCAGCTGACAATCTTCACCATCAGCGGCCTTTTTTCAGTTTCAGGGGGTTGCTTTCGCGACGGAAGCGGAACAGCGATTCGTCGAGTTTTTCATCCGTTTTGGCGCCGTAGAGGGAAACGGAAACTTCCACGCTCTGCGGATCGACGATTTTCCATTGCCGGAGCTCAAAGGGCTGGTTGTTAAAGACAAGCGTAATCGGCCCCACGCCGCCTTTGGCATATTCGAGCGTGGCGATGGTGGTGCCCGAATCGCGGTAAAAATCGGTTACCTTGATGTCTTTGCCGTCAATTTTTATGGTGTTTCCGAGCAACAGACTGGCGGGGATGTCGTCGTAGTCGATGTTGCTTATCTGATCAAGATCGCGGTCGTGATAAACCACAAAATCGCCGTTGCCGACAATCAGCATGTTTGCCGGCGGGTCGTATTCCATGCGGATTTTGTTTGGTTTTTCTATCCACAGGCGGCCTTCGGCGAGGTTGCCGTTGCTGGCGTTTTGCACAAAGCGCGCTTGAAGCGTTTTCACCGAGTTGAGATAATTTTCAATCTGTCGCAGTTCGCTTGTTGTCTGAGCCGGTGCGGACGTTGCCGCCAACAGGCAAAAAACAACCGCTGCCGATAATTTTTTCATGAAATTTTCCTTAAAAATTAAAAAACGGTTTGTCAAATCTGCTCTGCAATATAATAAATTTTGCCGCCAAAGACAAGCTTTTTGCTTAATTGCGCGTCGCCGGTTTCCGACGGGAATGATAAAATTGCGAACGATTCTCTGTTTCGTCAAAAAAATGTGGATAAAAGGGGGGCGCCGCGTTCTTTTTTTGCAACCCGTTGTGAATAGGGGATTTTTTAATAATATATTGATTTTGCAATAAAAAATATTTTTGCAAAAACTTATCCACCAGTGTCGAAAAATTTTTTTGCCGTTATTTTATGGAGATACGCTTTTGTCAAGAGCCGGTTAACGCTTTTTTAACAATTTCCCGCTTGCCGAAAAGCCCTTTTTCAGTGCACTATCAAAAGCGTTCCGGCGTATTTCGGGACAAGCGGCAAAAAGCTGTGGAATACTATATGTTGTTGTTGTTTACTTTTCTTTAACGCTATATATGGTATTTCACGTTTAACACAAGACCAGCAACAAGAGGAACTAAAAGGCGATGTCTGACAAAGAGTTTAGCGTTTCGCGGATAAAGGAAAGCACAATAACCAATGTTATCAAACGCGACGGCACGATGGTGCCGTTCGACAGCAACCGGATTTACAATGCCATTTTGCGGGCGGGCGAGTCGACGGGCGAGTTCGGCGAGCAGGAGAGCTGCCTCCTGACCGGTCAGGTGTTGAAGGTGCTGGAGCATAAATATACCGAAACATTCCCCGAAATCGAAGGTATTCAGGACGTGGTAGAGCAGGTTTTGATTACCGCCAACTATTTTGCCACCGCCAAATCTTATATTCTGTACCGCGAACAGCGTCAGCGCATGCGCGGCGAAAAGAAAGTAATGGTCGATGTCGAAAGCTCGATTAACGAATATCTGGAAAAACTGGACTGGCGCGTCAACGCCAACGCCAATCAGGGCTACTCCAACGGCGGGCTTATCTTAAACGTTGCCGGCAAGGTAACAGCCAACTACTGGCTGAGCCATGTTTATCCGGCCGAGGTCGGCGAAGCGCACCGCAACGGCGATATCCACATTCACGATTTGGATATGCTGGCTGCCTATTGCGCCGGCTGGTCGCTGAAAAACCTGCTGCACGAAGGTTTTAACGGCGTTCCCGGCAAAGCCGAGGCCGGCCCTGCCAAACATTTGTCGGCGGCCGTCGGACAGATGGTGAACTTTATGGGCACGCTGCAGAACGAATGGGCGGGCGCGCAGGCTTTTTCGTCGGTCGACAC
Organism: uncultured Alphaproteobacteria bacterium; assembly: GCA_944390915.1. GTDB lineage: Bacteria > Pseudomonadota > Alphaproteobacteria > RF32 > CAG-239 > JAFUYI01. Next base: position 20,074 of record CALXRS010000022.1, read on the forward strand.
TTATCTGGCGCCCTATATCCGCGCGGACAATCTGAGCTATGACCAGGTTGAACAGTGCTTTCAGGAGCTGATTTACAATTTGAACGTTCCTTCCCGCTGGGGGTCGCAGACGCCGTTTACCAATTTTACTTTCGACTGGGTTTGCCCCGACGATCTGCGCGACAAGCATCCGATGATTGCGGGCGTTGAACAGCCGTTTACCTACGGCGACTTAAAACCCGAAATGGATATGATTAACAAAGCCTATATGACCGTGATGATGAAAGGCGACATCAAGGGGCGGCCGTTTACGTTCCCGATTCCCACCTACAACATCACGCCCGATTTCCCCTGGGAAGACGAAAACACCGAGCTGCTGTTTGAGATGACGGCCAAGTACGGGTTGCCGTATTTCCAGAACTTTATCAATTCCAGCTTAAAACCGGGGCAGATTCGCTCCATGTGCTGCCGTCTGCAGCTGGATTTGCGCGAGCTCCTGGCCAAAGGCAACGGCCTGTTCGGTTCTGCCGAACAGACAGGGTCGGTCGGCGTAGTCACGTTCAACTGCGCGCGTCTGGGTTTTGTGTACAAAGGCAACGAGGCCGGTTTGTTCGGCCGTGTGGACGAGCTGATGAACATTGCCCGCAAGTCGCTGGAAATTAAGCGCAAGCTCATTCAGCGCCTGATAGACAACGGTCTGTTCCCCTATACCAAGCGCTATCTCGGCACGCTGCGCAACCATTTTTCGACAATCGGCGTGAACGGCATCAACGAGATGATTTTGAACTTTACCGACGGCAAACATGACATTACCGACGAATGGGGACGCGCTTTTGCCGAAAAGTTCCTGGACTACATCCGCGCCAAAATGGTCAAAATTCAGGAAGAAACGGGGCATATGTATAACCTTGAAGCCACCCCGGCGGAAAGCGCCACCTACCGTTTTGCTCGCGAAGACAAAAAACGCTTTGCCGGCATCATTCAGGCGGGCACGAGCGAAAACCCCTATTATACGAATTCTTCCCAGCTGCCGGTTGGTTTTACCGATGATCCGTTTGAAGCGTTGGATCTGCAGTCTACGCTGCAATCCAAATATACCGGCGGCACGGTGCTGCACCTCTACATGGGGCAGCGGGTATCTTCGGCCAAAGTCTGCCGCGACATTGTTAAACGCGTGCTGACCAACTATCGCCTGCCGTATATAACCATTACGCCCACTTTTTCCATCTGTCCGAAGCATGGGTATATTTCCGGCGAACATAAATATTGCCCGCTCTGCGATGAGGAAAAACTGGCGGAAAAAAGAAGAGCCGCAGCTTCGTCCGAAGTTGCATAAACATCAACAATGTGATATACTTTTAACAAGGGAGACAGATAATGACGATTGTGAACATTGAAGACGTAAAATTGAACGATTCGGAAAGACAGCCCTGCGAGGTTTGGACCCGTGTTATGGGGTATCTGCGTCCGGTTTCCGAGTTCAACAAAGGCAAAAAGTCCGAGTTTTACGCCCGTAAATATTTCACCGAAACCAAAGCCGTCGACGGTGGCTGCGGTTGCGCAACCTATACCAATATTGCCGCCGAATAACGAACGGTTCGGCAGATGGCAAATCCGATTAAAATCGGCGGTGTTGAAACTTTCAGCACCGTCGATTTTCCCGATAAAATAGCAGCGGTTGTTTTTATGCAGGGCTGTCCGTGGCGGTGCCCTTTCTGTCACAACGCCTTTTTGCAGGACGCCTCGGCGGCGGACAATTTTATCTGGGAAAAATTTGTCGATTTCTTAAAAACCCGTCGCGGCATTTTGGACGGGGTTGTCTTTTCCGGCGGCGAACCGCTGATGCAGGACGGGCTTGCGACCGCCATGGAAGAAGTTCGGGCGCTTGGTTTTCTTATCGGTCTGCACACCGGGGGCTATCGTCCGCGGCATCTGGCAAAAGTTTTGCCGCTGGCGGACTGGGTCGGTTTTGACATCAAAGCGCCGCTTACGGAAGAAAAATACAAAACCGCCGTGGGCGGCGTCAATCATTTGCGGGAGGCGGAAGAAAGCCTGTCGCTGCTCGTAAAAAGCGGAGTCGATTTTGAGTGCCGCACCACCTGCGATCCGCGGATTTTAAGCATTGCCGATATATATGACATTGCCGAACAGCTGGCAGCAAGGGGGGTAAAAAAATATTATCTGCAGCGCTATCGGCCGGTGGAAAGCGACAAAACTTCAACTGATGCCGACTGCGACAGTTTTTTTCTGGATGAAGAACTGCTGGCGCATCTGCGGCGGGTTTTTCCGGTGTTTGACATTCGTCGTTGAGTATAAACGGAATTTGCCGGCCGGTGATTTCCGTTTTTTTGGCAAAACGAGAACGTAAAATAGAAATTAACAAAAAAGTGGACAAAAATATTTTTTTGTGTTATGTTGTCAATAATCGGAGCAAAAAGAGAGATCGATAATGGCAAATGTGGAATTAACGGAAGAAAACAAGGCGGAACTTTTCCGGATTGTGACGCGGGTAAAAGAGTCCAAAGCCTATAAAAATTATCTTGCCGGCGTGCGGCTGAATGCCCGTCGGGTGGAGTCCATGGCCGGCGAGGGCGATGCCTTTGCCAAAATCGGTCGGGCTTTGCATGACAAAAATTTTCCCGCTTATCTGAACGCCACCAAGCGCGGACAAGAGAAGGTCGAAAGCGCTCTGCAGGCGGAGATGAAGCAAAAAAGGCTGCAATGGCTTCTGAAAAACGAAGAGTTCAAAGAGGCGCTGTATAACGAAATGTATGTTGCCGAGGGGAGCATGGACGGCTATCTGCGGCAATCTGTTCAACAAGATCATTCTGCTGCGGAAATTTTGCCGGAGCAAAATCCCAATAAACAACAGGAGGAAAAAATGAGCGATACGGAAAACCAAACGCCGACGGAGGAATTGTTTGATTGGCCGGAAGGAATAAGTGAAGAATTTCTGAAAAGCGCCGAAGTGGCCGCTTTGGGCGTAAGCGCCGACGGCAAGCTTACGAAAGACCAGTTGGAGACGGTTACTAAGGCCTTGAAAGCCTGGCAGGAAAAGAGCGCCGAAAGCGAGGAAGAAGTTCCTCCGATGGAAGTTTCCGAGAACCAGGACGAGGCCGATAAGCAAAAAGAATCCGAAAAACGGGAAGATGACGGAGCCGAAAAGGAAGCCGCCGCAAATGACGACATCGTTGCTCCCGCCGCAGCAGAGGAAAATGACGCTCTGGTCATTGAAGAGGCCGAAGCCGACGACAGAGTGCAAGAACAAGAAAAAGAAAATGCCGCAGCGGAAGAAAACGGCGCTTTGGTCATTGAAGAGGCCGACGCTAAGGCAAGAGAACAAGAGAACGTAAAAGAAGAGCCCGAAAAAGAGGAGCCGGTAAAAGAAGAGCCGGAAAAAGAAGAACCGGAAAAAGAAGAACCCGAAAAAGAAGAGCCGGAAGAAGAGAAAGAAGAAGAAATTCGGGACGAAGATTGGGTTATCAGGTATAACGAAGCCTTAACCAAATGGGGCAAGGAGCATGATAACGAATGGACGCGCGACAACGAGCCGGATGAAAACGGCGAACGCCCCGTCGGCCTGAAGGGACAATTCCAGGACGGCACAGAAGTCCACTATACCGCCCAAGACAAAGTTTCTCTCAGAGCGCCGGAAGGCAAGCAGATTGCGGCCGAACATTTCGCCGCGGTGATAGCTTTGGCTAAAGAAAACGGGCAGGCGATCAAACTCGGCGAGCATGTGTCGGATGAATTCAAAGCTGCGCTGCTTGAGGCGGCGGCCAAAAACGGCGTGACTGTTCAGGGTTTGAGCGAGGAAGATCAAAAGATCTATGATGAGTTTAAGCCGCATGAGGAAGAACAAAAACAGGAGCCGGAGCAGGAAAAGAAAGAACCGGAGCAGGAAAAGACAGAGCCGGAATATAAGCTCAATGCAAATGCCACCAGAGTTCGTCTGGAAAAATATTCGAGCGCAGGTTTTTCGGATGATCCTTATCAGCGCCGCGCCGTCAATGCCGGCAATGACGAATTTGCTCAGGAAATTTCCAAAATGGAAGAAAACCTTGCCAAAGGTTGGTACAAGGCAACGGGAGAAGATAAGGCCAAGGCCGAAATTCTGCTGAAAAAATATGCCTATGCGGAAGCGCATAAAGATGCCGAAGGCATGGAAACCTGCGAGACGGCTTTGAAGCGCTACGGTTTGGATTCCATTCGCCGCAACGAAAAAGGCAATTATGAAGTTGTCGGCAAACCTTATGCCGAGCGCACGGATGCCGAAAAGGAAAAAATAAATGAGGCTCTGAACAAAGCTCTGCCCGCCAAGGAACAGGGAGCGGAAAATACTTCTCAGCAAGAACTGAGCCCCGCGGTGCAGAAAGCTTTGGCAGAGCGTCAGGGACAAACCCTGCAATAACGGAGCGCAGAGAATTCTTATTGCCGATTATTAAGAATCCGTAAAATAAATACAAAATTTGACAAAAAAATACTTGCCTGCATATACTTTTTATGGTATATTGCAGGCAAGTATGGTATAAAAGCACTTTTTAGGAGACAGACTCATGGCAATGGATGCAAAACAGGCAGCGGAACTGGTTAATCAGGGAAAGTTTGATGACGTTGATGCATTATACGGCGCGTTAAGCGGCAGTAAGGAATATGCAAAAGAGTTTTCCGCGCTGCTTAAGTATATAGATATCAAAGTAAAACAGGATATCAGTCAATATCTTGGTCTGGCCACTGCAGCCGAAGCCGTTGAAAAATTGGATGAAAAATCCGATCCGCTGAATGAGGAAGATCAGGCCTTTGCCGAAATGCGGGCAAAATTGGACAAAATTGAGCTCTATGAAACGGCGGAGGAAAACGGCAAGCAGGTAACCCGTGTTGCCGAGGGTGCGGCTCGCGATAAGATGATTGCGCAGATGGTTGCCGCCGCCAAGCTGGAAACCAAAGACGAATTGCGCGGCGCGGCCAGTCCGGAATCGCCGACGGCCAAAAAATTTATGAAAGCGGCCGACGATAAAAAGCGCGAAGACATTTATAAGCAGACCCTGAACGAAAAAATCGATTTGGCCATTTTGCAAAGCTTTTTGGCCGGCGAAAGCATAAAAATCAATCAGGATATGCAGAAAAAATATACCGGCGACGAAACCAAAGTAAAAGAAGCCGTCCAAAAAGAACTGAATAAACGCAGCAAGGAAATCAAAAAGAAAATTTCCGATCTCGGTCGTTCCACCGTTGGTAAGATATCCATTGCCGTGGACGGCGTGGTCGGTTACTGTGCCGCCGCTTCCGTGCGCGCGGAAAGCCGGTTGGAGGAATATAAGCATAATGTCAAAAAGCTCGCCGATCGCATCAATCAGGGCTTTGCCAAACTGAAAGACAAAGGCAAAGATCTGCGCGGAAAATGGCAGACGGCGCGCGCAAATGCCAATAAGAAGTTTGAAGCCTGTAACCGGAAAATGGCCAATACCATTGCCGCGTTTAATGAGGGTTGTACAAAACTCTGGAAAAACAAATACGAAATTGCCCGCAAAGTGGTTAAGTATCTGGATAAGAACAAATATGAAATCGGCGCCGACATGGTAGCCGCTGCCGGCTTTACCGCGGCCGTCGGCATCGGTGGTCCGGCCGCCATCATCGGCGGCGCGGCCTATGCTGCCTATACCATCGGCCGCCGCATTATCTACGAAGCATACAAGCAGAAGAAAGAAGCTCCGAACAAGAGTTATAAAGACATATACTTTAACCCGAAATTTATCACCAAATCCATCTTTTCGGTCGGTGCTGCCGGTCTGAGTATGGGGATTGCCGGTTCTGCCGCCGCGGCAGGCGTGAACGTCATTGCCGATGCTGCCGGACAAGCCGTATCCAATATTGCCGCCCAGAAAATGGCACGCCGCGGTTTGACGATTGCCGGCGCCCTGACCAGCAACCTTGTCGGCGTAGCTACCGCCAAAAATAAAGATGAACGGAAAAAAGAAGCAAAAAGTTTGGGTGTGTCCGCCCTAACGTCCGGCCTTATGATATTGTTGACCGACGCTCTCGGCCGCGATGCCGACGAGGCCAAAGTTTCGCGTCAGGAATTGTTGTCTTTCCTAACGGAAAAACAGGATGAAGGCAGAGAAGTTGCCGACAGTCTGGCCGGGAACGGAATGCCCGCCGACACCGCCGGCTATGTCCCGCAGGGCGCGGCGGCCGACAGTCTGGCCGGGAACGGAATGCCCGCCGACACCGCCGGCTATGTCCCGCAGGGCGCGGCGGCCGACAGTCTGGCCGGGAACGGAATGCCTGCCGACACCGCCGGCTATGTCCCGCAGGGCGCGGCGGAGGAAAATATCGGAAATATTTATGAAGACGAAGGCCCCGTCATGCAGCTTTTCCCCGAAGAATGGGATAAAGACATGGGCATCAGCAAACGTCAGTTTGATATTTTGAAAAGCTGGTACGAAAAACTGGATACGACCGACGGCGCCGGTATGGCAAGGTTCTATTCGCATGCCGACTATTATGCCAAGGAACTGAGTATCGATCCCGAAAATCCGATGACGGCGGAACAGATTTTGTTCAAGTTTTCCCGTCTGGCGGCCATCACTTCGGTCAAAGACGGCGAATACGGCACCATCGGCACCGGTTCTCTGGGCAAGCAGCTGGAAGATATTTATCATTTGCTTGGCTGCGGCGATCAGCTGACGGCCGAACAGATGGAAGTTGCCCGCAAGACGTTGGATATCTGTACCTTAAATGAAGCCGGACGCGCCGACGGCCGTATGGATGCGAACAAGTTCTTCGCCGTTGCCGGTGCCGGTTATCGCAATCTGCCGGTTGACGAAGACGGCACGCTGACCATGACCCGCAATATTCGGGTTATCGGCGAAGGCACGGATTGCCCCGAAGACAAGCGGGTTATGTATGAAGAAGTTCCGACGAAAGAGGAGGTTGTCGAAAAACCGAAGATTGCGCGTGTTCCGCCTCTGCAAAGAGGACCGGAAATTCGCGGTGAGATCAAAACGGGTTCCGATGTGCGTCTGACGTTTGATGCTTCTCCCCGCGGCGGTGATGAAGTTATCAATAAGGAAAGTTATATTGCCGGAGCCGTTTCTCAAACCGGTGAGCGTCCGGGCATAGACGGTGCCCGCGCTCTGAACAACCTGAACGAGGAGAACGCCACCGAGTTGAAAGGCCGCAGGAAAAGACAGGCGGAAAAGATGTGGCGAGAAATACAAGCAAGTAAAGGAAAAGAAATATAATAATACCGTACGAATGAAAGAAAGCCCGTTGTCCACGGGCTTTCTTTTTGTAAACAGAAAACCACCGGCTAGGCCGGTGGTTCCGAAAAGCTTACAGCTATGCATAGGAAAAATCCTTTGT